>NZ_BAAIGC010000020.1:0-92618 GCF_054653495.1 Nocardioides sp. AN3
TTGCAGGATCGGGGGTGCGCTCCGGAGGCGGACGCGACGACTACCCGGCTGTCGAGGTCTTCGGCCAGTACGAAGCTGTAGGTTCTGGCATAGGTTCGACTGATGCCGGTGTGACGGAGCCAGCTGTCGTAGCGCGTGGGACGACGGCCTCCGGGTGGGGCGTGCGGTCGGCCGCACCGAGGGCCGCGCGATGCGGGCCTAGGACCCGACACGCCGAGACGGACCGGCGTGTCGGGCATTGTGGGCGCAGCCAGTGGCCCTTCGGACCTTCTTGACCGAGACCAGGCGTGTCGTCGATGCCTTGAGACAGGCTGTCCAGGATGGCTTGAGACATGGGTCCGGGATGTACTGATCCAGCACACTTCATCCGCCACCGACTGGGGAATTGTGGCTCTGGCCAGCGGAAACGTTGGCTAGGGCCTCGTTTGCTCTGTTCGGATGTGTCGGCGAGATCCGGGCGGGATTCCGTGTCCCGACGTGTCCCAGCTCTGTTACTCGCCATCCTCGGCCACTTCGACGAGGGCCTCGATCTGCCTCGTCGCGTGTGCCTGCCGACCGTGCAGGCTCGACGCGTCGACCGGCATGAGGACGGCGACGCTCTGCCCGGCCCAGATCAAGGCGATCGCGGGAAGCGTCACTCCGCCAGCCGCGTGAGATCTAGAGCGAGTTGGTCACCCGCAGGAGCGCCACCAGTGCGCGCAGCGTGAGTCGCTTCTGGAAGGCGATGTACTCCGGCTCGACGAGGTCCAGAGCCCATTTCTCCTTGTAGGCGAGCTGGTCGGCCGCGGGGTAGATGGCTGAGCCCTTGTCGGCGAGGAGGTGCATGATCCGGGTCGTCAGCGGACTTGCGCCTTCGACCTCGTGGGCGGGGTCGAGGCTGGTGAAGGGTGTCATGCCGAAGTGGAGGTAGCCTGCCCCCTCTCCGTGGAAGGCTTCCACGGCAGTGACGACGAGCAGCTCGAGCACCCCGGGAGGCGCGTCGGGCCGGCGCCGTGAGAGGTCGTGCAGCCAGCCGGGGCGACTCCCGAAGACGGGGGAGAAGGAGAGGTAGGCCAGAACCTGGCCACCCTCGTCGCGGGCGACGAAGAGGCGCCGCTGCCTCTGAGCCTCACCGCCGACCTGGCCGACCATCAGCTGGAGCTCCTTGACGTGCTTGCCCTTGGACCTCAGCCAGACGGCGTCGACAGCCTCGAGCTCCTGCTGGAGCTGGGGGGTGTAGGGGCTCTCCGTGACCGTGACCCCGGCTCGCCGGGCGCGAGAGATCTTGTTGCGCAGGGAGACGTGCTTCTTGCCCTTGAGGTCGAACCCGGCGAGCGCTCGCGCGTAGTTCGCGCCGAACTGGTTCACCACGAAGCCCTTGCCGGCATAGAGCTCCGCATCGTCACGGAGCAGCTGGACAGCGACGATGCGCCGGCGCTGCTGCTTCGCGAACGCAGCGAACGCGGCCAGGAGGGCGTCTCGGTCCTCCGGCGCCGCGAAGACGCCGCCGAGCTGGACGAGGGTACGGCGGCCGGCCGGCCGGTAGGCGACCAGGCCGTCGATGCCGGGGGCTCGGAAGTGCTGCGTCCCCTCGTTGAGAGCGAGGTAGGCCGACGGGTTGTCGGCGTACCTCTCAAGCAGCTGCGCGGGCGTGGCTGGGGACTGCAGGGGCAGGGTGGTCATAGCTGTTCACGAGCTCCTGGTAGGCGGGGTGGGTCGCGGGTTCGAAGGAGAGGCCGTAGGGCTTCTGGAAGTTGCCGAAGATCGCGCGGTCGCCGCACTGGTGGATGGGCAGGGCGAGCAGCGCCCACTCGGGGCCGGCGACGAGGCACCAGACCCCGGCGACGAGTGCGGCGCTGAGGTGGGAGTGCATGACGTTGTAGAGCCGGTAGTAGACCAGCGGGATCTGGCCGTCCTTCGACCTGCGAAACGCGATGGCTCCGGGGAGGTAGCCGATCAGGTCGATGTAGAGGAAGAGTGCGATGAAGGGCAGCCAGCGGATGTCGCCGAGGTGGAGGACCGCCAGGACGATGCCGACGGTGAGGGCGAGGGCGTACTCCGCGCGAAGCCAGTACGACGTCGCGCGCGTGAAGAACAGGTTGTGGGAGTCCATGGTCGTCTTCCTCTACAAGGCCAGCGGTTCGCCGGCGAGGTACGCCGCGATCGGGCCGGCGGCTGCTGCACGGGATGGTGGGTGGAAGGCCAGGGCGCGGGTGGCTGCGAGGAGGTAGGCCACCTCACCGCCACCGATGAAGGCCATGCCTCCGGCGGTCGCCGAGGCCGCCATCACCACGCGCTCGATGGTTCCCTCGGTGGCGTAGCGGGCGAACAGCGCACGGGCCAGGAGCTCGTCGTTGTCGTCGGTGGCCTCGGAGAACCGGGCGACCTCCTCCAGCGACGCCATGGCCGCCTCCAGCTCGATGGCGAGGTTCGCACGGTCCTCGGCAGAGCCGCGGTTCTCGCGCAGGACGCGCTCGGCCAGCCGCGTGGCAGCTCCGAGGTACGACGCGGAGACGAGGAGCTCGAACCACACGAAGCCCCGTGACTGGATCGGGTCCATGTGGTCGCCGTCCTCCGGGTAGAAGACGAGCGCGTCAGGGACGAGGACGTCGGTCAGTGTGACCTGGTCGCTCTCCGCGCCGGCAAGGGCCGGCGACTGCCAGAACCTCGTGCGCTCGATGCCCTCGGACTCGGCGGGGATGAGGACGACCGCCAGCCGGTCCGGGCCGCCGTCGGGATCGGCGACGGCGACGCTCGCCGACATCAGGTGCATGGACCACGTCAGCGAGCAGGGCTTCTTCACGCCGTTGACGAGGATCCCGCCCTCGACCGCCGCGCCCCTCATGCCGGGGGACAGGATGTGCTGTCCGGGCTTCCCCTCGGCGAACCCGGACGACAGCAGCCACTGCTGTTCCGCGATCGCGGTCAGCATGGCCCACTCGAAGCCCTCGCCGATCGCGGTCAGCTCCACGAGCGAGGCGACCGAGAAGTGGTGCATCGTGCTCGCGACGGCGAGGCTCGGGGAACGGCTGCCGACGGCGCGCTGGATGCGGACGGCCTCGACGAGGGTCGCGCCCTTGCCACCGAGCTCGGCGGGCACCATGAGGGCCGGTCCCCCGACCTCGCGGAAGACCTCGAGCGCGCCGTTGCCGGGGGCCTCGAGCTCCTCGAGGGGGCGGTCGGCGAGGTACTTGTCCAGGCCGGGCAGGAAGCTCTCGAGCGTCTCCCGCTCGCGCTTCATCAGCGTCATCATGCGACCGCCTTCTCAGCCGGCCTGGTCACGGTCGAGTCATGCAGGACGGCTCCGCCGAGGAGGCCGTTCACAATCGCGACGGTGTTCTCCACCAGCGTGCGGGCAGCGATGGGCTCCAGCGCGTCGGCAAGGCTGGGGATGCCCATGTCGAGCCGTGCCTGGAAGGCGATCCGGGCGTCCTCGCCCTCGTCGAGGCAGTGCCAGGAGCCGTCGAAGACGGCCACGTCGCCCTCGAGCTGGCGGAACGCGATGGTCCTCGCGTCGGCGTCGAAGGTGTCCTCCTCGACCCATCGGAGCAGGCCGTTGCGGAACTTCACCTCCCAGGCAGAGCGGGTGACGTTGTCGGCGACCCGGGTGACGTCGACGCTGTTGACGGCCTCGGCGAGGTCCGGGTAGCGCTCGAAGTCGGCGAGGGCGTCGTACACCTCGACGGCGGTCCTGCCAGGGACGTCGATGAGGAGCTCGATGATGCGCATGCTGGTTTCTCCTTGTTCTACGCGGGTTCTACGCGGGTTCCACACGGGTTTGCCGAGGGTGGGGTGCTGCGTCACGCGGCGGCGGGGAGCGTGTGGCCGAGCGTGGCTGCCGCTCGGTCCAAGGCCCCTTCGAGCCGCCTCAGGTCGCTGTCGGTCAGCACTGCCGGCGGGGTGAGCCGCAGGACGTTGCTGGAGTTGAGGGAGTACGACGGGATGACGCCCTCGTCGAGCAGGGCGATGAGGAACTCGGTGGCGGCCTCGGCGGTGTGGAAGTCCACGCCGATGAGGAGCCCCTCCCCGCGGGTCTCGGACACGAGGTGGCCACAGTGCTGGTCCACCGCGGCCCGGGTCATCTCGAGGATGCGCGGACCGAGCTCGGCAGCCCGCTCGACGAGGCCCTCCTCGTGGAGGGCCCTGATCGTCGCGGAGACTGCGGCGCTCGCCAGCGGGCTTCCGGCGAACGTGCTCGAGTGCAGCAGGGGGTCGGCGTCGAGCGGTGCGAACACCTCGGCGGTGGCGACCACGCCACCGACCGGCATCACGCCGCCACCGAGGATCTTCCCGGTCAGCAGGACGTCGGGGGACACGCCCTCCCGGTCCGCGCCCCACCAGGAGCCGAGCCGGCCCAGACCCGTCTGGATCTCGTCGAGGATGAGCAGCGCCCCGTGCGCGGAGCAGAGCCGGTGCACCGCACGGAGGTAGCCGGGGCTCGGCACCCGCACACCGCCCTCGGCCTGGACCGGCTCGAGGAGGACGACCGCGTCGGGCCCGATCGTCGCCTCCAGCGCGGCGACGTCTCCGAAGGCGACGAACTCGACGCCGGGAAGCAGCGGCCCGAACGGGTCGCGGTACTGCGGCCGGCCGGTCACGCTCAGCGCCCCGGTCGTCTTGCCGTGGAAGCCGCCGTCGGTCGCGATCACGCGGCTCTTGCCGGCCAGCCGGGCGAGCTTGATGCCGACCTCCGTCGCCTCGGCGCCGGAGTTGGTCAGGAACACCTTGTCCAGCCCGTCGGGGGCGACGGATGCCAGGTCCGCGGCAGCCTCGGCAAGCTCGGGATTGAGGAACAGCCTGGTGGCCAGGGGATTCCGGTCCAGCTGGCGGCGTACGGCCTCGGTGACCTTCGGGTGGGAGTGGCCGAGGAGGAAGACGCCGAAGCCGCCGCAGTCCAGGTAGGTCCTGCCGTCGCTGCCGTGGACGTAGGCGCCGTCGGCGTGGGTCTCGACCGGGGTCGAGACCATGCGGGCGATGTTGGCGAGGGAGGAGTTGACGTGCTGGGCGTACCTGGCGAGGACCAGGTCGCGGTCGAGGTTCGTCACGCCGCGCTCCTGCTCGTCCCACACTGGTGGTGGCCCTTGACGTCGGCCCAGTAGTGCAGGCTCGCGGCGAGCGACTCCTGCTGGTCGGGCAACGGCATCGCGCCGAGGGCCTCGAGCTCGCGCAGGCTGCTCGGCTTGGTCCGGCCGTCCTGCAGGTAGGTGGTGAAGAACTCCAGCATCCGCGTCACCGACTTGGCGATGAAGGGCGGCAGCTCGTCGAGGAACACCGGCGCGATCAGGCGGTCCCACATGTCCGGGGTGACGAACCGCGGGGTGTCGACCATGACGCCACACTCGTGGGCCCACGCGACGGCGACGTCCATCGCGTCGTCGAGCCGCAGGGCGCGGTCACCGGCGGTCAGCCAGAACTCCCCTTCCGTGACCCGCTTCTCCACGACCGTGGCGATGCAGTCGGCGACCACATCGTTGGGGATGAAGTCGATCGGCCACGCCGCGTCGAAGGGGATGATCGGCACCAGGCCGTTGAACAGCCCCTGCACGACCTGGTGCAGCCCCTGGAAGGTCGACATCTCGCCGGTCGTGGCGTCGCCGATCACCACACTCGGCCGCAGGATGACGTGGGGGACCCGGGCACGTCGTACGACGTCCTCGCCCTGCGCCTTGGAGGCGGCGTAGCCGGCTGCGCCCTCGCCGCGCCCGACGGTGTTGCCGACCCCGACGAACGCCGTGGACACGTGGTAGAGCAGGGCGTCGGCAGCCTCGGCGAACGCGACGATGTTCCTGGTCCCCTCGATGTTCGTGGCCTCGAGCGTCCCATCGGCCCGGTTGAAGTCGGTGACTGCGGCCGCATGGACGACGACGTCCACCTCCCGCGCGAGCTCCGCGTGGTCGTGCTCGGACAGTCCCAGCGTCGGTGCGGCGATGTCACCGTGCAGGCTGGAGACGCCGTGGTTCGCGACCGGGTTCCGGTGGACCAGTGGGATGACCCGGTCGCCGCTCTGCAGCAGGCGGGGCAGCAGCGCTTGGCCCACGACGCCTGAGGCGCCGGTGAGCAGGATCGTGCGGGTCACGTCAGGCCGCCTTCGTGAAGGACGCGACGAGGCTCTGCAGGTTGGCGCGCACGACCTTGGTCTGCGCCTTCTCGACCAATGGCTCCATGACCTTGCCGAAGGCGCCGCCGAGGCCGGACTCGGCCCGCAGCAGGTAGCGGACCTGGGTGCCGCCGGCGACGGCCGCGACCTCGTACGTCGCGGTGAAGGTCAGCGAGCCCTCGACGCTGCGGCTGGTCGCACTCTGGTCCTGGGTGAGCTCGACGACCTCGGTGGTCCAGGGGAACCTCTTGCCCATGATCTTGCTGACACCCTGGTAGCGGGTCCCGACGGAGATGTCTCCGTGCAGGCCGGCGGCGATGCGGGTGCACTCGGTGATCGAGGAGTCCCACGCCGGCAGGTTCTCTCCTTCGACCAGGTAGGCGAACACGGTCGGCACGGGGGCGGGGATGGTCACGGTTTCGTCGATGACGGGCATGTCGTTGCTGCTTCCTCGGAAGTGGTTACGTCGCATGTCGAGGAGACGCCCGGCGGGCCCGTGATACCCAGGGGCACGTGAAGAGTTCGAGCTGGACAACAGATTCGGCGCGCTCCGCACCTCTCCTGAACCGGAGATGCAGAGCGCGCCGAGGCGGCCGAGGTGGGACCTGGCTTCGCTAGAGGGCGGTGTCCAGCATGAGGCGTACGTCGGAGGGCGAGGCGGTCCTCAGGGACAGGGCGAGGTCGGCGACCTTCTCCTCGCCGCCCACCGAGAGCCACTTGTCCCGGACGAGCGCGGCATGGTCGTCGCGTGACGGGTCTCCGGTCGCACCGACCGGGATCGACCGCTCCTCGGTGTGCACCGACCCGTCGGTGAGCGTGAGGACCACGCGCGCAGGGGTCGCCTTCGCCACGCCGTCGAAGGTCGCCGAGGGCGGCGGGGGCGTGCCGACGAGGTCCACCAGCCAGTCGCCACCGACCTCCGAGAGCCACGTGGCGGCGCGCGGTCCGGCTTGTCGCACAGCCTCGCCGAACGGCACCTCGCACAGCAGCGACTCGCGCGTCATCGCCTCGTCGTGCTCGAGCCGCACCCGCGCGGCCAGGGCCCAGCGGGCGTCGTCGTCGAGCAGGGGCGGCGCGAGGTCGGCCCAGGAGAAGGACCCCGTGAGCAGCATCGTCGCCACGGCGTACGGCGTGTGGAACACCAACGCGTGCACCGGCGAGCCCGGCCCCTCGACGAACGCGCAGGCCCGCTGCTCGACCACGATCGTGTACAGCGAGGTCTCCACCACCACCGAGGCGATGTCGGACTCCTCGAGGATCCCGAGCCGGGACACGAGCTCCGCCGCGCAGTCGACCGCTGCGTCGAGCCCGGGGCCACCCGGGTGCACCTTGAACGACAGGGAGTCGGTGTGCCAGCGCACGCCCAGGTCGAGGTCGACCGCCTCCGGCAGGGGCACCGTCGCGAACCGGGCCAGGAAACCGTCCGGGTCCTCCAGGATCGCGGCGTGCCCTCGGAGCCCCGCGGCTGCCGCGTCGCAGGCGTCCAGCCCGAGCCGCACCGGCACCGAGGCGCTGAGCGTCTTCGCGTCGCTGCTCAAGAAGGCGGGAAGCAACGGGTACGGCGGCAGGCTGAACGCCAGCCCGAGCGCGTCCACCCACTGCTCCCGCGGTGCCGACTCGGCCGCGAGACGCCCGGCGACGGCACCGGCCACGTGCGTGTGCGCGGCGTTCTGCCCCCGGAACCTCCCCAGCGTGGCGGCGGCCGCGATCCGCGCCGCGCACTCGTTGGCCACGACCACCGCCGTGAGCAGCTGCTCGCCGTCCAGCTCGAGCGCGTGCGCATAGGCCATCGGCACGGTCGCCGTCGAGTTCGACAGGTGCCCTGCGTAGGCCGTGTCGTCGAAGTGCAGCCAGGAGGTCAGCGCGGCGAGGACGTAGGCCGACTGCACGGCCGACCCACGGAAGGGCGGCCCGAGCCCGCTGACCAGCTGCTGGCCCAGCGGGTGCTGCAGCCCGGCCCGTGCGGCGGCGAGCTGGGAGAGCACCTGGCTCTCGGCCAGGGCGACCACGCGGTCGGGGACGTCCGAGAGGCGCACCGACGACGCCCACGCCGACAGGCGCTCGATGAGGGTCACGACGCGTCCTCCACTCGCACCCCGGTGACGATCCCGAAGAAGTCGTCGGTGCTGTAGGCGAAGCCGCGCTCCCCGCCGTAGCGGCGTGCCAGCTGTGTCATGGAGAGGTTGTCCTCGACGCGGAAGCCGTGCGCCTCCATGATCCCCTCGGCCCCGTCAGGGGTGAGTCCGTAGGTGTAGGGCTCGCCCCGCTTGGCCACGGCAGCGCGGGCACGGAGGGCGCCTCCGTAGCGAGACGTGCCGTCGACGACCGAAGGGTCGAGGTAGTCCCAGGCGAAGCGGCTGCCGGCGGCCGCGAGCGCGGCCACGTCCTCCAGGGTGGCGCGCACCGCGTCGGGGGTGAGGAAGAAGGACACGCCGTACCAGACGAAGAGCGCGGGCTTCGCGGGGTCGAAGCCGGCGGCGAGCAGCTGTGAGGGGAGCGAGTCCGTCTCGAAGTCGCACGCGACGTAGCGCAGGTCGCCACGAGGCTGCAGGCCCTGGGTGAGGGCACGCTTCACGTCCTGGGTCGGGGGCGCGTCGACCTCGAACAACGTGACCCCGCCGAGGTCGAGCCGCCAGGCCGTCGTGTCGTAGCCGGCGCCCAGGCTCACGACCTGCGTGACACCGCCGGACACGGACTCCGCGAAGAGCTCCTCGAACCACCTGTTGCGCAAGAGGACGACCGCCATGAAGCCGCCGTAGAGCCGGTCGAACACGGTCAGCGTGATGCGGGATGTGAGCCGGTTGCGGATCATGAGCCGGCGCAGCGGGCGAGTGACGAAGACCTGCGCCACAGGGTCGTCGATGAGGCGGCGGTCGCTCGGTCGCAGGGTCTCGGCGGCCCGCTGCGCGCAGGTGATCTCCGCGGTCTGGCTGGGCCGGAGCTGTCCGACGTGCGGGGGGTTCTCGAGCACGGTCATCGTCATCCGGCCTTCCGGGTCGCGGCGATCGCTTGGTAGGACTTCGTGGTGCGATAGAGGTGCGCGATCACCTCGGTGAAGGACCGCACGACGCCGACCTCGTGGTAGGGCAGGCCGATCTCCGCGCAGTAGTCCTTGGTGATCGGTCGTGCGTGACGCAGGCTCTTCCGTGGCATGGCCGGGTAGAGGTGGTGCTCGACCTGGTAGTTCAGCCCGCCGTACAGGAAGTCGATGAGGTAGGACGAGCGGATGTTGCGCGAGGTCACGACCTGGCGTGTCAGCCAGTCCCACTCCTCCTCGGGCAGCTGGATCGGCATCCCCTTGTGGTTGGGTGCGAACACGGCGCCGATGTAGATCCCGAAGATCGCGTTCATCGTCAGCACGAACAGCAGTGCCTTGACCGGACCGAGGACCCACACCAGCGTGCCGAAGTAGAGGGCGAGGTGAGTGACGATCAGGGCGGTCTCCGTGCGGGTGAGCCGCGGCAGCTTGGCCCGCAGCGCCTTGAGGGACTCGGTGCGCAGGCCCAACGACTCGGTGGCCAGAAGGGGGTAGAACAGCACGTGCTGGTGCCGGACGATGAACTGGGTGCCGCGCTTGCGCCGCTTCTCCGCGAAGCCCTGGTCGGGGATGAAGATCGCCCGGCGACGGACGATGTCGGAGTCCTTCTCGAGGTGGTTCGGGTTCGAGTGGTGCTTGTTGTGGTGCCCGACCCACCAGCCGTAGGAGAAGCCCATCAGCAGGTTGCCGTGCAGCAGCCCGAGGAGGTCCTGCCCGCGTCGGCTGCGGGTCACCTGGCGGTGGCCGATGTCGTGGCCGATGAAGCCGGTCTGCGTGTAGCAGAAGGCCATGTACGCCGCGACGGCGAGGAACCACCACGAGCTGCCGACCACGAAGACCGCGACCCAGGACGAGGCGAGCATCGCCAGGTTGAACCCGATCTTCGCCCAGTAGTACGCCGGCTTCGGGTCCATCAGACCGCTCGCTCTGATGCGGCGCTGCAGCTCGATCCAGTGCTCCGGACCCACCTTCGACCACTCGGACCGGGGCAGGGTGCCCGGCCCGGAGGCGGGATGGGCCGGCTGGGCGGGATCTTCGATGACGATGGTCATGACTCACGTTCCTTCGGTAGTGAGGACGTTCAGCGCTCCGGGGAGCACGGTGGCGGTGAGGCGAGGTCCGACGTCGACGACGTTGCCGTCGAACTCAGCGACGAGGGCGCGTCCGTCCGTGCGCTCGACGACCGCCTCCCGCCCGCGGGTGTAGGTGACGCCCGGAAGGTGGAGGTGGTCGCCGGTCGAGATGGTGGCGGCGACCTTCTCGGTCGCCTCGCCGGTCAGGTGGTCGATGGTGCTGACGTCGAGCAGCCCGTCGTCGAGGACCGATCGTGGCAGGAACTCGAAGGAGCGCGCCCGGTGGCGCCCACCTCCGATCGCGACCGAGCTGGTCGGCCCGTCGCAGAGCACGACTCCGTCGACGGTGACGCGGGTCGGGGAGTCGGGCATGTTCGCGAGGAGGCCGGCGGCCGCCGCGTAGTAGCGGTCGATCCCGGACAGCACCCCCTCGTACCCGGCGGCGTCGACGAGCACCTGCGCCAGGAAGCCCGTGGAGGCGCCCAGCACGGAGACGACGTCGAGCTCGGCGAGGCGCAGCAGGTCGATCTGCCATGTCCGGACCAGCCCTCGGGCCAGGAGGCCCGCGACGTCGTGGCACGACCGGTCCCCCCACAGCGCGCGGGCGGTCGAGTTGCCGCTGCCCGCGGGAACCGCGAAGAGCGTACGGTCGGTTCCGGCCAGGACCTGGGTGACCTCGCTGAGGGTCCCGTCGCCGCCGATCGCGACGACGAGCTCGGCGTTCTCGTCTGCGGCGAGCGCCGCGGCGTGGCCGGGGCCTTCGGTGTAGGCGATCCGGAGAGCGCCGTCGAGCGCTCCCGAGTGCGCCAGCGCTGTCGCGAGCAACGAGGCCGTGTCGTCCTCGATGCTGCCGGCCGCCGGGTTGGCGACGACGAGGCAGCCGCGGAACGTCGTGCCTACGGGTGTCCTCATGAGACCACTTCCTCGAGGCTGGCGCGCTGAGAACGCTGTTCCGGCACGACTGTCTGCGACTGCGTCGCTGCCCGGCCCGGCCACCACCAGTTCCGTTCTCCCATCACGGCCATCGCAGCCGGGACGAGCACGCCGCGCACCACGGTGGCGTCGAGGACCACCGAGATCGCCAGGCCGACGCCGAGCTGCTTGAGGGGAGCGAGGTCGGCCATCGCGAAGCCGACGAAGACCGCGACCATGATGGCCGCGGCACTTGTGATCACGCCCCCGGTGTGCTCGACGCCGTCCACGATCGCACCGCGGTTGTCGCCGGTGCGCTCGAAGACCTCCTTCATCCGGGAGATGAGGATGACCTCGTAGTCGGTCGCGAGGGCGACCGTCACCGCGACGATCGTGATCGGCACGATCGGGTGGATGTCGCCCGGACCGTCGGCGCCGATGAGCGCCGACCCCCACGTGGTGCTGGTCAGCAGGAGCAGGGCGCCCAGGCTGGCACCGAGGGAGAGCATGACGAGCACGACCGCCTTGAGCGGCAGGAACACCGACCGCAGGGCCAGGAGGAGCACGCCGGCCACGACGGCGAGCAGGGCGAGGCCCACCCGGGGCAGGCCGTCGAACATCGCCTTGGTCGCGTCCATCGAGGCCGCGGTCTCTCCGCCGACGAGGTAGTCGCCGTCGGCCTTGTCCCGCAGTGCCTGCACGAAGTCGCGGTTCGCCGCGCTGTAGGGGTCGTGCTCGGTGGTGACCGCGAGGGCCGTCCGGCCCTCGCCCAGCGGCACGGCGTCGACCGAGACGACGTCGGGCGATCGCTCCAGCGAGGCCTTCAGGGAGTCGGGCGCGGCGCCGGTGACCACCGTGACCGGCGACATCGCGGTCGGGCCGTAGCGCAGCGCAGCCTGCTCGTAGGCCTGCCGCACCGACGAGTGGGCGGGAAGGGTCGAGGCTCCGGAGATCGAGACGTGGTCGCGAAGTCCGAGCACAGGAAGGGCGAGTGTGAGCAGCAGGCCCGCGCTGGCCACCAGCCAGACGGCTCCCCGTCCCGTGACACGGATCGCCCAGCGCCGCCAGCGGGCGGTCGAGACACCCTGCGCGGCGTGGTGGCGCGGGTGTGCGACGCGGCGGCCGAAGAGCGAGATCAGCACCGGCGCGACGACCAGCGCTGTCAGGCCCGCGAACAGGGTCACCATCACCATGCCGAACGCAGCGGACCGGATCGAGCGGCTGTCGACCAGCAGCAGCGTCGCTTCCGCGGCGAGGACGGTCAGCGCGCTCCAGAGCACGGCCGTGCCGGTCCTGCGCATCGACTCCACGATCGCGTCGTCGGTCCTGACGCCGTGGCGCGTCAGCTCCCGCACCCGCTGCAGCAGGAACATCGCGTAGTCCACCCCGAGTGCGACACCGATCATCGACGCGGAGTTGGTGACGAAGTCCGACATCGGCAGCACGAACGACGCAGCGCCGACCGCTCCGAGACCCATCAGCAGGGCGGACAACGCGATGACCAGCGGCAGGGTCGCGGCCCAGAGGGACCCGAAGGCCAGCAGGAGCACCAGGAACACGATCGGGAGGCCCAGCCGCTCGGCCTGCTCCAGATCGTGCTGGGACAGTGCCGTGAGCTGGTCGCGGTAGGCGCCGAACCCTCCGACGTACACGTTCGTCCCGTCGGGGGCGATGCTGTCAGCGTGGGCGTCGAGCTCGTGGGCGACCTTGATGGCGCCGTCCGTGCCGCCGGTGGTGGACAGGCTCAGCACGACGACCCGCGACCCGTCCTCGGTGACCGCCGGCGTGTCGGGCATCGGGCTGACGTGGGTGACGCCCTTGACCTTCGCGGCCGCGCCGGCCACCTCGGAGGCGAGCCGGTCGCGCAGCGAGGGGGAGGCCCCCTGGGGGACCTGGACGGCGAGGAACAGTGAGGGCAGCGGGCTGTCGGCGAGCGCGCGTGCCACCTTCTCGGAGTCGGCCGAGCTCGGTGCCTCGCCGCCGGAGACGATGCGGCTCGGCAGGCCGGCGGCGAAGGCGGCCCCGACCACGCACAGCAGCGCCCAGACGACCAGGACGCGCAAGCGATGGGCGAGCAGGGCCCGAGCGGCCCTTTCCATGCGCTGTTCCATCGTCAGGCCAGTCCCATGTACGCCAGCCGGCTCTCCTGCATCTCCAGCGACCAGGTGGCGGCGAGCATCATCCGCTCCTCCGCGGTCGTGTCGAGCAGGCGCTTGCCCGGGGCGATCTCGTAGTCGGCCAGCAGCTCCGCGTGCTCGACCATGCCCTGCTGGAAGAGCTGCTCGCGGCGCAGGATCATGTCGAGCACGGGGAGGCTGCCCCAAAGCTCGCGGCCGCGGGTGATCAGCGCCTTGACGCGCTCGAGCTCGTCGGGCCGCTGCTCGAGATACTGCTTGACGATCGAGCTCCCGACCGTGAGGTGGCGGATCTCGTCGACGCCCGCGGCGCGCTCGATCTCGGCGGCGGCCGGGTTCAGCAGCCGCCACTTGCGCTCGCTGAGCTCCGCAGCGGGCGCGAGGACGCCCTCGACGAGCACCGTCAGGACGATCACCCCGCCGATGAAGTCGCCCTGGTCGCGACCCAGGGGCAGGCCGAAGTCCTCGAGCGGGACGAGGATCTGGGCGACGTCCTCGTCGGCGACCCGCTCGATCGTCTCGATGAGCTCGTCCTTGCCGACCCCGAGCTCGAGCAGATGCCCGCGGAAGACCGCGGCGTGACGGGCCTCGTCGAGGAGCTGGGTGGAGAAGAACTCCATGGTGTCGATGTCGGGTGCGTGCAGGACGAGGTACGACAGGGCACGGGTGGCCTTCTCCTCCGCGATGGAGCGGAAGGCGAACTCCTCGACGAGGGCCTGGCGCAGCGGGCCGTCCTGGAGCATGAAGGCGGGGGTGGGAGTCTCGGGCCGGTGGCCGCCCTTCGCGAGGCCCCGCAGCGTGCCTTGCGCGACGGCGCCGATCCAGTACTCCAGGTTGCACTGCTGCGGCGTCAGCTCCAGCGACATCGCGCCGTCCAGGAGGCCGGGCGCTGCCTCGAGGTCAGCCTCGATGGGGGTGTCGGTGATGCTGCCGATCGTCGCGGTCATATCTCGTCCTCAAGGTTCGGGTGGTGGGCGTTGCCAACGGCCGTTCAGGAGCCGCCACGCACCGCCCTGATACCGCCCGGGCCGCTTTTGACCGGCCCGTATCAGCGCGCCGGCGTGCCGCCTCCTGTGACGGCATGAAGAGCTCCGCCAACCGCTCGCTCCCGGTCCTGCTCGTCCCCGGCAGACCCGGCACGGCGCTGCTGTGGGCGCCCCTGCGGGTCGCGCTGGCGGAGACCGGCACGACCGCCGTGCACCTCGTCGGCCACGGGCGGGGCGGCGAGCTCGTCCGCCGGCTGGTCACCGCTGGCCCGCTGGCCTCGGTCACCGCGACCGATGGCCCACCCGGTGCGGGTGCGGTGGTTCACGAGCAGGCCTGTTGACCGAGCGCGAGGAGGATCGATGGGCCAGGACCAGCGTGCATACCGTTCCGCCTTGAGTGGGTTCGCCACGGGCGTGACCGTCGTGTCCACCGCATCGCGCGGCGGCTTCCACGCGACCACGGCGAACTCGTTCACGTCCGTGTCCCTGTCGCCGCAGCTCGTGCTGGTCTGCCTGACCACGGGCAGCCGGACGCTGACCGCGATCGGTTCCTCGGGGTTCTTCGCGGTGAGCGTGCTCTCCTCGGCACAGGAGGACCTCTCCTCGCACTTCGCCAGCCGTGGCCGCCCGCACGGATCTGCCGGCTTGGCGGGCACGCGCTTCACCCTGGACAGGCACGGCTGTCCCCGCTTCACCGGCAGTACGGCGTCCTTCGCCTGCCGGGTGCATGACGTACTCCCCGGCGGGGACCACGTCATCGTCCTCGGCGAGGTCGCGGCGTACACCTCCCAGCCGGGCGCCGACCCCCTCCTCTTCCACGACGGCCGCTACGCGCGCATCCAGCCGGAGGCCGCCCTCGAACTCGCGGGCTAGGCCGAGCTCATCCAGTACCTGAGACGGGCGTCTCACGTCCGATCCGTGTCCGAGCGAACAACGGTTCGCGTTGACCGCCCTCATCGCGGAATCTCCTTACTCCGTCTGCGAATCCGTCGCTGAAGCTTCGAAGGTGCGAATCCTTCACCCGCCACCACTTCACCGCCACGAATGTGATGTCTCAGGACATCGCGGACAGCGGACCTGCGGAGACGTAGGTCCGCTGTCCGTTTCTGGTGTTGTCCTGTTGAGGCGTCTTGCGGGATCGAGGGTGTGCTGCGGAGGAGCTCGCCGGTGGCGGTGTCGACGATGCGGATGTCGAGGTCTTCGGCGAGGAGCAGGACGTAGGTTCCGGTATAGGTTCGACTGATGCCGATGTGGTGGAGCCAGCTGTCGTAGCGCGTAGACGACGGCCGGGTGGGGGCCGGCCACGCCATGCGGGGCCCTGGGCCCGACACGCCGAGACCGACCGGCGTGTCAAGCATTTCGGGCGCAGCCCGTGGCCCTTGCGGACCGTCTTGACCGAGACCAGGGTTACCGAGACGCGACGTTTCGTCGATGTCTTGAGACACATGTCCGGTGTGTCCTGATCGAGCACACTTCACTCGCTACCAACTGCGCAAACGAGGCCCTGACCAGCGGAAACGCCAGCCAGGGCTTCGTTTGCTTCGTCCGGCCAGATCCGGCCAGATCGGGCTTCGAGCGGCTGTCTGGGTCCAATACGGGTCCAAGTTTCAGTCATCGGTGCCTTCCCGGGCATCGGTGAGGGCCTCGATCCGTCGCATCGCCTGGGCCTGCTGGTGGCCGTGCAGGGCGAGGCATAGACCCGCATCAGGCCGCGGCGCTGTGGCCTGCGCGCGTGGCGACCTGGGTCGAGTCGACGCCGGCGCCGAGCCACGTCGTTAGCAGTGCCAGGTCCCGCGTTCCGCGGCGACCTGCGGCGTGCTCGAGCAGCGACGTGATCTCGGCCGCGGGTAGATAGCCAGCCGGTTCGGGGCCACAGCGGCCTTGACGCCCAAGACCGGCCGGGCTTGGGCGACCTGTTCGGGCGCTTCAAGCGAGGCTCGAGTGCCAGCGCCACCGAGAGGGGCGCTCAATTCCGTGGTCGGGTGTCGCCGCTGCCCGATGCGACGGTCACCAGTCGGTCTCATGGCCGGGGATGAGTCGTGCATTGTGCACGGGCGGCTGAGTCTCTTTCGCACGGCTCGTGCCCAGCAGCTCGACGATGTAGTGAGTGCTGTCTTCGGTGCCGACGTTGGTGACCCAGTGATCGGCTGGCAGCCCTTCGGCGCCCACCTCGCGGTAAAGAACAAAGCCTTCGTCGGAGGGCTGACGGATCACGCCGTCCCTTCCGGCCTCGCGTGCTTCCATCAGGGAGGGGTTCGCGTAGACGAGGACGTGATCGTTCGCGTGCATGTGGGGTGCACACGACTCCCCGGGCCTCAAGAACATCCGCCAGACGCGGACGACTCCGTTCTCGAAGAGCAGTTCCGTGCCTACTGCTTGGTTGCGGCTTTGGTCCGGCATGTGTCCTCCTTGAACGATGCTCCTCGCCAGTATATAGGATGCAAGAACAGCTAGATAGCATCCACTACAACGAACGGAGCTCTTGGTGTCCACGACCCCCGCTCAAGGGAAGGCGGTCACTCCTGAGACACCGCTGCCGCAGATTCCTGTCTGGGGCATGGCGCTGACGCCCTTCCACAAGGGCGCCGCAGCCATCGATCATGAATCCCTGCGGCGACACGTTTCCTCCATGGTGGACGACGGCGTGTCCGGACTCGTCGCCTTGGGTGTGATCGCCGAGCCGTCGGCCCTCAGCCGCGAAGAACGTGCGGATGCTTTGGACGCGATCATCGAAGCCGCTGGCGACCGGCCGGTCGTCGCAACGGCCATGACGAGTGACCCTGACCAGCGAGCAGCGGAGCTTCGAGGGATCATCGCGCCTCGAAGCTCGCGCCTCGCCGGCCTCATGCTTCCCGTGTCCTCGCCAGACCCCCGAGTCGTTGCGTCGGTGTTCACAGACGCGCATAGGGCGACCGGCTTGCCGCTGTGGGTGCAGGACTACCCGAACTCGACAGGGGTCCACATCGAGGTCGAGAGCCTGTTGGAGGTGCTCGCCCGAGTTGCGACGATTCGGGGGGTGAAGTGCGAGGCCGCGCCGACGTTCCTACGCATTCGGAGGCTGGCTGCGGAGCGACCCGACCTCCTGTTGCTCAGTGGCCTGGGTGGCAGCAACCTCATCGAGGATCTGGTTGCCGGCGCGCGAGGAGTGGCGTCCGGAATCAGCCGCCCGCGCGCACTCGTCGAAGCGGCATCGGCGTGGGCTGCTGAGGATCTGGTCGGCGCTAGGACGGCTCTGGGGGCGATAGCCGGCTTGGTGGGCATCGAGACCCAGGCGGGGACCAGCATCGCAATTCGCAAAGAGCATTGGCGCCGGCGAGGTGTGATTGCGAGCGCAGACGTCCGTCCCTCGCAACTTCCCTACCCATCGTTTCTCTCGGAGATCAGCGAAGAGCTCGGCTACCCCTTGGGGACAACCGGCGCAGGATAACTCGGATTCAGGGTCGCTCCGATCATCGTCCGACCGCGTAGCCCTGCGCTCCTCGGGGATTGGCTGCCCCGGTCAGCCTCCCGCTGATCTGGTCGCGTTGGACCATCGACAACCGGCCGAGTGACCAAGGGCCGGAAACCTCGACTCTGTGGCCGCGCGACTCCAGCTCGGCGACCAGTCGCGGGTCGAAGCGGGCCTCGAGGACCGCGCCCCCCGGAGTCCATGTCCGCGGCCAGAAGCTCTCTGGGGCGCTTGTGGTGTGGAACATCGGCGCTTCGATTGCTGCTTGAGGACTCATGCCGCCGATTAGGTGCCGGAGCAACATCACCAACTGCCACTGGTCTTGCTGGTCGCCGCCGGGAGTGCCCATGGCCACGAGCCGGTCGCGAGAGGTGATGACAGTGGGTGAGAGCGTAGTCCTTGGCCGCGCCCGCGGACGTAGCGCAGAGGGGCTGGCGGGGTCGAGATGCGTCATTTGGAGTCTCGTGCCGAGGGCAAACCCGAGCTCCGGGATGGTGGGCGAAGACTGAAGCCATCCCCCAGAGGGAGTCGCGGACACAGCGTTGCCCCAACGGTCGATGACATCGATATGGCACGTGTCGCCTCGAGTCTCACCGTTCCACTGCACCGTTGGTTCGCCGATGGTCGCGGCGTGTCGATCGCCGCCCGCGAGCTGCAGCGGTGGCCGGTAAGTCGACAGCCCGGCGCCCGATCCGGGCCGGAAGTCGCGCGAGGAATAGTCGGTGATCAAGCTGCGCCGATGCTTGGCGTACTCCGGCGACAGAAGTGTCCGAAGGCCCACCTTGCTGAGCCCTTCGCCGTAGTGAGAGTCGCGATCGGCCAAGGCCAGCTTGAGAGTCTCGAGCGTCAGGTGCACGCCACCCGGCGTATCCACGTCGAGCTCGTCGTCGCCGTAGCCCTCGAGGATCGCCAGAGCTTGCAGGAGCACCGGACCTTGAGACCAGGGCCCGGCCTTGAAGATGCGGTGGCCGCGAAACCCCAGGGACACCGGGTCTTCGGTGTGAGCGGTGTAATCCGCCATGTCGGCCTTGTCCAATATGCCCCGGTGGATGCGCCCGTCTGCGTGGAGGTGCGCGGAGAGGCCGACGAATGACGCGACGGCGTCGGCTACGAAGCCCGAGCGCCACACCGCGCGGGCGGCGTCAATCTCCACCTCGCGGGCCGCTCCCCGGGTCATCGCTGTCGCTTCATCGCGCAGTCGACGAAGCGTCGCCGCCCACGCGGGATTGCAGTGCGCATCGCCCGGTTGTGGCGCGTGTCCGTCCGGCAGCCACAGGTCGGCAGAGGTCGGCCATGACTCGAGGAAGAGGTACTTCACGTCGGCGATGACACGCGTCGCCGCGGCGAGTAGGGGCTGGCCCTGGTCGGCGTAGGAGATCGCGAACTCGAGGACGTCTCCGAGGCGCCATGTCCCGTAGTCGCGCAACATCAGCAGCCAGGCGTCGACGGCTCCGGGGACGGCCGCGGCCAGCGCCCCTGAGCCAGGAACGGATTCCAAACCCTCGGCAGCGTAGTGCGCGATGGTCGCGGCCCGGGGCGCGGGCCCTTGCCCGCAAACGACTTGCGGCGTGGACCCTGCCCGGGTCACAAGGGCGACCATGTCTCCGCCCGGTCCGTTGAGATGCGGCTCGACGATATGAAGGACGAAGCCTGCGGCTACAGCGGCGTCGAACGCGTTGCCGCCGCGTTCGAGCACCGCCTGTGCTACGGCGGAGCCCACCCAATGGGTCGATGCGCACATGCCGAACGAACCCTGAAGCTCTGGCCTGGCAAGAAACGGAGCACTTGCTGAAGGACGAACCATGGTGGTCTCCTCAAGACGACAGAAATTTCATGCAGATACTGACAGATAGGATGCAATTCGCTAAAGTGTAATGCAGGACACCGGCGATGGGATGCCACAGTCGGTCCAAGACCAGTCCGTAGTCGCGGTGACTCAAGCTCCGAGCCCGCCGCGTTGAAGCGCTTTCACCGCGGGGCACCGCATCCGAATAGAGGAACCGAGGAACGATGATTCGATCGAACAAGCGAGTGGCCGTGTTGGGTATGGCCGCGCTGGGTCTGGCGCTGTCGGCTTGCAGTGGAACGTCGGGGGGCAAGGATTCGAGCAACGTGATTGACCAGACCGCGTCGGCGGGCACGGCCAACAAGGTGCTCGATGGCATCGGAGCGGGGCCGGTCACGTCCTGCACCGCCGGCCGGGGGTTGACGCTGGGGTATGCCGGTGTGTGGAGCTCCAATGCGGGCGGCAAGGCGGGCAACGACGCCTTCGAGGCAGCTGCAAAGGCATGCGGTGCGACGCCGATGGTCGTCGAGGCCAAAGCGGACGACCCGCTGAACACGATGATCACGGCGATGGACCAGATCGTCTCCCGGAAGGCCGACGCGGTCGCCTTCTTCCCACTGTCGCCGGATGTCATGACCGCGCCGAGCAAACGGGCTGTGGCAGCCGGCATTCCGGTCGTCGCCGGAGAGCGGACTAACTTCACGGGTGCCGCGGTCACCTTCCATCAGGATCGGCTCACCGCGGCCGTCAACGCGGCGCGACTCTTCTGCGAGAAGTACCCCCAGGGGGGGCAGTTGGTCTACGGCGCCTACGGCAATCCGCAGCAGGACCTCCTCGACATGCAGAACCGCTTCAACTCGGAGCTGAAGAAGTGCAGCGACGGGCGTCTCTCGGTGGTGGGCACCTATGCCAACAAGACCGACGACATCGCGGGCGGGCTGAGCACCGCTCAGGCGGTGCTGCAGCAGCATCCCGGCGTGCTCGGTGTCGTGGCCTACAGTGACACGGATGCAGTCGCGGCCTCTCGCGCGGCCACGAACCTCGGCGTTCGGGACAAGCTGACGATCGTTGGATACAACGCCGATGCCGTCGGACTCGACGCCCTCAAGAAGGGGACAATCGACTACAGCTTTGTTTGGGGCATCCCCGAGCAGCAGCAGAAGATGGTCAACATCATGATTGCTCTGGCCAAGCGGGAGTCAGCTCCGCGTTTCGTCACCGTCTACCCCAAGTGCATCAGCCGGGCGACGGCGGACAAGGTGCCGTCGATCGCTGTCCGGGTCGCCGGGATCGCCGAAGGCCGTGACATGGCTCCGACCGGAATCCAGCCGATGGTCGAAAGTGACAAGCCGATGCTCGAGGCATCAGCCGCACAGCGGGACGCCGTCGCCTGCCCTCTGGACTGAACATGGCCGCCAGCAATTCCGAGTCCGATACGCTCCTGCGCCTGAGTGGGATCAGCAAGCGGTTCCCGGGAGTCCAAGCCCTGGACGAGGTCGACTTCGACATCCGTCCCGGTGAGGTTGTCGGTCTGGTCGGAGAGAACGGCTCTGGCAAGTCCACTCTTCTCAAAGTCATCGCCGGCAGCCATGCCCCTGACGCGGGCGGGATCGAGTTCGAGGGCCGGTCGGTCACTCTCACCTCCCCTGCGGCGGCTCTCGACCTCGGCATCGCACTCATCGCTCAGGAAGTGCTAGTTCAGCCGAGGCTCACGGTGGCGGAGAACCTGTTGGACAGACGCGCCCCGCGCCGATTCGGGCTTCTCGACTGGCGTCGCCTGTTCCGCACCGCCGCGGAGGAACTCGATGCGTTGGACCTGCCGATGGACCCGCGAGCGGCGGTCGGAGATCTTCCTCTGCACCAACAGCAGATGCTCGCGATCGCGCGGGTTGTACGTCGGCGCCCGCGACTGGTGCTCTTCGACGAGCCGACCAGTTCCTTGACAGGCGACGAGACCGAGCATGTCTACACCATGATCCGGGCCCTCGTGGGCCACGGGGCGGCCGTCGTCTACATCACCCACCGCCTCCGGGAGTACTTCGATCTGACCGACCGGGTCACGATTCTGCGTGACGGCCGCAATGTCGGCGTTCGCAAGACATCGAGCGTCGACGAACCAGAGCTGGTCCGGATGATGGTCGGACGTCAGCAAGTCGAGATCTTCGAGCGTCCGCTCGGCAAAGAGCTGACGAAAGTTCCCGCCACCGCGGAGCCGATCCTCGACGTCCAATCGCTGACGACCGCCCGGCTGTCTCGGATCGACCTTCAGATTCGCCCGGGCGAGATCGTCGGCCTCGCGGGGCAGGCCGGCTCAGGCCGGACGAGCTTGGCGGAGACGCTGTTTGGTCGTTGGCCCTACACGGGCTCAGTCCGTCTTGCGGGCCGCGAGGTCCGGCTGACCTCGCCTCGGGCGGCGATGGACGCGGGGATGGCTCTCGTACCCGAGGACAGGAAGCGGGCGGGCCTCGTGCTCTCGATGTCCGTTCGCGAGAACCTCGCAATGGCCTCGTGGCGACGAACCTGCCCGGGAGGCTGGCGCCGCCTGTCTCGTGAGCTCCAGGCAACCCGAGAGGTTGCCCAGAGCCTCACCATCCGCGCCGCGAATCTCGAAGTCCCGGCGAGCACGCTGAGTGGTGGTAACCAGCAGAAGATCGCGATCGGTAAGTGGTTACTCAACCAACCGTCGGTTCTCATCCTCGATGAGCCGACTCGTGGAGTCGACGTCGGCGCCAAGGCAGAGATCTACGCACTCGTCGAGGAGTTGGCCGCGAGTGGGCTCGCTGTCCTCGTTGTCTCCTCAGAGCTCCTCGAGGTAATGCGCCTAGCCGATCGTGTGGTGGTGATGGCCAAGGGGCGAGTCGTCGGCGAGGAATCGGGTCCGACAGCCACCGAAGAGTCCATTACGCGCATGGCCTTCACATCGCCGGGACCTGATCAGCAATTGAGAGGTGCGTCATGAACCATGACCAGCAGCGGACCGGTAGCACGCTCGCGACCAGTGGATCGGTCGACCCACGGCGGAGAGCGGCCAGGCCTGACTGGCGGCGCCAGTTGGGCGGATCGTCGGCACCGGCGCTTGCGGTCGGAGCCCTCCTGCTGCTCGTCGTTCTCTTCGAGTTGATGACCGATCCGAACTTCTCGTCGTCTGCGAATATGACGAATCTGCTCCGCACCAGTGCCGTGCCGCTCCTGCTGGCAGTGGGAATGACGCTCGTGATCCTGACCGGGGGTATTGACCTGTCGATGGGCGGCATTCTCAGCCTCTGCGGCATCGCCTACGCAAAGCTGGTGATTGCGGGTGTCCCGGCTCCGGCCGCTCTCGTGCTGACGGCTCTGCTCGGTGGGGCTATTGGCTTCTTGATCAACGGGCTGTTGATCGGGCGATTCAAGCTCTCCTTCTTCGTCGTCACCCTCGGCAGCGCCTCTGTACTCGGTGGGGCTGCGCTCCTGTGGTCCGACAACAAGCAGTTCGACATGTCCGCCGACACTCTCTCCAGTAAGCTGGGCAACGACGCGATCGGGGACCTGCTGCCGTATGGCGCGCTGCTCGCACTCGCTGCTGTGGTCGCCGCTGGGATCCTCCTGAAGTACACGATCTTCGGGCGCTCGGTGTATGCCATCGGCGGAAATGCCGAGGCTGCCCAGCTTTCGGGCGTGCGGGCTGAATGGATGATCCCAGCCGTTTACGGCATCAGCGGACTTTGCGCAGGGCTCGCTGGAGTGATGATGATCGGCCGGCAGACGATCGCAGATCCCACTGCGGGTAACAACAGCCTCGTCCTCTACGCGGTCGCGGCCACCTTGCTCGGCGGCGTTTCGATCACAGGAGGCGCCGGGTCTGTCTACGGAGCGCTCGTCGGCACGGCGTTCCTTCAGGTGCTCTCCAATGCGCTCGCCCTGCGCGGATACAACAACGCATGGCAAATGCTGGCCACCGGGGTCATCTTGCTCGTGGCCGTCTACTTCGACCGCGTCCGGCAGCGGCTGGCAGCCAGACGCGCGTGACCCGCTCTTGAGAACTTCCACGAAAGGCACAGCATGAATTCATCCGAGGTCGCTGAGATGGCTCTCGGCACCCGCTCCCGGGCAGTCGCAGCGGGAATCGACGTCCACGAGTATGACGCGATTGTCGCCGGCATCGAGAAGCTGGACAGCTGGTCCGACGGATTCCGTGACGCTGCTGCGAAACATGCAGCGGCAGGTGTCCGCGCTCGCAACGATGGCCGACTGGTGTCGGCGAGACAGTCCTTCTTGAACGCCGCCGTCTGGTACTACTTCGCCGGCGCTTGGCCCTCACCTCGAGTCTCGACATACAAGGAGGCGGCAGCAGCGCTGAGGGAAGCGCTCGCGCTGGCGGAGCCGATCGCCGAACATGTCGACGGGCCTCGATTCCGCGGAATTCTGAGACTGCCGTTCGTCGACGAGTACACGCCGCTCGTCGTCCTCGTGCCGGGCCTGGACGGAGCGAAGGAGGAGCTGACCACGCTCTCCGATGCGCTCCTCGCTCGCGGTTGTGCGACATTCGCGATGGACGGACCCGGGCAGGGGGAACTGGTGGGGGACGTTCCGCCGACCGCTGACTACGCGGCGGTCGTCACGGAGGCTCTGGACGCGATCGAGGAACGCGCGGGTGGCGCATGGCAGCCAGGCAGCATCGGGATTCTCGGCTGCAGCCTGGGTGGCTTCTACGCCACGGCTTCCCTGGCGCACGATCCGCGTCTGCGTGCCGGTGTCATCGTTAGTGGCTTAGTGAAGGCGCCGCCATTCGAGGATCTGCCACCGCTGATTCAAGGCTTGCTTGCCGTGCGCACCGGCACTATTGACGAGGCTCGACAGTTCGTTGCATCGCTGGACATCACGGAGCGCACACATTCGATCTCTGCTCCCGTTTTCGTCGTCGACGGCGACGCAGACCCGTTGGTCCAAGGCGACTTCACAGGTGCCTGGATCGCCGAGAACGTAGCTGGCGCGCAACGGCACGTGGTCCACGGCGGCGATCATAATGTCGCCAACGCCCGGTGGGAATGGCTGCCTTGTGCTGCCGACTGGCTCTCCGCGACGCTACGCCACGCACCATTCTCGGACGACGACGACGTTGAGGAGAAGTCATGAGCTCATTCGAAGGCACAGTGGCGTTCATCACCGGCGGCGCTCGCGGGCAGGGGCGCGAGGCCGCCGTCGAGTTCGCTCGTCGCGGTGCAGACGTGGCCGTGATCGACATCGCCGCGAATGTGGCGAGTGTGCCGTATGAACTTGCCACAACGGAGGATCTCAAAGAGACCCAGCGACTGGTCGAGGCCGAGGGCCGCGCATGCCTGACCGTCGTCGCCGACGTCCGTGATCAAGCGGCCCTCGACGCGGCCGTCGCCAGCACCATGGACCGATTCGGCCGAATCGACAGTCTGCTCGCCAACGCGGGGATCTACGACTGGTCGGACAAGCCATTTTGGGAGACGTCCGACGACGCATGGTACGACCAGATCGGCATCTGCCTCGAAGGTGTCTGGAGGACGGCAAAGGCTGTCGCACCCCACATGGTTGCTGCACGGAGCGGCGCCATGGTCTTCACGAGTTCCAACGTCGGGCAGGAGGGCGCCCCGTGCAGTGCGCCGTACGTCGCGGCCAAACACGGAGTCGTCGGCTTGATGCGCACGGCGGCACTCGAGCTCGGCCCGTTGGGCGTGCGTGTCAACGCCTTGATGCCGTCGACCACCGACACTCTGATCAACGATCATCCGGCCGGCTGGCGGCGCGCCAGCGGCAAGCCAGACGGGACTCGTGAAGACTACCTGTGGGCGGTTCATCATTGGACTGCGATGCGGAACACCGGGGTTCTCCCGCCGCGAGCTGCCGCCCTCGCGGCCGTATGGCTGTGTTCGGACGAAGCGGCCTTTGTCCATGGCATCCAACTGCCGGTTGATGCCGGTCACCTGATCCTGCCCGGCATGAACCCTGCACCGGTGCGGGAGCCCTAGGTGAACCTGCTGACACGTCTCCGTGCAGTCGAGACCGGTCGACTGCACTTGATCTTGATGCTGAGCCTGACGCTGAGCACCGGCGCTGTCGACGCCGTGGGCTACCTCGCTCTCGACCGCGTCTTCATCGGAAACATGACCGGCAATGTCGTGATCCTTGGGATGGGCATCGCCGGAGCCGGAGGCCTCCCGGTCGTCGGACCGCTGCTGGCGCTGTGCGGCTTCCTCACCGGAGCAGCACTGGGCGGTCGAAGCCTGGGACCGACAGGTGGATCGTGGTCCGGTCCCGTCACGGTGCTGCTGTTGGCCGTTGGCGCCACGACGATCGTGGCCGGCGCCGTGCTCGTGCTGGCTCCCGGTCTGCCGCACGGGGCCATGATCGCCATGTCGACCGGTTTGGCGGTGGCACTCGGCGCGCAGGCAGCCACGGCGCGGCATCTCGCGGTCAAGGACGTCACCACCGTGGTGGTCACTTCGACGCTGACCGGCCTCGCGGCGGACTCCGTGTTCGGCAACCGGTCGGGACCGGTGGTCGGCCGACGGATCCTGGCCGTAGGGCTGATGATGGCAGGCGCCGTCGCGGGCGGCCTCGCCGTGCGCCACGTCCCAGGCGGGGGCCTGGTCGGGGCCGGCGCAATCTGCCTCGCGGTTGCTGCGATCGGGGAAGTCCATACACGCCGGACACGCCGGCGCATCGCACCGGGATCCTCGGCAGAGTGCGTCGGGCCTGTCACAGGCACCCGCACATACGTGTGAAGCCACGCTTTGGCCATGCACCCAGAAGGAGCGTTGTGACCAACGTCGCTGCATTGCTCGAGTCCAGTGCCCAAAGGCATCCCGAGAGAGCGGCAATCGTGCTCGGCGACAGTGCCTTGACCTACAGCCAGATCGACCGCGAAGCGAGCCAGATCGCCAATCTTTTGACGTCCCGCGGGGTGCAGCCCGGTGACAAGGTGGCGCTGTCGTGCCCCAATATCCCGGCGTTCACGATCATCTACTACGCAATCCTCAAGGCCGGGTCGACCGTTGTGCCGCTGAACGTGTTGCTGAGGGCGCGAGAGATCGCCTACCACCTCGACGATGCGGACGCCGTTGCCTACTTCGCCTACGAAGGAACTTCCGAGCTTCCGATCGGCGACGCCGCGGCAGAGGGATTCCGCGCGGTTGACGGGTGTCGGCACTTCTTCCTGATCGAATCGGATCCCACGAAGTCCCCGACCGGAGGTCTGACTGCAACGACGCCACTGCTGTCCGACGCACTCCTGCAGGACCAGTCGCCGGTCTACGATGCGGTCGACCGCAGCGACGACGACACGGCGGTCATCCTCTACACCTCGGGCACAACAGGTCAGCCCAAGGGTGCCGAGTTGCGACACCGCAACATGCGGGACAACGTGAGCGCCATGGCAACCGTCCTCGAGACCGACGTGGCGCGGCCCGACACCTTTTTGTGCGTGCTGCCACTGTTCCACTCCTTCGGACAGACAGTCGTCCAGAACCTTGCCATCTCGCAAGGCGGCGTCATCGTGATGTTGCCGCGCTTTGATGCGGGCACCGCCTTGCGCGCGATGGTCGACAGGTCCGTGACGGTCTTCGCCGGAGTGCCAACGATGTATTGGAACCTTCTCCGCAGTCTCGACGAGGTGATCGATGTCGACAAGCTCCCGAGGAGTCTCCGCGTCGCCATATCGGGCGGCGCCGCCCTTCCAGCGGCGGTTCACCACGAATTCCAGGAGCGGCTCGGTGTCACGATCCTGGAGGGCTACGGCCTGTCGGAAACGTCCCCAGTGGCATCATTCTCGCCGCTTCGCGCACCTGTGCGGCCCGGCTCGATCGGGATCCCCATCCCTGGCGTCGAGATGAGGCTGATCGACGCCAACTGGCGAACGGTGCCCGACCATCCGGACAGCATTGGTGAGATTGCCATCAAGGGACACAATGTCATGAAGGGCTACTACAAACGGCCCGAAGCCACGCGTGAGGCCATCAGTGATGGCTGGTTCCGTTCGGGCGACCTCGCCAAGCGTGACCGTGACGGCTACTACTACGTCGTCGACCGCGCGAAGGACATGATCATCCGTGGCGGATACAACGTCTATCCGCGGGAGGTGGAAGAGGTGCTGATGTCTCACCCGGCGGTCTCGCTCGCCTCGGTCATCGGTGTGCCCGACGAAGCGCTCGGCGAAGAGATCAAGGCCGTGGTCATCAGGTCCCGCGAACAGCCCGACATCTCGGAAGCAGAGCTCATCGCCTGGAGCAGGGAAGAGTTGGCGGCATACAAGTATCCGCGCATCGTCGAGTTCCGCGACACGCTGCCGACCACCGCGACCGGCAAGATCCTCAAGCGCGAGATCTAGGTGGCAAGGCCGGGGTCGGCGGCATGGGCAGGTGCGGCGATGGGTTCCTGGCACTTTGCATCCCGGTCGCACGAAATCGGATGCGGTATATTGCGGCCGTCGGCGGACGGGAGAGTACTGGGAGATCATGAGCCAGAGTGACGATGGTCCCCTGGGGGCCGAGTTTGCTGATGCCTCGATAGGCGACCAGGTGGTGACACGCCTGCAGCGACGGATCCTCGCGGGCGAGATCCCGATCGGAACCTGGCTGCGTCACGGAGCGATCGCCGAAGAGTTCGGCGTCAGCCGCACGCCGGTGCGCGAGGCCCTCCGGATCATGGCCGCACAGGGAATCGTCACCATCGTCCCGAACCGTGGCGCCAGGGTGAACGGTCAATCGGGTCAGGACATCCGCGAGATCGGCGAGGTCCGCGCGGAGCTCGAGGGGATGGCGGCGGCCTTGGCCGCCGCTCGCATGGGTGACGATCAGATCCGCCAGATGAACGACTCGTGGACTTCGTTCCGTGACACGCTGAGGCAAGATAACTCGGCCCAAGCGGAAGCGTGGACTCTGGCCAACGAGAGGTTCCACTCGACGATTGTCGACGCTGCGGGAAACCGTCATCTCGCGGCGACAATACGAGAGCTTAGTCGAAAGCTTCCGCACAACCTCTCGTTCGGCGCCTATGCGGGGAACTCGCGGCTGATTGCTCGCAACCTCGAGGAGCACCAGGCGATCGCAGAGGCCATTATCGCGCAAGACGCTGACCGTGCGCGGCTGGAGATGATCGCCCACATCCGATCCTCCATCGACGCGACGGCCCGCTGGGCCGAGTCGAACGCGGCTCATTCCGGCCGCTAAGCCGTCGCGTCGCACGGAACCCGCTCAATCAGGGAGCATCGCGAGGAATTCCAGCAGGAGCCGATTGATTTCGTCGGGCGCCTGCTGGTGCACCCAGTGGCCCGCGCCGACCACTGTCTCGCGCCGTACCTTCCTGAACGTCTCGGCCATGCGCGTCGCGGGCATGAACCTCGCGACTGCGTCCTGGTCACCAGTGACGAAGAGGGCGGGCAGGGCCGTCGTTCGGTCGGCGAGCGCCCGAGTCATGCGCCAGTTTCGCTCGATGTTGCGATAGTAGTTGAGACCGCCGGAGAACCCGGTGCGGGTGAACGTCTCGACGTAGACGTTCAGTTCCTCCTCGGTGAGCCATGAGGGGCGCACCAGGTGGCCGTCGCCGTCGAACGGGGCGAGATCGGAAAACATGGTCATGAAGGTGCGTCTGACGTCTCCCTCGAGAAAGTGCTCCGCTGGACCGTGCGCCTGGAACCGCAACATGTAGAAGTCTCTGCCCAGCCGTCGTTCCATCACCTCCAAAGGAGAGACGGGTGCCGCCGGCGCGAACGGGACGCTGAGGCCCACGATGCCGCGCACCCGCTCTGGATGGCTGAAAGCCAGTGGCCACACGGAGTTGGCGCCCCAGTCATGTCCGACAACGGCGGCTCGACCGACTTTCAAGGCATCGAGCACTCCGATGAGGTCCTCGCCAATCGTGGCCGCGTCGTAGGTCTCTGTAGCCGGAGGACGATCACTTGCGCCGTATCCGCGCATGTCCGGGACGACGACCTGGTAGCCGGCGCCCACGAGTGCCCCCATTTGATGGCGCCACGACACGGCGAGATCGGGGAACCCGTGAACGAGCAGGACCGACGGCCCGTCGCCCGCAACGTGCACGGACAATTCGATGCCGTTCGATCGGATTCGGATCGGCTCCGGCAACGCCTGTGACCGGCTGATCTCCTCGCCCATCAGCCGATCTCGATGACGGCCTTGCCGCCCAGGCGGCGATCGAGCAACGCCGAGTAGGCAGCGCTGGCTCGCGACCAGTCATCCCGCCAGGCGATTCCCGGGTCGAGCCGCCCCGCGGCAACCTGGGTCCCGAGCCAGGTGAGATCGGATTGGAAGTCAGTGTGAGCTCCGAGGAAGAACGTCACGACCGAACGATCGTGACGTCCTGCGTCCCCGAACATGAGTCCGAAGGGGAAAGTCTCGGGCGCGCCGGCCGAGTGCCCCACGGACACGAGCGTGCCGTGCGGCGCGAGGCGGTCGAAGGCGTCCACCAACTGTTGCCCGCCGACCTGGTCCAAGACCCCGTCCACCTGTCCAGGAGTGTCGGCCGGAGTGCTCACCACATGGGTTGCGCCCAGCGACGTCAGTGACGCGCGATTCCGATCAACGTCACCCGTCGACGCAATGACCTCGGCGCCCGCGAGTGCGGCCAACTGGATGGCATAGCGTCCCACCCCACCGGTCGCACCAGTGATCAGCACCCGCTTGCCGAGAAGGTCTCCTACCCGTCGCAGAGCGCGCAGGGCGCTGAGGCCCGCGACCGGAACCGTGCTGATCGCGCCGAGGTCCGACCCTTCGGGAACGATGCCGATCATTGAGTTCGGGACCGCCCGCAACTCCGCCCAGCCACCGGAAGCGCCAAACGTGACCACCGGGGTCCCGGCCGGTGGGCCGCTCCCGTCCTCCGCCGCACGCTCCACTACCCCGGCCGCGTCTGCGCCGAGGACCGTTCCGTGCGGGAATGGGGGTAGGCCGTTGTCTTGCAGGCCATGAGCGTGCACGACCTCGCCGTAGTTGAGCGATGCGGATCGGATCCGGACCAAGACCTCGTCAGGCTCGGGCCGTGGGTCGTTGACCTCCGCGAGGCTCAGCACGTCAGGACCGTGTCTGTTCACGATGATGGCTCGCATTCTTCTTCCTCCAATTGCATGCAACCTTGTCAGAATGGGATGCTATCAAGGTGAGGTGTGGATGGCGAGGCCGGGTTCGCGGCGTGAGCGACGGCTCGCGGCAGACCCAATGCTTGCGCTGGCGTGTGGACGAGGCGATCGCGTTCGCGTTCGGAGAGGCCACCGGAACCGACTCGCCCACCGCGTCGCCGCTGACCAGGCGCGAGCTGGAGGTAGCCGAGCTCGTCGCGCGGCATGACCAACGGCCGCGTCGACCGTCGGGACCGGCACGTGCATCCGAGCCTGGTCGAACACGCCCGCGGCACGGTCACCCAGGCTCACGGCGACCCTGTCGGCGAGGACGCGCTGCCCGGGCGTGGACAGGACCAGCACCTGCTTCAGGCCGAGTCGGTCGACCTCGTCCGGCACGTGTGCGAGGCTGCCGGGGCCGAAGACGACCCGCATCGGCAGGGCGTCGTACACGAAGTTCACGATGTGCCTCCGTCGGGGACCAGCCTCAGGTCGAAGTGGGCGTGCCGGAACGGCACGGAGACCCCTCGGCGCTCAGCCTCCTCCGCGTCGTAGGACTCGGCGAAGTCGCAGACGAGCGACTCCTTCACGGCGAAGACTGCGTCGCTGTCCAGGTAGGGGCTGTCGGCGACGAACATGTGGGTCGTCACCGGCTGGTGCCCGGGTGCACTCGCGAGGACGTGGACGTGGGCCGGCCGGTAGGGGTGCCGGCCGGTGGCCCGGAGCAGGTGGCCCACGGGCCCGTCCGTCGGGATGGGATAGTGCGAGGGGACCGAGGTTCTCGCCGGCATCCGAGATCCGCATGGGCGCGGCGGGCCTCGGCGGGCTTGACAACACCGTCATCGAGAGCTGGCACTCCACCGTGGAGTTAGAGTTGCGCCCGCCCGAGCACTTCGCCACTCGAACAGGCCAGTCGTCAGGTGGCGACCTGGATCGAGGAGTCCAACCACGACCGGCGCCCCTTTTAGCTCGGAATGTGTTCCCCGATCGCCCGCGAGCTCCCGCTCAACTGGGCGGCATCGGAGCGGGATCTCGAGCAGGATCCGGAGTAGGCCGTATGAGTCCCCACGCATGCGTCCTCGCCGACGTCACGGCCAACGCCTCCGGCTGGCCTACCGCCAGGCTCGACCCCGACTCCGAGCGCAGCCTCGGCGCGGGGAGCGGGGGACGCCAGCGTTCCTGAACCGCACTGCAAGATCAGGTCTCTGCGGTCTCAGGGATTGCGGGACGCGCTCGCCGACCATGAAGAAGGCGGCGGGCACATGGGGGAGATGAGGAGGCCGAGGAGTCTGTTTGTCACGCCGGACGCTGGCCGTCGTCGAAGGTGAGCGCGAAGGGCACAGCCGAGCACCGTCGCCGCTGCCGCCGGCGCGGAGGGACCGCGACCACGGATGCCGCCATGGTCATCGACACGCTGAATATCGCGGGTGTGCCGATGCGTCTCACGTCGCTCGCCCCTCGTGCGACTCAACAACCGCGGACCTGCGCAATGACACCCATGAGCTCTCCACGCCGGGCAAACGACGCACGACCGAAGAGGTGCCACGGCCCTCCGGCCGTCAAGCGCCATGGGCACTACCGGCCCAGGGCACCCTTGTGACGAACAGACATGCAACATTGGCTGGTCGACACGATGCGCGGAGGCAGCGCCAGCCGTCATGGTGAGCGAAGGAAGGTGAAGAGAGGGGCGACCTGTGGACGCGTGTGCGCCATCGTGGCTGAAGAACTACCAGGAGAATGGACGTTCTGGCCTGCGGATTGCTGAGCGGTCTCTCGCTAATGCTTGGGAGAGGCGCGTAGCGCGCTCGCCGCGTGACGTCGCGCTTACCTTCTTCGACCGGCACTGGACTGTTGAGGAAGTAGACGAGTTGGCGGCCGCGCTGGCCGCAGGATTACATGGCCGAGGGGTCGACCGCGGAGACCGCGTGGGCATCCACCTGCAGAATGTCCCGCAGTACGCGGTCATCCTCCTCGCGCTCTGGAAACTTGGCGCGATCGCCGTTCTGCTCAATCCCATGTATCGGGGCGAGGAGCTGAGGCATCTTCTCGGGGACTCGGGGGCTGTGGGGGTGTTCGCCGACGTCGCGACGGGGAAGGCCGTCTCCGCCGCCGGGGGAGACATGGTCTCGTGGGTGATCGAGGTCGACGCGCGCACCTGGCAGACTCGAGACGACGGGAGGATCTTCGGTTCGAGCGCCTCGTCGGACACGCTATGCGCCTTCGACCTGCTCATCGAGGAGCACCGTGGTCAGACATGGCAGTCAAGGGATCTCGATCCTGACGCCCTTGCGATGCTCACCTACACCTCAGGGACCACAGGACCCCCCAAGGGGGCTATGAACACACACGGGAATCTGCTCCATGTGGTCCGTGGGTTTGAAGCCTGGCTGAGTCTCGATCATGATGTGGTCCTGGCTCTGGCCCCGCTGTTCCATATCACCGGGGCGGTTGCCAACGCGGCCTTGGCGTTACTTGGCACGTCGCGGCTTGTCTTTGCACATCGCTTCCAAGCTGAGGTGGTCCGGGACGCGATCAGTGAACACGGCGTGACCTTCGCGCTGGGCTCCATCACGGCTTACAACGCGCTTCTTCAGGTTAGCGAGCCTGAGGATCTGAGGTCCCTTCGTCTGGTCTATTCGGGCGGCGCGCCGATTCCGCCCGCGGTCGTGGAGCGTGCCCGTGAACGATTCGGATTCTATATTCACAACGCCTACGGGATGACCGAGACGTCGTCGGCGGTCGTGGCCGTTCCGCCGGGGATCGACGCCCCGGTGCATCAACCCACGGGAACGCTCTCGATTGGCGTGCCGCTTCCCCACGTGGTTGCCCGGGCTGTCGATCAGAACGGGGTCGAGGTTCCGCGAGACGACGAAGGCGAGCTCGAGCTCTCTGGCCCCCAGATCGTGCCTGGCTACTGGAACAACGCTCAGGCGACCGAAAGCACTATGCCAGGCGGTCGGCTCCGGACCGGTGACGTCGCTGTCATCGACGATGACGGCTGGATCTACTTGGTGGACCGCCTCAAGGACCAGATCAACGTCTCCGGCTACAAGGTGTGGCCGCGCGAGGTCGAGGACGCCCTGAGCGAGCACCCCGCGGTCCTCGAGGTAGCCGTAGTGGGCAAGCCTGACGACTACAGCGGTGAGCGGGTCGAGGCATTCGTGTCGCTGCGCGAGGCTGCCGCCCCGGCCACGGGAGACGAGCTTGCGACCTTCGTCCGCGACAGGCTGGCGGCGTACAAGGTGCCGCGAGTGGTCCACGTGGTCGCTACGCTGCCAAAGACTGAGACTGGCAAGATTCGCCGGGCTGCGCTCAGGTAGCTCGCCGTGCATACCATCGTCCTAGGCGCCCGGGGCCACGTCGGATCAAGCATCGTGCGCCTGGCCCGTGATGAGGGCCTGCAGGTCACCGGGCTGGTTCGCACACGCGCAAGTGCTGCGGCATTGGCGCGCCGCGGTGTAGACGCCGTCGTCCATGACCTTGCTCGCCCGCTGAGCCGAGAGTTCTGGCGCAGTTACGACGCCTTCATTCATGTCGCGGCGACGAATCCGACCATCGACCTGCAGATTGCGCATGCGGTCTGTGCCAACTTGGCTACCGGCCAGCGCTGGATCCATACGACCGGTGTCTGGATGTACGGTTCCACACCGCATCTGTCGGCTAGTGCTCCGTTCAACCCGCCCGTGGTTGCCCGTTGGCGCGTCGACGTCGTTGACCGCCTTCGCACCGATACTGCCCTCGACATCCGCCTGATAGCGCCCGCCGTGGTTCATGGAGGCGGCCGATGCGCGTCACTCGATCGACTTCGTGTGGTAACGACCGACGAGCTCGGACGACCGTGCCTGCAGACGGTCGGCTCAGGCGCGCAGCACTGGCCGACTGTCCACGTAACCGATCTCGCCCGGCTCTACCTGATGGCATGCCGAAGCGACGGGCTGCCACACGAGATGATCGGGGCAAGCTCAGAGAGGGTGACTGTCGCCGATCTGTCGCGGCTGATGAGCGAACGAGCCGGGTACGACGGCCGCATCCGATTCGAGTCGGGCGACGAGGCCGTCGAGCGACTAGGGGCGGTGGGGGAGGCCGCATTGCTGGATCAGATAGCCGAGCCGTCGATGGCTGCGGCGATCGGGTGGGAGCCGACAGGCCCCTCACTTGCGCAGGAGATCCGCGCCGGGGACTTCGACTGGGCTGTAGGCTCGGTGCGGCCGTTCAGGCGGGAGAGGTAATGTGCCCGCGGCGGGTCGCGCTAGACCGCGTGCGGTTATGCTGATCGTCTATGACGCGGAGCCGCAACGGCGCGCCGCCGACAGGCCGTCAACGAATGACGTCCGGTTCGGCGGCGGTCTGGGGTCGGGGCATCCGTACAGCAGAGACCTTCACAGCACGGGCATCGGTACGTATCCGTGAGCCTGCATGTCTCGGAGCCAGTAGCGGAACGTGTCGGTGGTGTCGTAGTAGACGTCGAAGCCGGCCTGCCGGAGCTTCACGGTGCTGAGCAGCTTTGTGCGGGGACTCGCCTGGCCGTAGGCGAAGTAGTAGTCGGCCGCGAAGTGCGCCTCGCCGAGAATCTCGTTGATCGTCGTGCTCCGTAGTCTGTGCCTGTCGACAACGGAGGCCCACGTTTCCCGATGCGCGGGAAGGAACTCGCTCAACGAGATCTCTTCCTCCTCACCGAGGTCGACGCCGAGGACCGCCATCATCTCGGGCCACAGGTCTCGCCACGCGAAGATGTCGCCGTTGGTGATGTTGAAGGTCTCGTTGCCGGCGGCTGGCGTCTGTGCTGCCCACGCGAACGCGTGCGCGAGCAGACGCGAGTCGACCGCCTCCCACACGAACGGAGGCCCTCCCGGGAACCCGCAGGGACGCCCCAACTGCTGGCAGACGGCGGCGTATGCCGCAATGACCGGCACCGGATTCATCGCCACGCCGATCGCGCTGCTGATGACCAGCTGAGGGCGAAAGATGGTGAAGCTGAACGCTCCATCCTCGGCGGCGACGCGCAGGTAGTCCTCCTGCAGCCAGTAGAAGTTCCGATGGTCGTCGCGAGGCAGTGACTCGCGAGCCGGGATCGGGATGTCGTGGAGGTGGCTGCCGTAGGCCTTGGTGCCTTGGAGCAGGGACACGTGCCGCAGCGACCGACTGTCCCGGAGCGGATCGACCAGGTTCTGGAGCATCGCCAGATTCGTCTCCATCTGGTCTTGCTCCTGCCATCCCGCGACGAGACCCGGCTTCTCGAACAGCGCGGCGTACACCAGCGCGTCGATGTGGCCGAGCCCGGTCACCGCACGTCTCGTCTCGTCCCGGTTCCGCAAGTCGACAGCGATGTGCTCGAGGTCGTCCGGAAGCTCCGGGCGACGGCGTGACAGCGTGACGACACGCCAGCCCAATGAGGCGAAGTGACGCGCGCTCGCCATCCCGACAGCGCCGCTGGCGCCAGCCACGAGAGCAATCTTTCGATCAACCATTTCCTTACCTTTCAAACCGGCCGACCGGTCGACAGTAGGAGTATGTGAAGGCTTCGTCAAGGATCGGATGACAGCAACGCCGTGAAGAGACAAGCGTAACTTAATGCAAGATCGGTCTTGCGCGTGACGGCGGTCACGCATTACCTTCACCGAAATACAACCGGCCAGCCGGTCGGAACCATCATCAGATCTCGGCGACACCTGGAGCAGTCATGAAGAAGAGCCCGACCCTGAAGATCTTTGCCCTGGCGACGACTACGGCGCTCGCACTGGCGGGTTGCGGGAGCAGCGCCGGCGCCGGGAGCGATAAGGAGGTCCGGGTGGCCGCCGTCCTCGAGCTGACCGGCCAGTTTGCGGGGTTCGGCCAGCAAGCCAAGGCCGGCATCGAAGCGGCGTTGGCGGAGGCGGGCGGCAGCAGCCACATCTCGGTGAAGTACTACGACTGCGGCGCCGGAGCCGAGGCGTGCGTGAACGCGGCTCGGCACGCGATCACGGCGGACGGTGCCTCGGCCGTCATCGGGCCGATGGTGAGCCTGAACCTCATCCCCACGGAAGCTGTGACGACGCAGTTCTCCGTGCCGCAGCTCATGGTCACGGTCAACAAGAGCCTCACTGACGGCCACCCGAATGTGTTCCGGTTCGGCAACACCGAGATCGCGAACAACGAGGTCCAGGCCAAGCTCATCGCCTCCCGGATCAAGCCCGGGCAGAAGGTCGTGATCATGGCGGCAGCCAACGACTTCGGACAGGAGGCGGCCGCCAACCTGACCGAGCTGCTTAAGACGAAGTACGGGATCTCCGTCGCCGAAAAGATCGACCTGCAGCTCGGCCAGCCGGACTACACGCCCGCACTTCTGCGGGCACGCGCGCAGAAGCCGGCCTTTGTTGCTCTCTACACCCAGCCCGCCGCCGACGTCGCCTCAATCCTGAAGGGTGCGAAAGCCACCGGCCTTGACACCCAGTTCCTGATGGACGCCAACCCCGACGTCGCAAGCGTCGCGGGCGCGGCGTCGAACGGTGTCATCCAGGCAGGCCCGTGGTTCCCCATCAAGGGCGACGCGCAGGACGCGAAGTTCGTCGACCTCGCCAGGAAGTCCGCAGACATTCAACAGCCCTCCTGGGTCACCGCGATGACCCATGACGCGACGGCCGCGCTCAACGAGGTCGTGACCAACGGGGCGACGAAGCCGAAAGCCATCACCACCGCTCTCGGCCAGCTGAATGGTTTCCACGGCATCGCGCAGTCCGAAGGCGACTTCGACTCCGAGCGGACGTACATGCGGATGTGCCAGCTCGCTCAGATTGACAACGGAGACTACGTCGAGGTGCCCGAACAGTGAGCGAGCTTGTTCAGCTCCTTGTCGCCGGCGTGACCGTTGGCATCATCTACGCCACGATCGCTGTGGGCTACGCCACGATCTACTCGGCCACCGGCGTGATCAGCTTCACGCTCGGTGCCCAGGCGATGGTCTCGGGCTATCTGTTCTACGTCGTGCTGGCGCCGTGGCCGCCGCTGCCATCCGCCGTTGCTTCGGTCGCCCTCGGGGCCATCACCTCCCTCGCCCTGTGGATTGTGGTCTTCGAACCGATCTTCCGCAGGGAAGGCGCCATGCCGACCGTGATCGCCTCGTTCGCCGTATCCGTGGTGATGCAGGAGACAGTTCGCATTCTGGCAAGCGCGGACGTCCGTGCCGCGCCGAGTCCGTTCGGGGAGAGCATCCTCCGAATTCGAGGCGTCGCGATCACCGCTCACACTCTGGGCACGATCGCGATGGCCGGAATCCTCCTGGCCGCGGTCGGTCTCGCGTTCCGCAGTCGCCGCGCGCTGCTGGTCAAAGCGATCTTCCAAGATCGCATGATGGCCCAAGCCCTCGGAGTCAAGGACAGCATGATCATCAACCTCATCTTCCTTGTGTCCGGAGCCGCGACCGCCGTCGCGGGCGTTCTACTCGCACCGCTGAGCAGTCTCACGCCCTTCACCGGCGTCTATATCGCACTCGTCGGCTTCGTCGGCGCCACCCTCGGAGGGATCACCGGAGTAGCGGCATCCGCACTCGGAGCGATCCTGCTGGGTGTCGTCCAGTCGCTCTTCGCCGGATACGTCTCAGCCAGCTACACGAACGCGTTGGTCTTCGGTGTCCTGGCGGTGGTGCTCATCCTCAAGCCGTCGGGACTTCTGACCACCCATGAGCGAGCAAGGGTGTGATGGCGATGGAGCGGACCGGGACAGCACGCGGACATCGACTCATCCTTGTCATCTTCGCGCTGCTTCTCCTCCTCCCCAGTGTCCTCTCGCTCGGCGAGGTCTATCTGGCGGCCAGCATCGCGATCAACGTGCTCCTCGCGCTCAGCCTGATGACTGTCATGGGCTACGGGGGCTACTTTTCTCTGGGCCAGGGTGTCGTCTTCGGCATCGGCGCCTACACCGTCGCGATCCTCGGAGACCGCACCGGTTGGGACCTGCTCATCCTGCTTCCCGTTGCCGCAGTCGGCGGCGCAATTGCGGGCGCAGCGATGGCCGTCACGTGCCTGCGCACGACGCACCTCTACCTCGCCATGGTGACGCTCGCCTACTCGTTCGTACTCGGTGACGTCGCCACGAACTGGACGAGCCTCAGCGGCGGTGGCCAGGGAATCATCGTCCTCTCGACGCTGGGCGGAGCGCCGGTCGCCGGGAAGACACTGTACTTCCTTGCCCTCGTCGCGATCGGAGTCACGCTCGGCGTCCTTCTCACCGTTCGCCACAACCGGATCGGACGGGCCCAGGGCCTTACCCGGGCGAGCGAGGTGGCGGGCCGATGCGTCGGCATCAATACGAACCGCCTCATGGTCAACACCTTTGCAGCCAGCGGCGTCGTTGCCGCGATTGCGGGAGGGCTCTACGCCTCCTTCATCGGCCTCGTCGATCCTTCGTCGTTCGACTTCGATCGGACGGTCGCAACGCTCACCATCGTCGTGATCGCCGGCGTACGGTCGCCCTTCACCGTCATGGTCATCGCGCCGGTGCTGCTGTACCTCCAGAACAGCAGCGGCAACGAAGCGCTCGCGAACTGGATCCCGCTGGTCTACGCCTGCCTCGTCATTGTCGTGTTGCGGGTAGCGCCACAGGGAATCGGCGGAATCCGGCTGCGGCTTACGCGCCAACTGACGGCCTGGTCCGTCAGATCCCCCGAGGGAATGCAAGGAGTGCGTCATGACCGATCTCCTTGTCGCAACCGGCCTGAAACGAAGCTACGGCGGCGTGCACGCGGTGCGTGATGTCTCCCTCCGATGGCGGTCGGGCGCCATCCACGGACTCATGGGTCCTAACGGCGCGGGCAAGTCGACCGTGCTGAACCTGATCACAGGCTTGAGCAGGCCCGAGGCCGGAACGGTCCAGTTCCAAGGAACTGACGTCACTGGACGCAAGCCCTGGCAGATCGCCAGAGCTGGTGTGAGCCGGACCTTCCAGACATCGATCCTGGACGACGAGGCCACGGTGCTCGACAACGTGGCGGTCGGCGCCCATTCGGGACACCGCTACGGGCCGCCGTGGGGCCTTCTCCCATCCCGCCGCAGCTCCCGCATCGACCGGGAGGTTCTGGCACAGTCGCGAGCGGCGTTGACGCGATTGGGTCTGGCGGAGGCGGCCAACCGACCGGCCAAACAGCTCTCGTACGGCGAGCGCCGACTCGTCGAGGTGGCTCGCGCGAGCGTGGCATCGCCGAAGCTCCTCCTGCTCGACGAGCCTGCCGCCGGGCTGCCGCACAGCGAGGCGATCGAGCTCGGCCGCACCCTGCAGCGGCTCGTCGGCGAGACAGGGATGACAGTCGTACTGATCGAGCACAACGTCCGGATGGTCGTCGACATCTGCGACGAGATCACGGTTCTTGTCGAAGGTGCCGTCATCGAGTCCGGCTCGCCGAGCGCCGTCCTCGCCTCCAGAGCGGTCATCGAGTCGTACATGGGAACCAAGCGCACCGAGGGGTGGAGCCGTGCTTGAGGTCAGGAACCTGTCTGTCGGCTACCCACGTCCGGCCATGGTCCGGAATGTGAGCCTTGAGCTCGAGCTCGGAGAGAAGGTCGCTCTCGTCGGTGCGAACGGCGCCGGTAAGTCGACCACCCTTCGAGGAGTGTTTTGTCTCGCAAACCGGATCGCCGGCGCGGTCTATGTCGAGGGACACCAAGTAGTCCCACGGCCCCAGGCGCTCGTGGACGTGGGGGTGGCCTACGTGCCGGAAGGGCGCCACGTCTTCGGGCAGCTCACCGTCGAAGAGAACTTGGCCGTCGCAGCGCTCGCCTCACCGCGAACACGATCACGCGTCGGCGAGGTCCTCGAGCGCGTCTTCGACTCCTCCGAGCTACTGGCCTCGATGAGGAACCGGCGTGCCGGCGCCCTCAGCGGCGGCCAGCAGCAGCTGCTGGCGATCTGGCGCGCACTGTCGCAGGAACCTCGCTATCTCCTGGTCGACGAGCCGTCCTTGGGACTCTCGCCAGTGGCCGTGGACAGCGTCTATGAGCAGCTGGACCACCTTGTGTCCCGAGGTGTTGCTCTGCTTCTCGTCGAGCAGAACGTGGAGCTCGCACTGTCCTTGTGCAGTCGTGCGTACGTGCTGCAAGCCGGGGAGATCGCGGCCAGCGGCCAAACGTCTGACCTGGCCAACACGGCACTCGTCAGGGAGCTCTACTTCGGTGCAGCCTGACCCACCCGAACGTGCGAACAAAGAAGGAGAAATGATGAGTCTGGACACGACGGCGACGGGGGCAGACGGCTTTGGCCACTACCTCGAACCGACGGCCGTGGCGATCGACCCTCAATTCGTCGCCGCCTATGAGGGTCTTCGAACGGCGGCACAGCGACACGGGTCGCTGACGGTCGCGGAGCGCGAACTCATCGGCCTGGCGGTCAATGCGGCCGTGACACATCTCAATGTGACGGCTGCCGCGCGGCACCTGCGTCGCGCGCTCGACGCTGGCGCTACGCGACTGCAGGTCGTCGAGACACTCCAGATGACCAGCGTGCTCGGCATCCACTCGATCACCGTAGGGCTGCCCATTGTGCTCGACGAGCTCGGCATCGTGTTGTCGGACCGGCTCTCGGACTCTCAGGAGGCAACGAAGAGGATGTTCGTGGAGCGCCGGGGCTCGTGGTCGGACCTGTGGAACAGCGTGATCCAGGTCGACCAGGAGTTCTTCGAGGCCTATCTCGAGTTCTCGGGCGTGCCGTGGGACAACACGGTGGAGGAAGGTGGGCTTTCCCCGAAGATGCGCGAGCTGATCTACGTCGCTATCGACGCGGCTACCCAGCACTTGATGGAACCCGGAATCCGCGGGCACGCACGCAACGCGATCAAGTACGGTGCGACGCTTCGGGACTTCCTCGAGGTGCTCGAACTGGCCGCGCTCGTCGGCATGCAGACCTACATGGCGGGAGTCGACGAGCTCGAGTCCCTGACCAACAGCCCTGTTCGTGAGAAGGAGACCGCCGATGTCTGAGACGCAGCGCCAGATCGGGGGCTACCGGAAGGCCGACCCAGCCCGCCCGGCAGTCGTCCGAGCGGAGGAGTGGACCGCCAACTGGGACGCACCCGGCGCGAGCTCGCCTGGAATGATGAGAGGAATCTGCCGAGGACTGGAAGGCACCAATGTCGCCGTCGGCATGGTCATCATCCCCGCGGGCCAAACGACGCCGCCGCACGACTATTCGGGCGAGCACTTCATCTACCAGCTTCGCGGTGCAACCAGATTCGTCATCGACGACGCGGAGACCGTCGTACGGCCAGGCGATGCACTGTTCATCCCGGCCAACGTCGTCTACCACTACGGCTCCGTCGGCCTTGACGAGTCCGTCTTCGTCAACATCCTCGGGCGACTCGACGATTGGCCTGGTGTCAGCCGGTATGTCTGAGCAGCAAACACGTTACGCAGACCTACCACTGGCCGACGGCGGAGCGCGGAGCGGTTGGGGTGCCTTCGGCGCTGAGGACGAAGTCGGCACCATCTCCAGACTCACGCCCGCACGTGTTCGCGAGGCCGCGAGGCTCGTCCGGACCGGCGACGTGTTTCCGCTGAATGCGCCGCTAGACGAGTTCGACCCGCCACTCTTCGGGCGCGCCCCGCTGAGCCGGACGATCCGTCGCGCCCAAGGCGGTCTGGGTCTGGACGACGTCTACCATGACTTCAACCCGCAAGCCAGCAGCCAGTGGGACGGGCTCGGTCACTTCGCGTTCAAAGAGGACGTGTTCTTCAACGGTGCCTCTCTCGCCGAGGTCGAGGCAGGTCGCAACGGCATCGAAGCATGGGCGACGCGCGGAATCGTCGGACGAGGTGTGCTCCTCGACCTGTGGGAATCGGCGTCGAAGAGCTATGACCCCGGATCAAGCCACACCTTCGGACCAGAGGACCTCGAGGCGGCACGAAACGCGGCTGGCGTCGAGCATCGGCCGGGGGACATCTTGTTGCTCCGGACAGGTTTCCTCAATTGGTATCGGTCCTTGGACCGGAGCGGGCGCGAGAAGCTGGCCGACAAGACGGCCCTGAGGGCCTGCGGGCTCGAACACACCGAACGGATGGCCTCCTACCTCTGGGACCTCGAGCTTGCCGCGGTCGTCGCCGACAACCCATCCCTCGAGGTCTGGCCCCTACAACGAGAGGAGTGGCCGTTCGGTGCCCTACACCACGTGCTCATCGCACAGTTCGGCATGGCGATCGGCGAACTGTGGGACATCGAAGCCCTAGCGGCTGCCTGTCAGGCGGACGGCCGCCATGAGTTCCTTCTCACCAGCGCCCCCCTCCACGCGCGCGGAGGGTTCGGTTCGACAGCGAACGCACTCGCCATCAAGTGACTCCTCATGTCCGGCCGGATACGGGGCCGGGCATGATGGGCCTATTCGTCCCAGTAGAGAGGAGCGCCGGCGGAATGGACAACGCGACGCGTTGGAAGCAGGAGATCAAGAAGCTCCCCATCGAGGACCGGAAGCGAGACATCGTTCTGGCTGCCGCACGTCTGTTTCACCGGACAGGCTTCCACAACACGAGCATGCGAGACATCGCAGAGGAAGCTGGCCTGGCAAAGGGCAGCATCTACCACTACTTCAAGCGCAAGGACGAGATACTCTACTTCGTGCTCGAGGAGTGGGTTGCCATGCTCAGCGACCGCCACGATGCACGGGTCGACGAGGGCGCAAACCCCAGTGAGCTTATCGAAGGGGTCATCAGCGACATCTTCGAGCTGATGGCGGAACACCGCGGCCACGTAGCGGCCTTCTTCGAGAGCTATCGCGACCTCGCGGACCAGGATCGGAGTGTCGTCCGGGACCACAGACTCATCTACCGGGCGAAGATCGAGGAGGCGTTCCGGCGAGGAATCAAGTCCGGAGAGTTCAAGGAAGTCGACGTCAAGCTCGCGACCCTAGCCTTGTTCGGCATGTGCAACTGGGCCTACCGCTGGTACACCCCCGACGGGCCGTACTCCGCGAAGCACGTCGCCTCCCAGTTCTGGCTGCTCTTCCGAGACGGTGTCGGTCCGTAGGGCACGGGGGCTCGCCTTGGAAGGCAATGGCGAATGGACATCAAGATGGTCGGATGCGTCGATGGCTGAATCCACTTATCCCGTCAGCGCCCGCGTCGCTCGCGCGGCGTTGGTCGAGCTGGACCAGACGGTGACGCGGTCCGTCGATAACACATGGGCGTCAATTCCGGCCTATAGCGGCTGTGGAGACCCCGCGCTTCACGAGGATCTCAGGTGCCACGTCGACGCGGTCTTCCGCGTGATACTCCAGACGGCGCTCGACGGCCGAGAGGCCCGATCGACCGACTTTCGCGTCACACAGCAGCAAGCGACCCGTCGCGTCGACCAGGGAGTCGGGCTTGCCGACGTGCTGCGCGCCTTCCGCATCAACCAAGTCATGCTTTGGGAGAGCCTTCTTTGTGCGGCGTCGAGAGAGGCACGCGGTAGCGCTGCGGTCGGGCTGCTCGCCTCCCATGTCATGCAGGTCATCGAGATGGGAAGCTCGGTTCTCACCGATGCGTACCTGGACGCTCAGGAGCTCAACCTCGCTGACTCCGATCCTGCGCTGCGGGTCGTCATCGACGAGCTACTGGCTGGAAACGAGCCGACAGACGCCGAACAACGAGACCTCGTGAGGTCCGCAGGGCTCCATCCCGGGACTCTCTACGTGGTCCTGTCGGCAGTGACCTGTCGTGACGCAACCCGGGCGCGTATCCACGATGCGCTTCGTGTGCTGCGCCCGGCGATCACGCACCGGGCGCGAGGTCTGGTGGCTGTGCGAGACGCCGAGATCGTCGGCGTCGCCCCGCTTGCCGGCACCGACGTGCGGCACCTCATCGATGCGGCCCGTCGTGCCACGGACCTCGCGGCCCGAGCGGACACGGACTTGTCGGTCGGACTGAGCACAGTGCGCACAGGATTCGCCGAGATGCGCGCGGCCTATGACGAGGCTGTCTCAGCTCGCGAAGGTCTCCAGGGACGCGTTGGCGTACTGGCCCTCGCCGAGCTGGGAACGTTCGACTACCTGGTGCTGAAGGCCGCCTCTCATGCGTCTCCTCTGGTGCGCCAGAAGGTGCGCCGTTTCGTCGAGCAAGACCGGGCGCAGGGGAGTGTCTTGATCGACACACTGCTGGCGTACACCGCGTGCGACCTGAACGTGCGGCGCACCGCTTCGCAGCTCAATGTCCATGTGAACACAGCTCGATATCGACTCGACCGGATTGCGGACCGCACCCACTGCGATATCCGCAAGTTTTCGGACGTCGTGGATCTGCTCTCGGCCGTGCGGATGCTTGGTTCAACACGCGTCGAAACTTCTCCTCCGGAGGGAGAGTCCCACCGTTAAGGCGACGCTGATCGCCTGTTGGCCCGGACCCTCCCGCGGGCGGCCCGGAAGGCCTGAGGCGCCGCGCATGAAGATACTGACTGACGGTCTTGGTCGGTGGCATCAGGAGGCATCCGGCCACTTCGCCTCGATGAACCCAAGGGGTAGCTCGACCCAGAGCCGACGCAGCTGCCGCGCTGCATGGCGGACCGGCATGCCGGTCTCGATGTCGAACGCCTCGCCGTTGCGGGCCGCGCCTATCAGACAGCTGTACCGAGGTTGCGCGGTAGCCGCAGGCTCGCTTAGCCTGAGCCTGAACGGCACTTGTCAGACATCTGGCCCGGAGGCTGGAGCGGTGCCCGCAGGAGGTCGCAATGGCGACAGTCGGTTGTTTCGGAGTGATGCATCAGCAGTGGGCGTCGGCGGCGATGTCGGATCGTGAGTCCGTCGAGCAGACCGTGGCGGACGTCGAGCTCGCCGAGGAGCTGGGCTTCGACTCGTTCATGTTCGGGGAGCACCACTTCCCGAAGGGGGACTTCCCGGGAAGGATCGCCTTTCCCGAGCACGTGATGGCGTTCGCCGCCGCCCGCACCGAGAGAATCAAGCTCGGCACGGGCGTCAAGGTGATCTCGTTCGAGAAGCAGTGGCGAGTCGTCGAGTCGATGCTCACCCTTGATCTGCTCGCCCAGGGACGCACCTTCTATGGCCTCGGCGCCGGAGGCGACGAGCCAGCCGTGTTCTTGCCCTACGTCTACAGCTCCGACGAACGGCGAGCCGCATTCAGGGATGCGATGACCGAGCTGCTGGAGCTCCTCCGCACGCAGGGGCGCTCGCGCTTCGAGGATGCGCTCGGCCCCGTGGACGTCGACTCAAGGACCCTGCTCGACCGCTTGTGGGTGGCTGCCCGGGATGAGCCGACGATCGAGTTTGCCGCACGGAACGGGATGAACTTCGTGATGGGCCAAGCCGAGATCCCGGCAGCGCAGGGACCTTATATCGAGACCTACCGCAATGCCGGAGGCCTCGGGGAGACCAGGGCGGTGCGGATCATCGTGGTCGCCCCCACGGACGAGGAGGCAGTCCGTCGAGCGAGTGCGAGCTACGCGGTGTACGCGGACGGGGACCCGCTCAAGGACCGCTACTACTTCGAGGCCGTGCAGAAGGGGTTGTTCAACTCCGAGGAGCCTGTCGACTTCCCGGACGCGCTGGAGCGGCGGGGCTATATCGTGGGCAGCCCAGAAAGCGTCGCCGCACAGCTGGACTCCTACCGCGCCGAGGTGCGGGCCGACCGCCTCGATGTGATGGTGCACCTGCCCGAGCTGAGCCCGGCCGAGGTCCGGGAGTCGCTGCGCCTCTTCGCCTCCGACGTCGCGCCTCGCATGACCGAGAGCGCTGCCGCGCCGCAGCCGGTCGCCTGAGGCCGGACCGTGCCCGTACTCACCTACCCGACCTCGGCCATCGTCGGCGCGACGGACCTGGGCAAGACCGTCGCCTTCTTCTCGACGATCGGCATGCAAGCGACACGGACCATCAATCTGCCTGCCGAAGCAGCAAGCGCCCTCTACGGCCTGGACGGGCCAACCCGCCAGGTGGAGATGACCACGCCAGGGTCGAATCGGACCGTCCGTGTCGTGGAGACCCCTCACGAGGCAGAGCCGTTCGCTCCGCTGCGCGGCGGCCCGTACGCACTGGACTTCTTCTCCAGTGACGTCGAGCTCACCATGGCGTCGGTGATTGCTGCGGGCGCGCACAACGTCAGCGGCTTCGTTGCCTGCGGACTCGAGCCCTCGAGGCACGTCGACGCGGCGAACTGGGGCAAACGCTACGAGTGCCTGTTCCAGGGGCCGGACGAGCTCACGCTCTACATCACCGACATCGAGCGTTCGCCCAACCGCTATCACAGTGTGCTCGACGACGACCCCGACCGCGTGCACTCGGAGCTGATCGAGATCTGCTGGGTGGTCGACGACCTGGGGCGCGAGCGTGCCTTCTGGACCGAGGAGGTGGGCGTGGAGATGGACTTCCACGGGTACGCCGAGAACCAGGCGATGGTCGAGTTGATGTACCACCCCGAACCCATGCTGCTGGAATGCATCAACATCGTCGACGCCGGCTCGAATACCAAGGTCGAGTTCATGGGATACCCCGACCAGACGATCGACATGGTGGCGAACTGGCCGCTGCGCGGCGGATTGTTCGGCTCCCTGTACTGGGCCGACGACCTCGACAAGGTCATCGACACACTGCCCTCCGCCCGCTTCACCGACCCGATCTGCTACCAAGATCCGCGCGACGGCTGGGTCCACGCGGTGACGGCGGAGTCGCCGACGGGAACGCGGTTCGAGGTGCGCTGTCGGATCGACGGACCACGTTCTTGATTCATCTCACCAGGCAGGGGCGCAGACCACAGTCTGCGCCCCTGCGCCCCTGCCCTCCCCAGGAGCCTGATGCATGCCGACTCGCGCCGAACGCCGGCGATCGCCCTCGCGGGTGTGTTGTTCCTAGCCTTCAACCTCCGGCCGGTCGCTGTGTCCGTCGGCCCCCTGCTCGACCAAGTCTCCGAGGGCACCCACCTCGGTCCGATCGGGCGAAGTCTGCTGGCCACGCTTCCGGTGCTGGCCTTCGCGCTCGTCGGGGCGTCGGCGCCGCTCCTGGCCCGCCGATTCGGCGCCGACCGAGTCGCGCTCGCTGTCACAGTCACCTCGGCCGTCGCGCTCCTCGCCCGAGCGATCGTGCACACCGCGCTGCCGTTCCTCTGCCTCACCTTTCTGGCGTTGGCCGCAATGGCCATCGGGAACGTGCTGCTTCCCTCGCTCGTACGGCGCTACTTCCCGGACCGAATCGGCCTGGTCACCGCGCTGTACTCAACCTCGTTCGCCCTCGGAGTCGCAGCGGCCTCGGCTCTGACGGCGCCGATCGCAGCGGAGCTCGGCTCCTGGAGATGGGGCATCGGCATCTGGGCCGGGACAGCCGTGCTCGCCGCACTACCCCTGCTGATGCTCGCGCGCGACAGGCGGGTCGAAGTCCCGACCCCGTCGCCGCTCACCCTGGCGATGGTGGCGCGCACCCGCATCGGCTGGCTCGTTGCAACTGCCTTCGGGCTCCAAGCGGTGCAGGCCTACACCATCTTCGGTTGGCTGGCCACCGTGTACGTCGACAGCGGTACGTCGAGCGTGGACGCCGGCTTCATGCTCGGTCTCATCACCGCCACCAGTGTGCCGCTTTCATTTCTACTGCCTACGGTCGTCTTGCATGGCCGCCACACCGGCTTGCTCTCGATCGGCGTCGTTTCCTGCTACCCGATGGGCTATCTCGGCCTTCTCCTGACACCGCACGCGACACCCTGGTTGTGGGCGGTGCTCATCGGCGTTGGACAAGGGTCCTTCCCCATGATCATGGCCCTCATCGCCCAGCGTGCTCGAACACCCGACGGCACCGCAGCGCTCTCCGCCTTCGCCCAGTCGGTGGGCTATCTGTTCGCGATCCCGGGGCCATTCCTGGTCGGCATCGTCCACGAGGCGACGGCTGGCTGGACGGCGCCGTTGATCGGACTCAGTGTGCTGGTCGGTGCACTCGCGGTGCTCCTCGCAGCCGCCTGTCGCAGCGGCACCGTCGAAGACGAGCTGGCAGCCGCTCAAGGTGGTCACGACGTCCGGCACCGAGCCCTTCTGAAGTGACCCGCGGGGACGGGATCCCAGCAGCGCGTGGACGGCCTCTGGCCTCGCCGAACCGACCGACCCATCAGACATCTCAGCCTACGTCGCCGGGTGCTCAACGAGCACCCGGCGACGGCCGCTACACCTCCCAGAGCTCGAAGCAGACGGAGCCGCTCGGAGAGCGTCCGGCGACGACCCGCTGAGGGCCACGGCCCCGGTCGGCGGTGACGACCGGAGCGAAGGTCGCACTCGGCAGCGCCCGCATCGTCGCCGCGAGATCATGAACGTCGAACGCAACGCTCTTCAAGCCGCCGCGAAGCTGGTCGTGCGGATACGGTGTCAGCGTCTCCTCGGGATAGGAGAGCAGCTCGATCTTGTGATGGCCGACCGCATCGGTGACGTGCACGCAGCGCAGCGGCGAGTTGCGTGGCGTGAACATGAGGGCCTGCATCTCGTCAAGCTCCGGCACCTCGTCCAGCACGACAATCATGCCGACCTCATCGCGCCAGAACCTCAGCTCGAGCTCGATGTCGCCGACGACCCAGACGACCTGCAGCAGCTCGGAATGTGTGCGGGCACTGTCGGTGGACAGCAGCGTGGGCCAAGGGTTGGTCGTGCGGCGGACATCGGTCAAGAACAGGCGCAGCTCCTCGGGCCCGATGACCATGAGCTCGTGGGTGATATGGCCGGTCTCCTCGGGGGCGTGGAATGCCGGGTCGCCGGTGTATCCCACGAGCCGTGAGGTGGTGGTCCCACCGGCAGCTGCGAGCATGCTGAGCGAGAGCTCGAGGTCGCGACTGTAGTAGTCCACACCGTACGGGCCCTCCTGCAACGGGACGAAGGGCAGCGCCGCATGCGGCGTCTGCACGACCCTGATCGTGCCAGCGGAGCCGGGCTCCTCGATCAGCAGCTGCTCCGATGGGCCACTGATGCCGTAGAGGTGCTCGCTCGCCTCCGGGGACAGCACTGGCAACCGCCTCGGCTGTCCGCCGAACACGCCGAGGAACGCGGCGATCGCGCCCATGTCCTGCGCACCCATGACTGCGCCGGAAGGCGCGGGCAGTACGGAGTTCTTCATCGGTTCCACTTCCACTCTGGTCAGTCCACTTGACTGACAAGTGAAGGGATCGTATCAGCGTCGTGCCATGGATCGGATCATCGCGTAGCGGAACGCCTCGGATCTGTGACGCTCTGCTGCCCAGTAGCCAACGCTGCCGGACTTCGTGATGCCGGTGACGTCCAGGGACAGGACGGGGTCGCCGGGCTCGCCTCTCATCACTCCTGCGTCCTCGCCGAGCACCCTCGCGCCCAGCCAGACCGTCTCCCAGTTCGCCGCCGGGTTGCCGAGCAGCTCACACAGCTCGAAGACCGAGAGCCGGGCGTCGACGTCCGACTTGCTCAGGTTCTTCGCCCGCAGCGGGATCGCGTCGTTGGCGAGGATGACCGGGACCTCATCGGCGAGCCATACCTTCTTGGTCCGCAAGACCTCTTGACCCTCGACAAGGCCGTACTCGGCGACCTCCTTCGAGGTGGCCGTGGTCCAGCGGAGCTCGAGCAGGTCGACCTTCGCTTCTTTGCCCATCGCGGTGATGAGGCGGCCGTTCTCGACCTTCTCGTCCAGGCGCGCAGGAATGTCGAGGAGGGCTCGGTTGATCGCAGTGTCCGCGCCTTGACGGCGGGTGATGTAGCCACGCTCCTCGAGTCGCACCAGTGCTTCGCGCAAGGCCGGTCTGCTCGCAGTCAGCTCCTCGGCGAGCGCTGGCTCCCCGGGCAGCAGCTCACCCGCCACCGCCGCACGCTGCCACAGCGCTTCCAGTCGACTGCTCAGTGGCGCCTGCTTGTCGCCGGGCGAAGTCGAGTTCTCATCAGACATGTCGTCGAGCATAGAACCATCGAGCGTCACCGGCCCGCTCAATCGCCGGTTGCGCTCCCGGCGAGTGTCCGGTCTCGAGGGTTCAAAGGAAAATGTTCCCGACTTGTCAGACAAGACTAGGCAAGCACTTGTCTGACGTGTAGCGTCCCATGCACGAAGCTGATCCACCGCGGAACAGCAGGACTCTCGTGTCAGGAAGGCACCATCCATGAAGACTCTGCGATTGAGGCGCCTCGTCGCCGCAGCGATCGCCCTGGCCGGAGTCGCGGCTGCAAGCGCCTGCTCCGCCACCGCCAACGGATCGAGCAGTGATCCGGGAACGTCGCTGACCGTCGGCCTCAGTTACATCGGCACGGTCGAGCACTACGGGCCCTACTACGCCGAGGCAAGCGGTCTCTACAAGAAGGCCGGGCTGTCCGTCACGGTCCAGCCCGGGAGCGACACCCACCCCGCCACCCTCCTGCAAGCGGGACGAATCGACATCGGCGTCATGGACGCACCCGACCTGCTCCAGGCCGTCGAGAAGGGCGCCGACCTCGTCGCGATCGCCACGGAGTTCCAAGAGGCCCCGTTGGCGATGATCTGCCGGCAGGACTCGGGCGTCACGTCCATGAGCCAGCTCGCTGGTCACCGAATCGGGCTGAAGACCTACTCTCGCCCGTACCTGTCGCTGCTGGCACACGCGGCCGGCACCAAGCCTTCCCAGCTCGACGTGGTCCCGATCGGCAATGCGGATGTGTCGACGATCATCGCGGGGAAGGTGGACTGCATCTTCGCGACGTACGCCTTCAACGAGCCGCGCGCGATCGAGTCCCAAGGCGTCAAGGTGAACGTCATCACGCTGGCCGACATGGGCTTCCCGGCTCAGGGCAACGTCTATGTGGTCACGCGCAAGACGCTGGAGAAGCGGCGCAGCGATCTCGTGGCCTGGGTCAAGGCGACTGCGGACGCATGGTCGACGTTCCTCGACGACCCGCAGAAGGCGGCGTCGTACATGGTGCAGAAGCAGTTCGCGACGGGCCTCGACCTGAGCCAGCAGAAGTACCAGGCCACCGCACAGGTTCCCTACATGACGGGGAAGTGGACTGCGGCACACGGCCTCCTCGCACTGGACCCGGCCGCCTGGACGCAGACCTCGGAGGTGGCCGCCAAGGAGGGGCTCACCACGAAGGTCGTCGACCCGGCGCCCCTGCTGGACGACCTGACCGCTGCAGCCGAGACCCCGAAGCGCTGAGGAGGCACGAGGATGAGCGAAACGCTGAACGAACCGCGCACCGCGCTCACCGCCGAGCAAGCGGCCATCTCCTTGCACGACGTCGCCGTCACCTACAGGCGCCGCGGCCAGGTGACGAATGCCGTGCACGACTGCAACCTCGAGCTGCCCAACGGCTCCTGGATGGCGCTCTTGGGCCCTTCCGGATGTGGCAAGTCCACCTTGCTGCGGGTGCTGGCCGACATCATCCAGCCAACCGCGGGCACGGCCCTGCTCAGCGGCAAGACCCCGGCACAGGCGCGCGCCCAACGCGAGTTCGCACTGGTGTCACAACAGGCCGCGATGCTGCCCTGGCGCCGGCTTCGCGAGAACGTCGGCCTCGGACTCGAGGTGGCCGGCGTCGCCAGGCGGGAACGTGAACAGCGCGTCGACGAGGTCATCGACCTGGTCGGCCTCGCCGGCTTCGAGCGTGCCTACCCCCACGAGCTCTCCGGCGGCATGAAACAGCGCGCAGCGATCGCGCGTGCCCTCACCCTTCGACCGAACCTGCTCTTGATGGACGAGCCGTTCGGTGCGCTCGACGAGCTCACCCGAGAGCGCCTCAACTTCGAGGTCCTGCGCATCCTCGAGGAGACCGGCGCCGCTCTGGTGCTGGTCACCCACTCCATCTCCGAGGCGATCATCCTCTCCGACACCGTCGCAGTGATGTCGAGCCGCCCCGGAACGATCTTCCACACCGAACAGATCCCGTTCGGCCGTCGGCGTACGTCCGCGATGCGGGACCATCCGAAGTTCGCCGAGATCGAGGGCGTCCTGCGGCACAAGCTGATGGACGAAGCCTGATGAGCGAGCGTCTCGGCCAAGCCGGCCGGTTCGTCCTCGCCGTCGTCCTCGTCGGCGTGGCATGGCAGACGGTCTCCGGCCTCGGGCTGGTGAAGGTCTACGTGCTTCCGCCACCGACGGACGTCGTGCGGGCCTTCACCGACCATGAGTCCACGATCCTGCATCACGCCTCCGTGACACTCGGCACCTCGATCGCGGGGCTGCTCGTCGGAGCGATCCTCGCCGCCGCGGCCGCCCTTGCCATGGCCTACTCCCACGTCCTGCACCGCGCGTGGCACCCGCTCGTCGTCATGCTCAGCGCCTGCCCGATCATCGGCGTCATCCCGATCCTCGTCGTCGCTTTCGGCGACGGGCTCGGCCCCCGCATCGCCGTCGCCGCCGTCGCCTCCTTCATCGTGACAGCCCTCTACCTGGTCAACGGGCTCAGCCGCACCGATGCGCTGTCCGACGAGCTGATGCACAGCCTCAACGCATCCGCGGGGCAGCGACTGCGCAAGGTGCAGGCGTTCGCAGCCGTCCCCTACCTGATGGCCGCCCTCAAGCTCGCCGTCTCCACCTGCGTGATCCAGGCAATCGTCGCCGAGTGGATCTCAGGCACAAGCGGTCTTGGCTACCTGGTGCAGTTCGCCGGCTACAGCTTCCGGATCGACGTCATGTGGGCCGCCGTGATGACAGCCGTCGTGATGACCCTGGCTCTCCTCGGTCTGCTCTCGCTCATCGAGTCAGTCTTGTTCCCGTGGGCCGCGATCGAAGGGAAGTCACTGTGAAGTCGACGATCAGATCCATCTGGCCACCGGCGTCAGTCCTCCTCGCCATCGTGCTGGCCTGGCAGGCCGCGGTCGTGGCCCTAGACGTCAGCCCCTTCGTCGCGCCCTCGCCCACCGCGGTAGCCACGGCGCTCGTGAACAACCTCTCGACGATCGTCGCCAACACCTGGACGACGCTCGCCGAGGCCGGCCTGGGGCTGGTGTTGGGCAACGTGGCAGCCGTAGCGGTGGCGATCCTCTTCCTCTACGTGCGACAGCTCCGCGAGCTGTTCTTCCCCATGCTCCTCGCTCTCCAAGCGATGCCCATCATCGCGGTGGCACCCATCCTCATCCTGTGGCTCGGCCCCGGTCTCCTGTCGAAAGCGCTGCTGGGAGCCTTCATCACCTTCCCCATCACCCTCGTCAGCCTGGCCAAGGGCTTCGAGTCCTGCCCGCGCGAGGTCCGCGAGCTGCTCTACTCACTCAAGGCGACCAAGCGGCAGGAGATCACCCTCGCTCTTGCACCGGCCGCGCTCCCGATGTTCATGGCCGCCCTCAAGCTCGGTGCAGCGACCGCCGTCCTGGCAGCCCTCGCCGCCGAGTACGTCGGTGCACAGAAGGGGCTCGGATTCCTGATCCAGGATGCGCAGACCAGGCTCGAGGTGCCGCTGATGTGGGGCGTCGTGCTCGTCGTCATGGTGGTCGGAGTCGCCGCCTACGCACTGTTCGCCGCTCTCGAGCGAGCCCTGCCCGCGGAGACCACGACCACGCCGAGCCGCTCCTGACCAGCTCGCTGGTCCCCACGACGAGTTCCGGCCCGAGCCGGGACCGAAACAGAAGGATCAAGTCCCATGACCAACCACCTGACCAAGCTCGACGGGCGGATGCTGCGGAGACTGTTCTCGACAGTGCCCTCAGGTGTCGTCGCACTGTGCGCACGCGTCGATGGGGAGTACGTCGGGATGGCGCTGAGCACCTTCGTGCCCGTATCGCTCGACCCGCCGCTCGTCTCGGTGTGCGTCCAACGCACCTCACGAACGTGGCAGCGGCTCGGTCGTGCGCCGCGGCTCGGAATCAGTGTCCTGGGCGAGGCCCACGACCTGGTGGCACGCTCGCTGGCGATGACGGAGGGGGATCGCTTCGCAGACGTCGAGACCGTGACCACGAACGACGACGCCGTCTTCGTGGCTGGCACCGACCTATGGATCACCGCGCAGATCCACCAGACCGTGGTGGCGGGGGATCACGCCATCGTCGTGCTGGAGATCAAGGACATCACGATGAACGAAGGTGGTGAGCCGTTGGTGTTCCACCGAAGCAAGTTCCGCCGGCTCGAACCGGCCAGCTGACCGACGTGGTCGGCGCCCAGGCGCTGATACTGGCCCTGGTCTCCGCTCTCGCAGCGGGGATCGCTGACTTTCTCGGCGGCCTGGTCGCGAGGCGAACAGGACCGTTCACCACGGCCGTGATGTCGCAGGGCACAGCGGCCCTGGGGTTCGGCGTCATCGCCCTGACCCATCCGGGGACACCACAGGTCACCGACTGGTTCGTGGCCGCCGGCTCCGGAGTGCTCGCGGGTGCCGGAAGCATCTTCCTCTTCCGCGGCCTGTCCCGAGGTCGTGCCGCCGTGGTGGCACCGCTCTCCGCGATCGGCGCCGCTGCAGTGCCGGCCGCGGCCGGGCTGCTGCGCGGCGAGCGACTCACCATGACCATGCTCCTGGCGCTCCTACTTGCGGGGCCGGCGATCGTGGCGCTGTCCTCGGTCTCCGGACCCGGCTCAACCCATCGCGGCATTCTCGACGGCGCGTTCGCGGGCCTCGGACTCGGTGGCAGTCTGGCGGTGCTCACCGGGTTGTCGGGCCACGCTGGTCCGCTGCCCCTGGCCATGGGTTCCCTCACAGCCGTCGTGTCCGTGTCGGCAGCCGCCCGGCTCCGTAGTGAACACTGGCTGCCCGACGATCGGGCAGGCTGGGCGGCCGCAGCCATCGGACCGATCATGGTGACGGGGCTCGGCAGCTTCGTCCTCGCCGTCCGGTCAGGTCCACTCGTCGTCGTCTCGGTCGTCGCCGCCTTGTATCCAGCGGTCACCGTGCTCCTGGCCCTCACCGTGCTCCGGGAACGCATGACCCGGCTGCAGGCCCTCGGGCTGTTGTTGTCCGGGGTGGTCCTCATCGCGATCGCCAGCGGGTGACGGTGGCTCACGGCTCCACCTGGCGCTCGACCCGCTCCCAGCACACCCTTCCCGCGTTCTCTCCCCCCTCCTATCGGCCCATTGACAACGAAGAGGCTCTCCACGTGACGCAGTACCACGTGACCAACCCTGCGACCGGGCAGCTGCTCCGCACCTATCCCACCCAGACCGACGAGCAGGTGGATGCGGCGATCGCCGCCGCGCAGCATGCGTTCCTCTCCTGGAGTCGCGCCAGCGGCGTCACCGACCGGGCGATGCTCATCGGCCGGGTCGCCAAGATGCACACCGAGCGCCGCATCGCCCTCGCCACGGCCATGAACGAGGAGATGGGGAAGCCGATCCACGAGGCGCTCGCTGAGGTCGACTTCAGTGCCTCGATCTACGCGTACTACGCGGAGAATGCGGAGACGTTCCTGGCCGACGAACCCATCAACTTGCGGGAGGGGGAGGGCAGCGCACTGATTCGCCGTCAGCCTGTCGGCGTACTTCTGGGCATCATGCCCTGGAACTATCCGGTGTATCAGGTCGCCCGCTTCGCCGGACCCAACCTCGCGCTCGGCAACACCGTCCTCCTCAAGCACGCGCCCCAATGCCCGCAGTCGGCAGCGTTGCTGCAGGAGGTCTTCCTCGAAGCCGGATACCCCGAAGGCGCCTACACCAACCTCTACGTGAGCAACGGGCAGGTTGCGCAGATCATCGGCGACTCACGGGTTCAAGGCATCTCCCTCACCGGCTCGGAGCGAGCCGGGTCCGCCGTCGCCCAGATGGCTGGACGCCATCTCAAGAAGGTCGTGCTGGAGCTCGGTGGCTCGGACCCGTTCCTCGTCCTCAACGTCGACGACCTCGATGCGACCGTGGAAGCTGCACTCGCCGCGCGGATGGAGAACATGGGCCAAGCCTGCAACGCGGCAAAGCGCATCATCGTGCAAGAGGACCGCTATGACGACTTCGTCGCCACGTTCACGCGCAGCGTCCTTGCCATCAGCCCGGCCCCACTCTCCTCGCTCGCGGCGGCCGAGCGGCTTGAGGAGCAGGTTGCCCAAGCTGTCGCCGAAGGCGCGACGCTGGTGTCGGCCGGTCAGCGCGACGGCGCGCACTACCCGCCAGGAGTGCTCACCGGCGTCTGCCGCAGCAACAGCGCGTATAGAGCAGAGCTCTTCGGCCCGGTCGCGATGATCTTCAAGGTTCGTGATGAGGCCGAGGCGATCGAAGTCGCCAACGACCCCCCTTACGGCCTCGGCTCCTACGTCTTCACCACAGACCCAGACCAGGCGGCTCGGGTCGCCGACCGGATCGAGGCCGGCATGGTGTTCATCAACGGGGTCGGTGCCGAGGGGGTGGAGCTTCCGTTCGGCGGTATCAAGCGGTCCGGCTTCGGCCGCGAGCTCGGCCGCCTCGGCATCGACGAGTTCGTCAACAAGAAGGTCATTCGTACGCTCGCCTGAGATGGTCGCCTACTGCGGCTCGCCCGTCGGTCTGTGCGATCGGTCTCAGAGCGCTGGTCGGTCCACCGAGGACGCATGCGACGGTTTCCCGACTGGTGGACGCACCGCGGCCGTTTGAACGGAGCGGGAGGCTCTCGAGACTGCGTACCGCGTGCGGAAGTCCGCCGGGTGGGAGCGTCGCGCCCAGAGGTGTAGCACCGAATCGCGCCGGTGTTACACTTCGGGTATGCCGACCGCGCGCCCCCGTTACGCGATCACGGAGACCGACCAGATCCATGAGGCGTTGCGCGTCGCCGCCGAGCAGTGGCCCGAGGACAAGGAGAACCCACGCGTGCTGCTCCTGCACCTGGTCGAGACAGGCCTGGTCGCCCTGCGTCGGGAGGGGCGGATCCCTGACCCGCGCCGCCAGGCGGTGCTAGAGACGGCCGGCGCGTTCGGCGACCTCTATCCCGGGGGCTACCTGGACGACCTGCGACAGGACTGGCCCGAGTGAGCGTCCTCGACGCCAGCGTGCTCATCGCACACTTCGCCGCGCACGACGAACACCACGCCACCGCGACCGCCCACCTGGCAAGCACCACCGACCTGTGGATCGGCCCCCTCAACCTCGCCGAGGTCCTGGTCGCCCCCGCCAGAGCCGGCCGCTTGGAGGAGGTCGCCGAGGCCGTCCAGCAGATCGGCGTCCAGGAGGTCCCGATGCCGCCGCAGGCCGCCGTGCAGCTCGCCGACATCCGCGCGCGGACCGGTTTGAAGATGCCCGACTGCTGCGTCCTGCTCACCGCCCAGCAGACCGGCGGGGCCGTGGCGACCTTCGATGACCGCCTGCGTCGCGAAGCTGCGAATCTCGGACTCAATATCGTCACGTGGCCCGACGTCCCTCAAGGCACGTCCAGCGATTCCTGACGGTAGTGCCGGTCGCCGTGGTCCCCGCATCACCGAATCCGGGGACATGAGAGCACGCGGGGCGAGGCGGGTGGAGTCGGAGGTCGCTCCGTGCGTTCGACGGTGACTTGGACTTGAATAGCGGCCGTGGGAGTTGCGGACGTCGTCGCCGAGCTGTGCAGCACGTTGTTGGCGGACCTGAGCGATGAGCGCCGTACGACGTTCCGGTTGCGCACCGAGCGGTGGTGGGCTGACCTGTGTGACGGCCTGGCGACGGCCTATCCGGACCCTGAGGCGCTCGCCGGTCGACTGCTGACGCAGGCGGCACAGGCCTACGCCGTGCGCGAGGCCGATCTGCTCGAGCTCGACGAGCGTCGACTGCTCGAGCCCGACTGGCTCCAGCAGCCCCGGATGTTCGGGTATGCCTGCTACGCCGAACGGTTCGCCGACGATCTCGCCGGCGTCGAGCGACGGCTCGACTACCTGCAGCAGCTGGGGGTCACCTACCTCCACCTGATGCCGCTCCTCCAGCCGCGTCCAGGTGACAACGACGGTGGCTACGCCGTGGCGGACTACCGCTCCGTGCGGCCTGACCTGGGCACGGTCGAGGACCTACGCGCCTTGGCCGGGGCGCTGCGTGAACGTGGGGTCAGTCTCGTGCTCGACCTGGTCCTCAACCACGTCGCCCGCGAGCACGAGTGGGCACAGGCCGCGCGACAGGGCGATGAGAAGTATCGGGCCTACTTCCACATCTACCCCGACCGGTCCGAGCCGGATGCCTTCGAGGCGACCCTGCCCGAGGTGTTCCCTGACTTCGCCCCGGGGAGCTTCACCTGGGACGCCGACCTGTCCGGCTGGGTGTGGACGACCTTCAACGCCTGGCAGTGGGACCTCGACTGGTCCAACCCTGATGTGGTGGCAGAGCTGGTTGACGTCGTGCTCTTCCTCGCCAATCTCGGCGTGGAGGTGCTGCGGCTGGATGCGATCGCCTTCCTGTGGAAGCGGCTGGGAACGGACTGCCAGAACCAGCCGGAGGTCCACGGCATCACTCAGGCGTTGCGCGCTGTCGCCCGGATCGCGTGTCCGGCCCTCGCGTTCAAGGCGGAGGCGATCGTCGGTCCCCGCGACCTGGTGCAGTACCTCGGCGTCGGGCCGCACACCGGGCGGGTGAGCGACCTGGCCTACCACAACAGCCTCATGGTCCAGGCGTGGTCGATGCTCGCCTCGGGCGACACGGTGCTCGCGCGGCAGGCGCTCGCCGCCCTCCCGCCCAAGCCCACCACGGGGACCTGGATCACCTACGCCCGGTGTCACGACGACATCGGCTGGGCGGTCGATGACCGCGACGCCGCCGCCGTCGGCCTCACCGGTGCGGGCCATCGGCACTTCCTGGCCGAGTGGTACGCCGGACAGCACCCCGGCTCCTGGGCCCACGGTCTGGTCTTCCAGCACAACGAGGAGACCGGCGACAAGCGCATCAGCGGCACGGCTGCCGCGTTGGTCGGGCTCGAGAGCGAGGAGAGTGAGGCGAACGCCAACGACGCGAACGAAGCCGGGCTCGCCCGCTTCTTCCTCGTGCACGCGCTGATCGCCGGATGGGGAGGCGTCCCCGTCGTGTGGAGCGGCGACGAGTTGGCCCAGCCGAATGACGAGCACTGGGACGCCGAACCGGGGCACGAGTCCGACAACCGCTGGGCTCACCGGCCGCGGCTGGACTGGTCTCGGGCCGACTCCAGGGCGGACCTGCGGACGGCGCCCGGCAAGGTCTTCCAGGGGATGGCGCACCTGGCCCGGGTGCGGTCGAGCCTCCCGCAACTGCACGGATCAGCGCCCAGCGAGGTGCTGCCGGACACCGACGACGGGGTGCTGGCTGTCCTGCGCGCGCACGCGAGCGGGCCGATGGTCGGCCTCTACAACGTCACGGCAGAGCATCGACCCTTCCCGATGCACCGTCTCCACGATGCCGGACTCGCCTCGCCGTACGAGGCGCTCAGCGGCTATCCGGTGGCGACCGGCGAGGACGGGATGATCTGGCTGCCGCCGTACGCCGCCTGGTGGGTCGTCGACGACCCGACGCAGTGAGCGCTTGCCTACCAGCACTGGATGTCCGAGCACTGGTACGCCGGCCCTGGGGACGGTTCCTGCCAGGGCCGGCGTACGCATCTGGGCCGCGGACGGCAGCTTCGGGTCAGACCAGCTCGAGGTCGGCGCGCTCCTGGAGCTCGGCCCGGGTGGGTGGATTCGCGCCGGGCCGGCTGACGGCGATGGCAGCGACGGTCGCGGCGTAGGTGAGGACGTCGGTCCACCGGACCGCGTCCATCGATCGCAGCCCGTCCCGGCCGTCGGATCCGAGGACGCCGAGGGTCCAGAGCCGGTCGATGACTCCGGCGCAGAAGGAGTCGCCGGCGCCGATGGTGTCGGCAACGGCGACCCGAGGCGCGGGAACTGTGGCAAGCCCATCGCGCGTGATGCAGACAGCACCTGCGCCGCCGCGGGTGACGATGACGGCCGCGGGGCCACGGTCGAGGAGGCGGCGGGCAGCGTCGGTGACCGACACGTCCGGCATCAGGTGGGCGAGGTCCTCGTCCGAGGCCTTCACCACGTCTGCCAGGTCGATGACACGTTCGACGCGCTCCCACAGCGTCCGGGAGCTCCCCATGACGGCTGGCCGGATGTTCAGGTCGTAGGAGATCGTCGCGGTGGGCGAGAGCCGTTCCAGCACGTCGAGGACCACCGAGGCGCCAGGTGCCAGGACGGCACCGAGCGAACCGGTGTGGACCACGCACGCATGGGGCGTCTCCAACGGCAGTGCTGGCTGCCAGCGCAGGTCGAAGGAGTAGGAGGCGCTGCCGTCAGAGCCGATGGTCGCGGTCGCGGTCGACGTGGGAGTGCCCGGCCGCTGGGGGAACATCAGATCCACGTGCTCGGTGCGCAGATGGCGGGCGACGAGGTCGCCGTACCGATCGTCCCCGATGTCGGTGAGCAGGCTCGTCGGGCGCCCGAGCCGGGCCAGCCCGACCGCGACGTTGGCCGGGCTGCCGCCCGCATGCTCGCTCACCGCACCGGAGCGATCGTGGACGATGTCGACCAGGGCCTCGCCGATGACGAGCGCTCTCCGATCACAGTCCGTCACGACGTGGCCTGCCGAGGCGCCTTGACAGCGAGCACCGGGCAGTCGGCCTCCAGGAGCACCACCTGGGAGGTGCTTCCGGTCAACAGCTTGCCGACGGGGGAGCGTCGACGGACACCGATCACGATCAACGTGGCCGAGTAGGTGCGCTCGGCGAGGAGGATCTCATCGGCAGCAGATCTGCCGTTGGTCGCCTGGGCGATCTCATGCCGGATCCCGAGCTGGGTGAGCTGCTCGTCGATCGCGTCGAGCTCGGCCGCGGTCGCGAAGTCGGGGTGGTTGTAGTTCCCGTCGTGGCCGGTGTTGACCACGACGAGCCTCGCGTCCGAGCTCCGGGCAGCGTCGATCGCGGCGTCGAGGGCCGCGAGGCCGGTGGGCGTCGGCACGTAGCCGACCACCACCGTCATGACTGCCGCCCCGGGGTCTCCGCCAGCGTGGTGGCACCGGTCATGATCGCGACGGCCTCCGACATCGTGTGGGACTGCGGCGTGATGACGCCTGCGGACCTGCCGAGCCGCTGGATCTGGATGCGGTCGGCGACCTCGAAGACGTTCGGCATGTTGTGGCTGATCAGGATCACCGGAAGTCCGCGGTTCTTGACCTCCTGGATGAGCTTGAGGACCTGGCCGGTCTCCTTCACGCCGAGGGCGGCGGTCGGCTCATCGAGGATGACGAGCTTGGTCGCGAAGGCAGCGGCGCGGGCCACCGCGACGGCCTGACGCTGCCCGCCGGACAGCGTCTCCACCGCCTGGCCCATGTTCTGGATGGTGCCGATGCCCAGATCGGCGACCGACTTCTCGGCGCTCTCGCGCATCCCGCGCTTGTCGAGCATCCGCAGCACCGACCCGAGGGCGCCCTTGCGGCGGAACTCCCGGCCGAGGAAGAGGTTGCTGGTGATGTCGAGCGCCGGAGCGACCGCCAGGGTCTGGTACACGGTCTCGATCCCAGCCTCTCGGGCGTCCTGCGGCCGTCGGAACGAGACCGGCTTCCCGTCGAGCAGGAGGTCGCCCGCGTCGGGCACGTAGGCGCCGGTGAGGCACTTGATGAGCGTCGACTTGCCGGCCCCGTTGTCCCCGATGATGGCCAGCACCTCGCCGGGATAGAGCGACAGGTCGACACCGTCGAGGCCGACGACGCGCCCGAAGGTCTTGACCAGGGAGCGGGCCTCGAGGACAGGGGTACGACGGTCCGCTGCCGTGCCCGGCTCCTGGATGATCTCGCTGGTCATGCCCGCACCTTCCTGATCCACTGGTCGACCGCGACGGCGGCGATGACGAGGATGCCGATGGCCAGGACCCGGTACTGGTCGTCGACGCCTGCGAGCGAGAGGCCGCTTCGGAAGACGCCGACGATGAGGGCGCCGATGAGCGAGCCGATGACGAGGCCCCGGCCTCCGAAGAGGCTGGTGCCACCGATGACGACGGCGGTGATGCTCTCCAGGTTGGCGTCGGTCAACGCGTTCGGGCTCGCCGATCCGGCACGGCCGATGAGGATCCAGGCGGTGACGCCGAAGATCAGCCCGGCGGTGACGTAGACCGAGAGCAGCACGCGGCTGACGCGGATGCCGGCCAGTCGCGACGCCTCCGGGTCGTCCCCGACGGCGTACACGTGCCGGCCCCAGGCCGTCTGTCCGAGGACGAAGGCGGCAATGACGTACATGACCGCCACCAGGACGACTCCGGTGGTGATGTCGAACTGGCCGATGCGGAACGTCTTGCCGGTCCAGTTGAGGAGGGCCGGCATGGACGACCCCTGGATGCTCTGGGCGTTGGAGTACAGCAGGCCGAGCGCGGTGAAGATGCTGAGGGTGCCGAGGGTGACGATGAACGGCGGCAGCTTGAACCGCGTGACCAGCACGCCGTTGAGGAGGCCGCCGAGAGTGCCGACCGCGAAGCCGGCCAGCAGGGCGAGCCAGCCAGGCCAGCCCTGCTCGGCCGACAGCTTCGCCATCACCATCATGGCCAGGATGGTGAGCGCTCCCACCGACAGGTCGATGCCGGCGGTCAGGATGATGAGCGTCTGCCCGATGGCGAGCGCCGCGACGACGGCGACCTGCTGCAGGACCAGCGAGAGGGACTGCGGGCTGGAGAACCGCGAGTTGATCGAGGCGAACACGATGAAGGAGACGATGAGCACGAGCAGGGGGCTGATCGTCGGATGGGAGTGCAGCACGTGCTGCACCATCTGGAGCGGGGAGCGACGCCGAGCCGCGAAGGTCTCGGCCGCCGTCGCCGGCTGATGGGACATGGTGGTGGACATGAGTGGTTCTCCCTCTCGTCGTCAGCCGACCGAGCCCCAGCAGATCTTGCTGGCCTCATCGGTGTTGATGCTGTCGACGCCGTCGACAGGCTGGTCGGTCACGAGCTGGGCTCCGGTGTCGAAGAAGTCCAGGCCCTGGGTGGTCTGCGGCTTCGCGCCGCCCTTGGCGACCTTGGCGATGGCGTCGACACCGAGCTGGGCCATCTTCAGCGGATACTGCTGCGAGGTCGCCGCGAGCGTGCCGTCCTTGACCTTGCTCACACCGAGGCAGCCTCCGTCGACCGAGACGATCGTGGCCTTCTTGCCCGCGGCGCCGAGTGCCTCGCTCGCGCCGATGCCGGCGGGCTCGTTGATGGAGTAGACGAGGTTGATGTTCGGGTTCTTCTGCAGGGAGCGCTCCATGGCGCTCTTGCCGTCGGGCTGGGCCCCGTTGGTGGGCTCGTTGCAGGCGATGGTGTAGTTGCCGCCGCTGTAGGTCCCGGTCTTGGCCTCGTCGCCGTTCTTGGTCTTGTCCTTGACGTCGATGCCGAGCCCGGTGAGGAAGCCCTGGTCTCGGTTGTAGTCGACCGAGACGACCTTGTCGTTGAACAGATCCAGGAGGGCGATCGTGAGGTCCTGCCCCTTCAGCTTCTGGCCGGCCCACTTGCCGATGAGCTCGCCGGCCTTGAAGTTGTCGGTCGCGAAGGTGATGTCCACGGTGTCGGCGGGGTCGGGCGGGGTGTCGAGCGCGATCACGTAGAGCCCGGCGTCGCGGGCCTTCTTGATCGCGGAGTTCACACCGGGCCCGTTCGGGGTGATGAGGATGCCGTCGTCACCGGCGGCGATCGCGTTCTCGATGAGCGTGATCTGGCCTTCCTCGTCGCCGTCCTCCTTGCCCGCCCCGACCGACAGCTTCACGCCGTCGGCCTTGGCGGCCTTCTTCGCACCCTCCTGCATGGCCACGAAGAACGGATTGATCGAGTCCTTGGTGATCAGGGCGACGGAGACCTTGCCGCCGCTGCCTGACCCGGAGTCGGAGCCGCCACACGCAACGAGCGTGGAGGTCGCGAGCACGGCGATGCCGGCTGCTGCTGCGCGGCGAACGAAGGTGGTGGTCGTCATGGGGGCGTGGCCTCTCTGGTCGGCGTCGTCTGCCTCGGAAGACGGCATGACAACGTTGTCATAGGACAGTACGCCACACGATTCCGCCCTGTGTCAAGCGTCACATCCGAATGGCTATGCTGTGCCGAGACATCGTTGTCAGACAGGAGATCGGCGATGCGGAAGCGAGCCACCATGACAGACGTCGCCGCGCTTGCCGGTGTCGCGCTGAAGACCGTCTCGCGTGTCATCAACGGCGAGCCGAACGTCTCGCCCGAGGTGGTCGAGCGTGTCCGACGCGCTGCTGAGCAGCTCGACTACCGACACAACCTCGCCGCCAGCAACCTGCGCCGCGGAGTGCGCACGCAGACCATCGGCGTCATCCTCCACGACCTCAGCAACGAGTTCGCCGCCGCGCTGCTCCGTGCCATCGACGACCGTGCGCGTGCGGACGGCGTGGCCGTCATCGCCTCGAGTCTGGACGACAGTCAGGAGCGCGAGCGCAACCAGGTGCTCGAGCTGGTCACCCGCCGCGTGGACGGATTGGTCTTGATGCCTGCCAGCGACGACCAGACCTACCTGACGGCGGAGATCCACGCCGGCCTGCCCGTGGTCGCCGTCGACCGGCCCGCGGCTGGCGTCGCTGTCGACACCGTCCTCGTGGACAACCATGACGGCGCGCTCGCGGCCACCAGCTATCTGCTCGACCGCGGTCACCGGCGGATCGCCTGCCTCACCGACCGGTCCTTCCTCTGGACGGCTCGCGAGCGTCGGCGTGGCTACCTCGACGCGCTGGCCCGGGCCGGCGTCGAGGTCGACGAACGCCTGCTCGTGGGTGATGTGACGTCGGCCGATGCCGCATCGCAGGCCATCTCCGAGCTGCTTCGCCTCGACGCTCCGCCGACGGCTGTCTTCACCGCGCGCAACGAGCTCTCGGTCGGAGCGCTGCGAGCCGTTCGTGCCCACCCTGACCCGCCCCTCGCGATCGTCGGGTTCGACGACTTCCCGCTCTCCGACCTGGTCGAGCCTCCCGTCACGGTCGTGCAACAGGATGTCGCCGCCGTCGGTCGTGCCGTCTGCGACCTCCTCTTCGAGCGGATGAACGGAAGTGTGCGCCCTCCCCGGACGGTCATCGTTCCGACCAGGTTGGTCGACCGGGGCTGATAGGCCTCGGGCTTTGTGACCGGGTCCAGCCGCGGCGGCGACGTCAGTCGTAGAGCCTACAAAGTCCACGACATCTCAACGAGTAAAGGCCCGTTGCCTACGCGACAGGAATTTCCGAAGTCGCGGCAAGGTCTTGTGAAGGGGCTCGAATCGACGCTATCTTTCCGGCACCGCGGGCCCACTGGTCCCGAACGGAGTCACAACTGAACAGTGCGCCGCACAAGCCGAAGCGGGAGAGTCCCGGTCGCAACGCGACTGGGCGCCGAAGGAGCAACACTCCCCAGAATCTCTCAGGCCCAGCTACCGCTCCGGTGAGGCGACTCTGGAAAGTCAGGACCTGTGCGTCCTGCGCCAAAGGTGCAAGCCGTCGAGGTGACGGTGAAGCTCTCAGGCATCGATGACAGAGCGGGGAGGTCACCCCTCTACGGGGCCGTCATCGCGCGGTCCCTCGACACCTGGGAGCCTCCCTCATGAGCGATCCGCTCGACCCATCAACCACGCGCGACACCTTCGTCGGCCGCCACATCGGCGCCGATGGGGATGACCAGCTTCGCATGCTCAAGACCGTTGGCTACGAGAGCCTGGACGCACTGGTGGATGCCGCCGTTCCGGTCGGCATCCGCATGGCCGGCGACCTCGACCTCCCCGCGCCGGCGACAGAGCGCGAGGCCGCCGGCGAGCTCGGCGCACTCGCGGCGCGCAACACGGTCGCGACCCCGATGATCGGGCTCGGCTACTACCCGACCATCACGCCGGCGGTGATCCGCCGCAATGTGCTCGAGAGCCCGGCGTGGTACACGGCCTATACGCCGTACCAGCCTGAGATCAGTCAGGGCCGTCTCGAGGCGTTGCTGAACTTCCAGACCATGGTCGGTGATCTGAGTGGTCTGCCGACTGCGAACGCGTCGCTCCTGGACGAGGCCACAGCGGTGGCGGAGGCGATCGGGATCATGCGGCGTGCCGCGAGGTCGACGTCGAACCGGGTGCTCGTCGACGCCGACACCCACCCGCAGACCATCGATGTGGTGCGGACCCGCGCCGCCGCGGTCGGCATCGAGGTCCGCCTGGTCGACCTGGCCGCTGCGCTGCCGGATGGCGACTTCTGCGGGATCGTGGCCTCCTATCCGGGCTCGTCCGGGGAGGTCCGTGATCTGGCGCCGGTCGTCGAGGCCGCCCACGCCTGCGGGGCTTTCGTCACGATCGCGGCTGATCTCCTCGCGCTCACGCTGCTGACCTCGCCAGGGGAGCTGGGGGCTGATATCGCGGTCGGGTCGACGCAGCGGTTCGGGGTGCCGTTGTTCTACGGCGGGCCGCATGCGGGCTACATCGCGGTGCGTACCGGTCTGGAGCGTCACCTGCCGGGCCGGTTGGTCTCGGTGTCGGTCGACTCCAGCGGGCGGCCTGCCTACCGGCTGGCGTTGCAGACCCGCGAGCAGCACATCCGTCGTGACCGGGCGACCTCGAACATCTGCACCGCCCAGGTCCTGCTCGCCGTGGTGGCGAGCATGTACGCCGTCTACCACGGCCCCGAGGGGCTGACTCGGATCGCCGAGCGGATCCACCTGCACGCCAACAAGCTCGCCGCTGCGTTGTGGGCGATCGGCTACCGGGTGGTCAGCCGGTCGTTCTTCGACACGTTCGTGGTCCACGTGCCTGGCGGCGCGGCGGTGGTGGTCGATGCGGCCCGAGAGCGGGGCATCCTGCTCCGGCTGGTCGATGAGGACCACGTCGGGGTGGCCTGCTCTGAGGTGACGACTCGGGAGGACGTCCGGTCGGTCTTCGAGGTCTTCGAGTCGGTCGGGGCTGCCGGGGCCGGGGCTGCCGGGGCTGCGGGTGGGGGGCCGGGTGGCCGGCAGGTTGCGAAGGAGGGCCCGGTCGGGGGGATCCCGAAGCGTCTGCGCCGGACCAGTGTGTTCCTGACTCACCCGGTCTTTCATGAGCACCGGTCCGAGACCGCGATGCTGCGCTATCTGCGGAAGCTGTCCGACCGGGACTTCGCCCTGGACCGGGGGATGATCCCGCTCGGGTCTTGCACGATGAAGCTGAACGCGACCACCGAGATGGAGGCTGTCTCGCTGGCCGGGTTCGCCGACCTGCACCCGTTCGCGCCGCGCGAGCACGCGGCGGGCTACCTGGAGCTGATCGGGCAGCTGGAGTCCTGGTTGGCCGAGGTGACCGGGTATGCGGCGGTCTCGATCCAGCCGAACGCCGGCTCCCAGGGCGAGCTGGCCGGGCTGTTGGCGATCCGCGCCTATCAGGTGGACCGTGGTCAGGGGCAGCGTGAGGTGTGTCTGATCCCGTCCAGTGCGCATGGCACCAACGCCGCGTCGGCGGTGATGGCGGGCATGCGGGTGGTGGTGGTGGCCTCGAACGAGGACGGCACCATCGACCTCGAGGATCTGCAGGCCAAGTGTGAGGCACACGCGAAGGACCTGGCAGCGGTGATGGTCACCTACCCCTCCACCCACGGCGTCTATGAGGAGGGCATCATCGCCCTGTGCGACCTCGTCCACCAGCATGGGGGACAGGTCTATGTCGACGGCGCGAATCTCAATGCTCTGCTCGGTGTCGCCAAACCGGGGCAGTTCGGCGGCGATGTCTCCCATCTGAATCTGCACAAGACCTTCTGCATCCCGCACGGTGGCGGGGGCCCGGGGGTCGGGCCGGTGGCGGTCGCCGAGCACCTGGTGCCCTACCTGCCCACGCACGTGAACCACCCCGACGCGGACCGTCGTGGGGGGATCGGTGCGGTCAGCGCCGCGCCGTACGGGTCAGCCGGCATTCTGCCGATCCCGTGGGCCTACATCCGGATGATGGGCGCGGACGGGCTCACCCAGGCCACCAAGGTCGCCGTTCTCACCGCCAACTATGTCGCCAGCCGGCTGGCGGACAGCTACCCGATCCTGTTCACCGGCGCGGAGGGTCTGGTCGCCCACGAGTGCATCCTCGACGTGCGGCCGCTGACCGCCGCGACCGGCGTGACGGTCGACGACATCGCCAAACGGCTGGTCGACTACGGCTTCCACGCCCCGACGATGAGCTTCCCGGTGGCGGGGACCTTGATGGTGGAGCCGACCGAGAGCGAGGACCTGCGCGAGCTGGACAGGTTCATCGACGCCATGATCGCCATCCGCGCCGAGATCGACCAGATCGCCCGCGGCCAGGTCGCCGTCGAGGACAGCGCCCTGCGGCATGCGCCCCACACCGCCGCCGTTCTGGCCGGTGAGTGGGACCGGCCCTACACCCGCGAGCAGGCCGTCTTCCCCTGCGGCGTCACCGGGGACAAGTACTGGCCGCCTGTGGGCCGCATCGACCAGGGCTACGGCGACCGCAACCTGGTCTGCAGCTGCCCCGACCCGTCCGCCTTCGAGAACTGAGCCACCCATGACTGAGAACCTGTCCAAGACACTTCCCAAGACCACTCCGCTCCACGCCGTCCACGAACGTCTGGGCGCTTCCTTCACCGACTTCGGTGGCTGGAACATGCCGGTGCGCTACACCTCCGACCTCGCCGAGCACCACGCGGTCCGGAAGGCGGCCGGACTGTTCGACCTGTGCCACATGGGCGAGATCGAGATCGTCGGGCCCGATGCTGCCTCCCTGCTGGACTACGCGCTGGTCGGCAAGCTCTCGACCATCGCGGTCGGGAAGGCGAAGTACTCGATGATGTGCGACGGGTCCGGCGGCATCATCGACGACCTGGTCACCTACCGCCTGGCCGAGGACTCCTTCCTGGTGGTCGCCAACGCCAGCAATGCCGAGGTCGTGCTTCGCGCGTTCGAGGAGCGCGCGGGCGGGTTCGACGTCGAGGTGCGTGATGCTCGTGACGAGTGGGCTCTCATCGCCGTCCAAGGGCCGAGTTCGCCCGACATCGTGGCCGCTCTCACCGACTTCCCGCTCACGGAGCTGAAGTACTACGCCGGAGCGCCGTGCACGCTGGCCGGCGTCGAGATTCTGATGGCCCGCACCGGCTACACCGGCGAGGACGGCTTCGAGATCTACTGCCGACCCGAGCACGCCGTCGGGATCTGGGAGGCGCTCGAAGCCGCCGGCCTACCGCACGGCCTGCTGCCGGCCGGGCTCGCCTGCCGCGACACCCTCCGCCTGGAGGCGGGCATGCCGCTCTACGGCCACGAGCTCACCACCGACCTGACCCCCTTCGAGGCGGGCCTCGGGCGTGTCGTCGCCTTCGACAAAGCCCTGGACAAGCCCCTGAACAAACACGGCGGGTTCGTCGGGCGGGAGGCGTTGGCCGCCCGTGCCGCACAAGGACCCGACCGGCTGCTCGTCGGCCTGGTCACGGCCTCGCCACGCTCGCCACGAGCCGGGTACGCCGTCCTGGAGGAGACCGGCGAGCCCGTGGGGGAGATCACCAGTGGCGCGCCCTCGCCCACCCTCGGCCACCCGATCGCACTCGCGTATGTGGCGACCTCGTACGCCGCTCCGGGGACCACCCTCACCGTCGACATCCGCGGCGCTCGCGTCGCCGCCGAGGTCGTCGCCCTGCCCTTCTACCGCCGACCCCAGCACTGAACGCCCAGATCTGACCTTCCGAAACAGAGCCAGGAGACCATGCCATGACGATTCCCGCCGACCTCACCTACACCGCCGAGCATGAATGGCTGCTCATCGATGGCGACATCGCCACCGTCGGTGTGACCGCCTATGCCGCCGACGCCTTGGGAGACGTCGTCTACCTCGACCTTCCTCAGCTCGGTGCGACGCTCACTGCAGGCGAGGCGTGCGGCGAGATCGAGTCCACCAAGTCGGTCAGCGACCTGTTCGCCCCTGCCAACGGCGAGGTCACCGAGATCAACAAGGAGGCCGTGGACGACCCGAGTCTGGTCAACCTCGAGCCGTTCGGCCGTGGCTGGCTGTTCCGGATGACGATCACCGGCACGCTCGAGGGCCTCGACTCCACCGCCTACCAGGCCCTGATCGGCGCTGAGTGACATGACAGTCCTCAACGACTCCCTGGCCCGCTTCGATCCGGAGGTCGATGCGGCGATCCACGCTGAGCTGGCGCGCCAGCAGGGCACCCTGGAGATGATCGCCTCGGAGAACTTCGCCCCCGTCGCCGTGATGGAGGCCCAGGGCTCGGTGCTGACGAACAAGTACGCCGAGGGCTACCCGGGACGCCGCTACTACGGGGGCTGCGAGCACGTCGACGTGATCGAGCAGCTGGCCATCGAGCGGGTGAAGGAGCTGTTCGGTGCCGAGTTCGCCAACGTGCAGCCCCATTCGGGCGCCCAGGCCAACGCCGCGGCGATGTTCGCGCTGCTCGACCCCGGCGACACGATCCTCGGCCTCGACCTGGCCCACGGCGGCCATCTGACCCACGGGATGCGGGTCAACTTCTCCGGCAAGTTCTACGACGTGGTCGCCTACCACGTGGACCCGGTGGACTTCCGGGTCGACATGGCCGAGGTCGAACGACTCGCCCGCGAGCACAAGCCGAAGCTGATCATCGCCGGCTGGTCGGCGTACCCACGTCAGCTGGACTTCGCCGAGTTCCGCCGGATCGCCGACCTCGTCGGCGCCTCCCTCATGGTCGACATGGCGCACTTCGCCGGCCTGGTCGCGACCGGGCTGCACCCGAGCCCGGTTCCGCACGCCGACGTGGTGACCACGACGACCCACAAGACGCTGGGTGGGCCGCGCGGCGGGGTGATCCTCACTAACCGGGCCGACCTGGCGAAGAAGATCAACTCGGCCGTCTTCCCGGGCCAGCAGGGTGGGCCGCTCGAGCACGTCATCGCCGCCAAGGCGGTGGCCTTCAAGATGGCTGCCTCGCCGGAGTTCCAGGGCCGCCAGCAGCGGACTCTGGAAGGTGCCCGCCTCCTTGCTGAGCGGCTGATTCAGCCCGACGTGGTCGAGGCGGGCGTGGCGGTGCTGACGGGTGGGACCGAGGTGCACCTGGTGCTGGTCGACCTGCGTGCCTCCGAGCTCGACGGCCAGCAGGCCGAGGACCGGCTGCACTCGATCGGGATCACCGTCAACCGCAACGCGGTGCCCTTCGACCCGCGCCCGCCCATGGTCACCTCCGGGCTGCGGATCGGCACGCCCGCGCTGGCGACCCGCGGGTTCGGCGCGGAGGCGTTCGCCGAGGTCGCCGAGGTGATCGCGCAGGCGCTCAAGCCGTCCTACGACGACGGCGTGGCCGCCAAGCTCCGCGAGCGGATCGCGACGCTGGCCGCCGCGCATCCGCTCTACCCGGACCTGTGAGGACTCCCGAGGTGAGCGCCGGCATCGTCGAAGGTCGCAAGCTGCTCCGGCTCGAGGTCCGCAACGCGGAGACTCCGATCGAACTGAAGCCGGAGTGGATCAAGACCCGGGCGAAGATGGGCCCGGAATACAGGCACCTGCAGAGCCTGGTGAAGTCCGAAGGTCTCCACACGGTCTGCCAGGAGGCGGGCTGTCCCAACATCTTCGAGTGCTGGGAGGACCGGGAGGCCACCTTCCTGATCGGTGGCGACCAGTGCACCCGGCGCTGTGACTTCTGCCAGATCGACACCGGCAAGCCGCAGCTTTTGGACCGTGACGAGCCGCGTCGGGTGGCGGAGTCGGTGCGGTCGATGGGGCTGCGCTACGCCACCATCACCGGCGTCGCCCGCGACGACCTGCCCGATGGTGGGGCCTGGTTGTATGCCGAGACGGTCCGCGCGATCCACGACCTGACTGCCGACATGGAGGGCGGGGCGACCGGGGTGGAGAACCTGATCCCCGACTTCAACGGCAGGCCGGACCTGTTGGCTGAGGTGTTCGAGTCGCGTCCGGAGGTGCTGGCCCACAATGTGGAGACGGTGCCGCGGATCTTCAAGCGGATCCGGCCGGCGTTCCGCTATGAGCGGTCATTGGAGGTGATCACCCAGGCCCGGGACTTCGGGCTGGTCACCAAGTCCAACCTGATCCTGGGCATGGGCGAGACCCGCGCGGAGGTCTCCCAGGCGCTGGTCGACCTGCATGCGGCGGGGTGTGAGCTGGTCACGATCACGCAGTATCTGCGACCCAGCGTCCGCCACCACCCGGTGGAGCGGTGGGTCAAGCCGGAGGAGTTCGTCGAGCTGCAGGCCGAGGCCACCCAGATCGGATTCTCCGGCGTCATGTCCGGCCCGCTGGTGCGCTCGTCGTACCGAGCCGGCCGCCTGTACCGACAAGCGCTGGAAAGGCGGGCGGCCTGATGGCCCTCAGCGTCTTCGACCTCTACTCCGTCGGCATCGGCCCCTCTTCGTCCCACACCGTCGGGCCGATGAGAGCAGCCAAGAGGTTCGTCGACGGGCTCGACGCCGACGGACGGTTGGACCACGTCACGCGGGTCTGCGCCGAGCTGTTCGGCTCCCTCGGCGCCACCGGACACGGACACGGTTCGGACCGTGCCGTCATTCTCGGGCTGGAGGGGGAGGAGCCCTCGACCGTCGACACCGACAAAGCAGACGATCGCGTCCAGCGCGCTCGGGACGAGGGCAGGTTGGTGCTCGCAGGACGTCACTCGATCGCGTTCGATCTCGGCACGGACCTCACGCTTCATCGTCGTAAGTCCCTACCGGCCCACCCCAACGGCATGACGTTCGCTGCCTATGGCCTCCACGGTGAGGTGGTGCGCGAGCGCACCTACTACTCCGTCGGAGGAGGGTTCGTCGTCGACGAGGACGCCGTCGGTGCCGACCGGATCGTCGCGGACGAGACACCGATCTCCTACCCGTTCGCCAGCGGTGAGGAGCTGTTGTCGATCTGCGAGCGGAAGCAGATGTCGATCAGCGACGTGATGATGCAGAACGAGCTCGCCTGGAGGACCGAGTGGGAGGTCCGGACCGGCCTGCTCGGCCTGTGGCAGGTCATGACCGACTGCGTCCGCAGCGGATATGCGCACGAAGGTGTCCTGCCCGGTGGACTGAAGGTCCAGCGCCGCGCGCCCGCGCTGTATCGCGACCTGCTTCAACGCACACCCGACCGAGACCCTCTGGACGTGATGGACTGGGTCAACCTCTACGCCCTCGCCGTCAATGAGGAGAACGCGTCGGGCGGTCGCATCGTCACTGCCCCCACCAACGGCGCCGCGGGCATCATCCCCGCCGTCCTGCACTACTACGCCGACTTCATCGACGGAGCGGACGAGGACGGCATCATCCGGTTCCTCCTGACCGCAGCCGCCATCGGGATCATCATCAAGGAGAACGCCTCGATCTCAGGGGCAGAGGTCGGCTGCCAGGGCGAGGTCGGGTCAGCGTGTGCGATGGCGGCCGCGGGCCTGTGCGAAGTCCTCGGCGGCACCCCCGAGCAGGTGGAGAACGCGGCCGAGGTCGGCATCGAGCACAACCTGGGCTTGACGTGCGACCCGGTCGGCGGACTCGTCCAGATCCCCTGCATCGAACGCAACGCCATCGCCTCAGTCAAAGCCATCAACGCCGCGCGACTGGCGATGAACGGCACCGGCTCGCACAAGGTCAGCCTCGACAAGGCCATCAAGACCATGCGCGAGACCGGTCGCGACATGCACATCAAGTACAAGGAGACCTCGCGCGGCGGCCTGGCGGTCAACGTCATCGAGTGCTGACGCGACAGAGGTGGCGACGTCAACGATCTCGTGGCGACGGCCGAGCGCAACTGGTCTCAATCGTCAGATTCTCGGCACGGGAATCTGACCGTTCAGACCAGTTGCCGGCCCACCAGCGCACAGGTGGGCTCGCCGCGTCGGACGATCTGGCCCACCTGCACAACGCCTTCCGGGGCGCCTCGCCGGCGCCCTCTCACCCTCACGCTCAACGCCGGACGTGGCTCTCAGGAGGCCAGCAGCACGATCGTCTCCGCCACGCAGGCAGGCCGGGTCTCACCCTGGATCTCCACGGTGTAGCGGAGCTTGGCCTGGACGCCTGCGTCGACGGGGGTGACGGTGACGAGGTCGACCGTCGCGCGGATGTGGCTGTCGCAGCGGACGGGGTTGAGGAACCGGACACGGTCCAGGCCGTAGTTGACGACCGTCGGCCAGCCGTCGAAGGCGTAGGTCTCGGAGCCGAGGAGCGGCACGAGGGACAGCGTCAGGTAGCCGTGGGCGATCGTCGTGCCGAACTGTCCTGCGCGGGCGCGCTCGGTGTCGACGTGGATCCACTGGAAGTCCCCGGTCGCCTCGGCGAAGTCGTTGATGCGCGCCTGGTCGATGCGAAGCCAGGAGGAGGTGCCGAGGGTGGTTCCTTCGGCGGCCTGGAGCTCGGCGAGGTTGTGGAAGGTGTGCATAGGGGGCGTTCTCCGTTCGGATGCGAGCTGGTGGGAGTCTCGCCGCGATGACGGATCATCGGCACGGAGGCATCCCAGACCACAGAAGTAAGCGATCGCTCAGGTATGCGTTCGCTCAGTTTTGTATCACACGAGCGCACACATGTCTCCTCGCGTCGCCGGTCTCGCGCCTATCCTCAGCCCATGGCGATCACGGTCGCGGACCTGCTGGAGATGCCGCACCTGAGGCTGAGTCTGGTCTCCGGCGAGGACGGCGTACGGCGCTCGGTGTCGTGGACCCACGTCTCGGACCTTCCCGAGCCGTGGCGCTGGCTGACAGGCGGCGAGCTGCTGCTGACCAACGGGATGTCCTTCCCAGCGGAGGGGCCTGAGCAGCGCGCGCTGATCGAGAGGCTCGACGAGGCGGGCGCCAGCGCGCTCGCGATCGGCGACCAGATGTACTGCCCGCCGCTGACCGACGAGCTGCTCGCGACCAGCGAGCGGCTCGGTCTGAGTGTGCTGTCGGTCGAGTTCCCGATGCCGTTCGTGGCGATCTCCCAGGCGGTCGCGGCCGCCAACCTCGTCGAGCAGTCGGACCGACTCGTGCGCACGGAGAAGATCTACCGGACCCTGCAGCGCATGGTGAGCACCGATGAGGGGGCGTCCGTCCTGCGCGAGCCTCTGGCGCAGGTCCTCGGCTGCGAGGTCCACGTGTGCCACCGCGCGTCGGGTGAGCCGTGGTATCCGGGCGACCCGAGGTTCGACGCCGTGCTGGCCGGCACGCTCCGGGACATCGCGCACGGCCGAGCCGACCTGCGCGCAGGCGCCCTCGTGGTCCCGTTGCCCGACGGTCGCGACGTGCGGCTGATCGACATCCCGACGCAGCAGGGAGCCCTCATGGTCCTGGTGTCCAAGGGTCGCAACGCCGTCGACGCGATCTTGATGCAGCACGCGGTCACGGTGCTCGCCCTCGAGCTCTCCCAGAGCGTCGTGGCCATGGAGCACCGACGCAGGCTCGGGGCTGAGCTCCTCACGCAGCTGACCGAGGGGCGAGCCGAGCCTCGCGCGGCGCGCCGGCAGCTCCGGGGCCTCGGTCTCGACGTGGCCAGGTCGCGCCTGTACGCCGTGCGCGGGGACGATGCCGAGCGGCTGCGCGATGTCCACATCGCCCTGTGGCGCAACCGCATCGTCCATGCCGTCACCTATCGGTCCGGCGTGCTCCACCTCCTGGCGTCTTCCGCGAGCGAGGTGCATGAGGTGCTGCGCGCCGACCTCGGTCCACACGCGCTGATCGGCGTGAGCGGGCCGCTGGGCGCTGTCGAGCGCGCACCGGAGGCCCTGCGCGAGGCGGCCTGGGCCCTCCGGGCCGCCGAGGGATCGGTCGGCCGCACGTTCCACTACGGCGAGGCGACGCCGTTCATCGGCATCGGCGGGCTCGACGACGCCGCGGCGCTCGTGGCCCGGGTGCTCGGTCCGCTTCTGGAGTACGAGCGCATGCACGACACACCGCTGCTCGCCACCCTGGACAGCTTCCTGCGCTGCCAGCGATCCTGGCAGAAGACGGCGGACACGATGCAGGTGCACCGCCAGACGGTGCTCTACCGGATCCGCAAGGTCGAGGAGATCACCGGCCGTTCGACGAGCGAGACCGCCGACATCGCCGAGCTGTGGCTCGCCCTGCGCGCGCAGTCGCTGATCGCGCCGGCCCGGGGGAGCGGAGCCGCGACGACCCACCCCTGATCGGCTGGCCCGCCGAGCCTGCGGACGCGGTGGAGAAGCGCGCGCATGCGGTTGTGCGATCGCACGAAAGTCTTTGTCGGGGCTGTGGCGAATGGCGGGCAGCGCCAGGACCCGCGTGGCGAGCAGAGTGGTGGCACGCCACAGGGCTCCACCGATCCGACGCGAGGGAAGCATGAACGTGCAGACACCAGTGGAAGACGCCGACGTTCTGATCGTCGGCGCAGGCCCCTCGGGCGCCGTCGCGGCGTACGAGCTGGCGCGGCGCGGGTTCAAGGTCGTCTGCCTCGAGCAGGGCGACTGGAACCTCCCCGACGACTTCACCGGCGACAAGCCGCAGTGGGAGCTGGCGCGGCTCAAGAAGTGGAGCGCCAACCCCAACACGCGGGGCAACGAGGCCGACTACCCGATCAACACCGACAACAGTCCGATGGACCCGTTGATGTTCAACGGCGTCGGTGGCAGCACCATCCTCTACTCCGGCCACTGGGTCCGAGCGCTGCCCTCGGACTTCCGGGTCAAGAGCCTCGACGGCGTGGCCGAGGACTGGCCCTTCACCTATGAGGACCTCCGCCCGTTCTACGACGAGGTCACCCATCACATCGGCGTCTCAGGACTCGAGGGCGACCCGTCGTACCCCGACGCCCACACCTTCCCGCTCCCGCCGCTGCCGATCGGCGAGGCCGGGCTGCGCGCCGCTCGCGGCATGGACAAGCTGGGCTGGCACTGGTGGCCGGCTCCCAACGCGATCGCCTCGCGTCAGTTCCGCAACCGCCCCGCCTGTCAGCGCTTCGGCGCCTGCGAGTCCGGCTGCCCGGCCGGCGCGAAGGCAAGTGCCGACCTGACCTACTGGCCGGACGCCATCGCGGCAGGGGCCGTGCTGATCACCGGTGCCCGGGTCAGCAAGCTCACCCTCGATCCGAACGGCCTGGTCGCCGGCGCCGAGTTCATCGACCGCTCGGGCCAGTGGCACCACCAGAAGGCGGGCATCACGATCCTCGCCGCGAACGGCCTCGGCACACCGCGGATCCTGCTCAACTCGGCGACCGCCGGCCACACCGACGGACTCGGCAACTCCTCGGGCCTGGTCGGCAAGCGGCTGATGATCCACCCCTACGCATCGGTGTACGGCACCTACGACGAGGACCTCGAGGGCCACCTCGGCCCCGCCGGCCAGGCGCTGCAGTCGCTGGAGTTCTACGAGACCGACGAGTCGCGCGGCTTCGTGCGTGGCGGCAAGTGGAACCTCATGCCGACCCCCGGGGCGCTCAACCGGGTGCTCTGGGAGCCGGGCACGGACTGGCGCCAGGGCTTCGGCGCCAACTTCCACCAGCGCCTGGAGTCCACCTTCGGCCGGACCCTCGAGTGGGGCATCACCACCGAGGACCTGCCGGACGAGAGCAACGAGGTCGTCCTGGACAGTGAGCTGACCGACTCCGACGGCATCCCCGCCCCGAGGATCAACTACCGGATCGGCGAGAACAACCAGAAGCTGCTCGACTTCCACATCGCCCGCGCGGTGGAGGCACACGAGGCCGCCGGCGCGAAGAACATCGAGGTCGTCCCGGTCGTCCGCGACAGCGGGTGGCATCTCCTCGGCAGCGCCCGGATGGGCGACGACCGTGCGGACTCGGTGGTCGACCAGTGGGGCCGGTCGCACGACATCGCCAACCTGTTCGTGCTCGACGGCAGCAACTTCGTCACCTCGACCGGCGTGAACCCCACCGCCACGATCATGGCGATCGCGCTGCGTGCCGCCCGCCACCTCGCCGACAACCGGCACCACCAGGTCTCGGCCTCCTGAGACGAGAGAAGGGATGTCTGTGATGCTCGACCCGACCGCCCGTGAGCGCCTCGCCGCCCTGTCCGACGTGCTGATCCCCGGCGCCGGCGACTTCCCGTCCGCCTCCGACGCCGGGGTGCCGACGGAGCTGATCGACCGGGCGCTCGGATTCCGGCCCGACCTCGTGCCCGACGTGGAACAGGCGCTCGCCCTCACCGACGGCCTCGACGCCGCCGCAGCGCTGGACCTGCTCTCGACCGGCTACGCCGAGGTCTTCGCCTCCCTCACCACCGCCATCTCCGGCGCCTACCTGCAAAGCCCGCAGGTGCAGGGCGCCCTCCACTACCGCCCGGCTCCGCGACAGGCACACGACGACGTCGACAGCTATGCCGACCTCCTCGAGGTGGTCGCGGACCGCGGCTTCGACATCCATGGAGCTGATCTCGCATGACGACCACCGTGCTCGACCACATCATCGACGGCGCACCCTGGCAGGGTGACGGTCCGTCGACCCAGGAGGTCGTCGACCCGGCGACCGAGCAGGTCATCACGCACGCCCGCCGCGGCACCCCCGGCGACGTCGACCGCGCGGTCGAGGCGGCGCGGCGCGCCGCGCAGGAGTGGGGCCGGCGTACGCCGAAGGACCGCGCCGACGTGCTCCTCGCCATCGCGGCGATCGTCGAGGACCACGCCGCCGAGCTGGCCCGGCTCGAGTCCCGCAACACGGGCAAGCCCGCCGGCCTGGCCGACGACGACGTCGCCGGGACGGTCGACACCTTCCGCTTCATGGCGGGTGCGGTCCGCGCCCAGGTCGGCCTCGGCTCCGGGGAGTACGTCGAGGGGCGCACCTCGACGATTCTCCGCGAGCCGGTCGGCGTCGTCGGAGCGATCACGCCCTGGAACTACCCGCTCCTGATGGCCGCGTGGAAGCTCGGACCGATCCTCGCCGCCGGCAACACCTGCGTGCTCAAGCCGTCCGAGCAGACCCCGCTGAGCACGCTTCGGCTCGCCGAGCTCGTGCGTGACGTGCTCCCGCCCGGCGTGCTGAACGTGATCACGGGCGACGGAGCGGTCGTCGGTCACGCGATCGCCACCCACCCGGGCATCGACCTCGTCTCGGTGACCGGCAGTGTCCGCAGTGGACAGGCTGTCGCAGCCGCCGCCGCGAGCACCCTCAAGCGGGTCCACCTCGAGCTGGGGGGCAAGGCGCCGGTCCTCGTCTTCGCCGACGCCGACCTCGACGCAGTCGCCGACGGCCTCGTGTTCGCCGGCTTCGGCAACTCCGGCCAGGACTGCGGCGCCGCCTGCCGGGTGCTGGTCGACGCCCGTGTCCACGATGAGCTCGTCGACCGCCTGGTGAAGCGGGTCTCCGCGATGGTCGTCGGCGCGCCGACGGACGGCGACGACGTCGACATGGGCCCGCTGGTCTCACGCGAGCACCGCGACCGAGTGGTCGGCGCGCTGGACCAGGCGAGAGCCGACGGGGCGCGAGCCGCCGTCGGTGGTCAGGCACCGGAGCGACCGGGCTTCTTCGTGGACCCGACGGTGCTCGTCGACATCCCGGCCGGTGCGGCCTGCACGACCGAGGAGATCTTCGGTCCGGTCGTCACCGTGGAGACCTTCACCGACGAGGACGCCGCCGTCGCCGCCGCCAACGCCACGCGCTACGGACTCTCGGCGTCGGTGTGGACCGAGAGCGCCCGACGCGCCGCCACCCTGCCCGGACGCCTCGACTTCGGCACCGTCTGGGTCAACGACCACCTCGCCTTCGCCACCGAGATGCCGTGGGGCGGCTTCAAGTCCTCCGGCTACGGACGCGACCTGTCGGCGTGCGCGCTCGACGACTACTCCCGCACCAAGCACGTCATGGTCAAGCACCACGCGTGACCCTCAGCAGCGAAGGAACACCGTCATGTCGCAGGAAAGCACCCTCGTCGAAGGCCTGACGATCCAACCGGTCCCGGAGTCCCAGCGGACCGGGAAGGTCCAGCACCTATTCTCCTTCTGGTTCACCGTCCAGATCATCCCGCTGGCCGTCGTCACCGGCCTCCTCGGACCGACCGTCTTCGGCCTCGACGTGACGTCGACGGTGCTCGCGATCATCGTCGGCAGCCTGGTCGGTGCGGTCTTCATGGCGCTGCACTCGGCGCAGGGCTCGAAGCTCGGCGTCCCGCAGATGATCCAGGCCCGCGCACAGTTCGGGATGTTCGGATCGGTCCCCATCACGGTGATCGTGATCTTGATCTACGTCGGCTGGATCGTGGCCCTGATGGTCTTGGCCCAGCAGACCCTGGGGGCCGTGTGGACCGGCCTGGGCACCACCGCGGGGTTGTTCCTCAGCACGGGGCTGACCCTGTTCGCCGTCGTTGTCGGCTACCAGCTCATCCTCCGCTTCAACCGCGTGATGGTCTGGCTCTCGGCGGTGGCCCTGGTGCTCACGCTCGTCTACACGGGCATCCACGCCGCCGACGGAGGGGCGGCGCACCTCGCCAGCGCGGGCGGCTCCTTCAACTGGGCGGGCTTCCTCGGCATGGCCTCGGTCGTTGGCGTGTGGCAGCTCTCCTACGCGCCGTACGTCTCGGACTACTCGCGCTACCTGCCCTCGTCCACCTCGACCCGGGCCGCCTTCTGGTACACCTACGCCGGCACCGTCCTGGGCGTCATCGGAGCCATGTCCGTCGGCGCCTTCCTGGTCGCCGGACTCGGCCAGGACGGCGGCCTCGTGGAGCTGGACGGCATCATGCCGCACGCCGTGTTCGTCTTCGTGATGCTGATGTTCTTCCTCGGCGCGATCGATGCGGGTGTCATCAACATGTACGGCTCGTCCCTCTGCGTGCTCACCTGCCTCCAGACCTTCAAGCTGTCCTGGGCGCCGCGGGCCTCCGCCCGGCACCTCACCGCAGTGCTGCTCGCGGTCGCGGTGTTCATCGTCTCGACGACCGTCTCGGACAACTTCGTCACCGACTACACCAACTTCATCCTGGTCCTCGCCTACCTGCTGGTGCCGTGGAGCATCATCAACCTCGTCGACTTCTACCTGGTGCACAAGGGCGACTACGACGCGGACTCGTTCAGCGACCCGAGGAGCGGCTACGGCGCCTTCAACGTCCCGGCCCTGCTCAGCTACGTCCTCGGATGCCTCGTCCAGATCCCCTTCATGTCGACGACGCTCTACGTCGGGCCGATCGCGAAGCAGACGGGAGCCGTCGACACCTCCTGGATCGTGGGGAGCATCGCCACGTGCTTCATCTACCTCGGACTGCTCCAGGTCTGGCGCCGATCAGCCGGCGCGGCATCGCCCGCCCTCGAGCTCGACACCCCTGCCCTCACCCCCGAAACGGAGATCTCCTGATGAACCACCCCAGAACGAGCGCGCACCAGCCGATCGGCGCCCTCGAGGCGACGAAGGTCCCGCGGTACGCCGGCCTGGGCACCTTCGCCCGGATCCCGATGCTCGAGTCGGTGCCCGACTACGACGTCGCCATCCTCGGAGTGCCCTTCGACGGCGGCACCTCCTACCGCCCGGGCGCCCGGTTCGGGCCGATGGGCATCCGGCAGGCGTCGCGGCACCTGCGCCCGCGGTTCCATGTCGAGCTCGACACGGCTCCGCTGGAGGAGATCCAGGTCGTCGACGCCGGCGACGTCCCCTGCACGCCGTACGACATCGCGGAGGCGATGCAGCAGATCGAGAGCATGGCCCGCGACGTGCTCGGCACCGAGGGTCGCCGGATCGTCACCCTCGGGGGCGACCACACCGTCGCGCTGCCGATGCTGCGGGCCGCCCACGCCCAGCACGGCCCGATCGCGCTCGTCCACTTCGATGCCCACCTGGACACGTGGGACACCTACTTCAAGGCGCCCACCACGCACGGGACCGTCTTCCGGCGGGCCTTCGAGGACGGCCTGCTCGCGGAGGACAAGTCGATCCACGTCGGCATCCGCGGTCCCATCTACGACCGGATGGACCTCGTCGACGACGCGTCCTTCGGCTTCCGGATCATCCGCGCCGGCGACCTCGACGTGCTCGGAGTCGACGGCGCCGCGGACGCGATCCGCCAGCGCGTCGGCGACACGCCCGTCTACGTCTCGATCGACATCGACGTGCTCGACCCCGCCTTCGCGCCGGGCACCGGCACGCCGGAGATGGGTGGGTTGAACAGCCGCGAGCTGCTGCATGTGCTGCGAAGGCTCGACGGCTTGAACATCGTCGGCGCCGACGTGGTCGAGACCGCCCCCGACTACGACCATGCGGAGGTCACCTGCGTGGCGGCCGCGACCGTGGCCTTCGACCTCGTCACCCTCATGAGCAAGACGCCGTCCTCCGGGCTCGTGGACGACCGACGCGCCGAGGACGTGGCCTTGGTCTAGGGCAGGGCCGGGCCGGCCGTCGATGCTGTGTTTCTCATCGTAGACATCCGGGTGTCATCGTCTAAAATGAGATACATGCCAGCGACCAGCCCCTCCATGGGCGCCGAGCAGCAGGCGGATCTCGAGCGCATTGGAGCGCGCCTCAGGGAGCGTCGTAAGGCCCTGGGCGTGTCGGCCGTCGCCTGCGCCGAGGCCGCCGGAGTCTCACGTGTGACCCTTCACAGGATCGAGGCAGGCAACCCGTCGGTCACGATCGGCGCCTACTGCAATGTCGCCGGAGCACTGGGGGTCCATCTCATCGTGCCGATCCTGGACGGGCCGGCAGACGAGCCGGAGACCGTCCGCGTGGGCGCGTACCCCGGTCTTCGAGCCCTGGCGTGGCAGACCGATGCTGGGACCACCATCACCGAGACTGAGGCCCTCAACCTCTACGAGCGCGGATGGCGACACCTCGACCAGGAGAATCTGACGGACCGCGAGAAGGCGTTCATCCAGCATCTGGCCGACACCTACAGTCACGGGCGCCTCCTTGTTTAGGCGACGGCACCATCAGCAGGTGGCCGAGCTGCTGTCGACACTGGATGCGTCGCTCCTGGTCGAACACTGTTGCTGGTTCGGAGGTGGCACGGCGATCGTCCTCGCGAACGACGAGTACCGCGAATCGGCGGACATCGACTTCCTCGTCTCTGAGGCTCGTTCCTACCGAGCGCTGCGCGAGGTCGTGCGAGTTCACGGTCTCGACGCCCTGGCCGGGCGAGGGCTGCGCACCCCGCGGCCACCTGTCATCGACGGCTACGGCATCCGCGCCTCAGTTCTCACTGCAGGCGTGCAGATCAAGCTCGAGATCGTGCACGAAGGCCGAATCGACCTCGATGTTCCGGCTCCGGAGCAAGCGATCTGCGGGGTGCGGACCCTGACAAGGGCTGACCAGGTCGCGACCAAGCTGCTCGCCAATGACGACCGCTGGGCCGATACCTCCACCTTCAGCCGCGATCTCATCGACCTTGCCATGATGAGACCCGAGATCGCCGTCCTCCACGCTGGTGCCGCCAAGGCGGTAGGCGCCTACGGAAAGACGGTCGGCGAGAGCCTCAACAAGGCCGTCGAGCGTCTCCGCGAGCGCCCCCAGCGGCTCGATGAATGCATGCGCGCCCTCAGGATGGACGCTCCCCGTGCCGTCGTCTGGCAGAGCATCCGTGACCTGGCCGCAACGTGCGCGAAGATCGAGGTTCTCAACTCGACCACCCTTCCGGGCTGACCGGTCGAAGCATCAGACGTCGAGGACCTCGATGCCGAGCGACCTGCCGACCTGCTTCATGTTCTGGTCGGAGGTGAGCATGGCGCAGTCGGGGACCAGCGAGGCAGTGGCGAGGTGCAGCGAGTCGAGAGTCTTCACATGAGGTCGGATCCGCATGGCCCCCCGCCAGACGTCGTCATCGATGGGCAGGAGCGTGGTCTCCTTCACCCACGCGTCGATGGGGGAGGCGTCCACACCGTCCAGAGCCAGTCGGACCGAGGTTCGTCTCGCCTCGAGCTCGAGCAACCGCGAGGACACCAGTGTCGCTGACCTGCCAGCGGCGACGATGGTTCGGTGCAACGCGGCGGCGTTGTGATCGCCCATGGCCACGCGTATCAGCGACGAGGAGTCCACGTACAGGTACTTCGGCGCGCTCTCGACCGTGACAGCGCCCGTGAGGACGGTCACCGGTCCTCCTCCATATCAGCCATGACAGCATCCAGGTCCACCCCCCTCATCACGGGCAGCCTCGCCAGCGCCTCGGGGTCATGTTGCTTCAGCTCGATCTGGCCCGAGCGCACCAGTCGATCCCAGCGCTCCTGCTTGGTCTCCTCGACAGGTGCGGGTGAGACGAGCACCGCCCGGCCGTCGCGACCGACCACCTTCACGGCTTCGCCGGTCTCGATGACCTGGTTGACGACACGCGAGACCTCCTGGTTGAAGGTGCGTCGGTTTATCGTCCTCATGCCTCCACCGTACGCCCTCATGTAGCCCATGTACTACCTCGGGGCCCGGAGCGCGGTCGGGCGGGCGGGATCGAGTGCGCATGGGTCCGCGATGCACGAAGCTCGGCGGGTCGGCCAGTGCTCGGGTGATGCGGCTGAGCGCTTGGGCGCTTGCCGCGGAGTCGACGCCGAGCCAGGGGAGCGGGAGCTGCGAGAGGTCGAGCGGCACCCGGACTCCGTAGGTGCCGACGGTGGCAGGGAAGCCGTGACAGTCGGCACCCGGCGTGCGGGCAGGACATCGTGATTGAGACGCCGCGCCCGGCAAGGTGACGGGTCCAGGCCTGCCAGCGCAGCGGGCGCCCGGATCCTCCGGGCGCCCGCCGCTCGGCGGATCAGACGAGCTGGAGCCGATCCGCGGCGACCTCGGTCGCGGGCTCGACCTCGGATCCGGTTTGGGTGGTGGGGTGGTCGGCGCGGTCGTCGACCATCGTGGTCTCGTCGAAGGGCGCCGCGCCGGCGAACACGCGGTCCATCTGCGCACGGTCGAGACCGCCGGTCCAGTGGCCGATCAGCACGGTCGCGACCGCGTTGCCGGCGAAGTTGGTCAGGGCGCGGCACTCGGACATGAAGCGGTCGATGCCGACGATGAGCCCGACGCCGTCGACCAGGTCGGGGCGGTGGGCGCTCAGGCCGCCGGCGAGCGTCGACAGGCCGGCGCCCGTGACGCCTGCGGCGCCCTTCGAGGCGATCATCAAGAACACGAGCAACGAGATCTGCTGGCCGATGGAGAGCGGGTCGCCGAGCGCCTGAGCGATGAAGAGCGACGCCATCGTCATGTAGATGGCGGTGCCGTCGAGATTGAACGAGTAGCCGGTGGGCACGACGACGCCGACGGTGGTGCGGTCGACGCCGACGTGCTCCATCTTGGCGATCAGGCGGGGGAGGGCAGACTCGGAGGAGGACGTGGACAGGATCAGCAGGAACTCCCGGCCGAGATAGCGCAGCAAGGAGAAGATGTTGACGCCCGCGGCGACCTTGAGGACGAGCCCGAGCACGACGAACACGAAGAGCGCGCAGGTGAGGTAGAAGCCGACCATCAGCAGGCCCAGGCTCTTCAGCGCCTCCCATCCGCCGGCGCCGGTCACGGAGGCGATGGCGCCGAACGCGCCCACGGGCGCTGCCCACATGATGATCGAGAGCACACGGAACACCAGGCGCTGCACGTGCTCGATCACCCGCAGCACCGGCTTGCCGGCCGTGCCCATCGACTGCACCGCGAACCCGACCAGCAGGGCGACCAGAAGCGTCTGTAGCACTTCCCCGGAGGTGAGAGCGGAGAAGAGCGACGTCGGGATGATGTTGAGGAGGAAGTCGGTCGTGCTGCCGTGGCCGGCGGCGGCCTTCTCCTGCCCGGCCGCGGCAAGCGCGTGGGTCAGGTGCAGGCCGGAGCCCGGGTGGAGCAGGTTGCCCACGACGAGGCCGATCGCGAGGGCGAAGGTCGACATCGCGAGGAAGTAGCCGAGCGCGAGCCCGCCGACCTTGCCGACCCGCGCCGCGCTTGCGACCGACCCGACGCCGAGCACGATCGTGCAGAAGATGATCGGCTGGATCATCATCTTGATCAGCCCGATGAACGCTTCGCCCAGAGGAGCGAGCTTGAGCGCGAACTCGGGGGCGGCGAGTCCGACGACGATGCCGGCGAGCACGGCGCCGACCACGGCGACGTACAGGTAGTGCGTGCGGTCTCGGCGGGCGTGCGGGCCTCCGGTGCGCGGTTCGACGGTGACGCTGTTGCTCATGGTGACCTCCTGGTGGGCCGGGACGTCCCGGCTGACATGCCCACTGTCCGGGTCCTTGTGACCGTCGTCACCGTTGCGGTCATTGTGTTCGTGACGTCGGTCATAGAGCACGTGACCGCCTGGGGGAGAATGCCGAGGTGCTCCGCAGCGCCCACCCCTTCCGGGATGCCTCGGTCGCCCGGCAGGTCCTCCTCCTGCAGGTGGCGGTCGTCGTGCTGCTGGTCCTCTCCGCGATCGGGTTGGCGGCGTACGACGCCCAGCGCGGTGCGCGCGCCCGCGCCACCGAGCGTGCGGTGGACGTCGCCGAGACCGTCGCCGACTCGCCGACGGTCCAACGCGCGGTGACGGGACCGGGCGCGACCGCGGTCCTCCAGCCGTACGCCGAGCAGGTGCGCAAGGACACTGACACCGACTTCGTGGTCGTCATGGCCCTCGACCGCACCCGCTACACCCACCCGAATCCCGCCAACATCGGCAAGCCGTTCGTTGGCGACCTCGGCGGGGCGCCCCAGGGTCGCGTGTTCACCCAGGAGTACGCCGGCACCCTCGGACCATCGGTCCGGGCGGTCGTGCCGGTGTTCGACGGGCATCGGGTCTCGGCGCTCGTGTCGGTCGGGATCGCGGTCAGAGACATCGACCAGGAGCTCCGACGTGACGTGGCCGTGATCCTCGCCGCGGCGGGACTGGTCCTCGTCCTCGGCGTCGTTGCGGCGTGGCTGGTGAGCAGGCGGTTGAAGCGGGCGACCCACGGGATGGGCGAGCGCGAGATCGCCCGGATGTATGAGTACTACTCGGCGGTGCTCCACGCCGTCCGGGAGGGCCTCCTCCTGCTGGACGGCGAGGGGCGCGTCCAGCTCGTCAACGACGAGGCGCGCCGTCTCCTCGACCTTCCCGAGGACGTGGTCGGTCGCCACGTCGGCGAGCTCGGCCTCGCGCCCGGTCTGGTCTCCGCGGCTCTCGGCCGGCAGGCGGAGTCCGACGAGATCTACCTGGCGGGTGACCGCATGCTCGTCGTCTCCACTGCTCCCGCCCACTGGCACGGGCGTGAGGTCGGCTCGGTGGTCACGCTGCGCGACCACACCGAGCTGCGGTCGGTGACCGGCGAGCTCGAGATGGTCCGCAGCCTCACGGAGTCCCTGCGCTCCCAGAACCACGAGGCCGCCAACCGGCTCCACACCGTGGTGTCCCTGATCGAGATGGGGCGCAGCGAGGAGGCGGTGGACTTCGCGACCGAGGAGCTCCAGGTCGCCCAGCTGCTCACCGACAAGGTCGTCGGCGCCGTGGACGACCCCGTGGTCGCGGCGCTCCTGCTCGGCAAGACCGCCGAGGCGGCCGAACGCGGCATCGAGCTGACGGTCGCCGGAGAGGTGCCCGACGCGACGGGCGTCCCGGCCCGCGATCTCGTGACCGTGCTCGGCAACCTCCTCGACAACGCCTTCGACGCGGTCGCGGACGCCAGCACCAAGCGGGTCGCCGTCCACCTCGGCGGAGACTCCACGAGCCTGCAGGTCCGCGTCGGTGACAGCGGCGCCGGACTCGACGCGGAGGCGGCCGCCCGGGTCCTCGACCGCGGCTGGACGACGAAGGCGGCGCCCGGGGCGGGCCGCGGCCTCGGACTGGCCCTGGTGGTCCAGGTCGCGCGCCGCCACGATGGCGACGTGACGATCGGCCGGTCCGAGCTGGGTGGTGCGGAGCTCACCGTCACGCTGGGGCTCGGTCCCGGTCTCGGTTTGGGGCTCGGGGAGGACGGTCGATGACCGTTCGAGTGCTGGTGGTCGAGGACGAGGGGCGCGCGGCGGAGGCGCATGCCTCCTACGTCGGGCGGGTGCCCGGCTTCTCGCTCGCGGGTGTCGCCCGGTCCGCCGCGGAGACGATGCGGGCCCTCGACTCCGCTCGGGACAGGGGCGAGCCGGTCGACCTGGTCCTCCTCGACATGAACCTGCCCGACGGGCACGGGCTGGGACTGCTCCCGAGCCTGCGGTCCGCGGGTCACCTGTGCGACGTGATCGCCGTGACTGCGGCCCGCGACACCGAGGTGGTCCGGCAGGCGGTGGCACAGGGCGTGGTGCTCTACCTCCTCAAGCCGTTCACGTTCGCGACGTTCCGGTCCAAGCTCGAGCAGTACGCCGCCTACCGTGCTCACCTGGAGTCCTCTCCTCGGGAGGTGGTCCAGGACGAGGTCGACCAGCTGCTCGGCGCACTGCGACCGAGGACCGGCGCGCCGCTGCCCAAGGGGATGAGCGCCGAGACTCTTCGCGAGGTGACGAGTGCCGTCCGCGACGCCGGCGACGACCTCTCGGCGAGCGAGGTCGCCACGCTCGTCGGTGTCTCGCGGGTGACCGCCCGCCGCTACCTCGAGCACCTCGCGGATCTCGGGCTCGCCGATCGCCGGCCTCGCTACGGTGGCGGCGGGGGGCGGCCCGAGGTGGCCTACCACTGGCGCCGAGCACCCTCGATGTCTACGTGAGGCACGAAGACTCTCCTGAGGTGCCGTGCCGTGCCGATGACTTGGACTCCGCCACCACCCGGTGGAGCGGTGGGTCAAGCCGGAGGAGTTCGTCGAACTGGAGGCCGAGGCCACCCAGATCGGCTTCTCCGGCGTCATGTCCGGCCCGCTGGTGCGCTCGTCCCGCGCCGGTCGGATCGAAGTTCGTCTCGCATCGAGTTCCAGCAGCCGCGAGGAGGCCAGCGTCGCCCCGGTCCTGCCAGCGGCGACGATGATCTGGTGCAGCGCCGACGCCGCTCATCACGGGCAGATTCTCCAGCGCCTCGGGGTCATGCTCCTTCAGTTGGATCTGCCCTGTACATGCCAACCGATCCCAGCGCTCCTGCTTGGTCTCCTCGGCGGGCGCGGGTGAGACGACCACGGCCCTGCCGTCGCGACCGACCACCCGAGTCCACGTCCCTGACGTAGACGATGTACTACCTCACCTGGAACACCCGGTAGCGAACCTTGGAAGAGACAACTATCATCGGTGATACTAACATGAAATGTAGTATCTCTGATGTGAGCGTGAGGGGTATCGATGTTCGTTGGCCGTGATGACCAGCTACGACGACTGTCTGCGCTCCTCGAGCGCGTCGACGCGTCCGAGGATCGGAAGCCGGGGAAGGCGTTGCTGATCCGCGGGCGCCGCCGAGTCGGCAAGTCGCGCCTCGTCGAGGAGTTCGTCGATCGCTGCGGCGTGCCGTACCTCTTCTATACCGCAGTCGGGCGTCCCGTGCAGGAGGAGCTGCGTCTCTTCTGTGCCGAGGTGGCCGCCTCGGACCTGCCCGGTGCCGCGTTGTTCCGCGGCGTTCAGCTGGACTCATGGGACGCGGCGCTGCGGCTGCTCTCGAGTGCGCTGCCCGAGACGGGGAGCGTAGTCATCTTCGACGAGCTGCCCTACCTGGTTGCGAACGACGACGGGTTCGAGGGCACCTTGCAGCGTTCGTTCGACCGCGACTTGTCTGCGCACCGTGTGCTTCTCATCGGCATCGGGTCGGACCTGGCGATGATGGAGGCGCTCAACGAGTATGGCCGACCGTTCCACCAGCGTGCGACGGAGATGGTGGTTCCGCCGCTGACGCCGGCGGAGGTGGGGGCGATGCTCGACCTTGCTCCGGCGGAGGCGTTCGATGCCTACCTGGTCACCGGCGGGCTCCCGCTGATCTGCGGTGAGTGGCGGCGCGGAATGTCGATGTGGGACTACTTGGAGCAGGCACTCAACGACCCGACATCGGCATTGTTGGTGTCAGCAGAGCGTGCGCTGGCGGCGGAGTTCCCGACGGATGCGCAGGCGCGTCTTGTCCTGGGCACCATTGGTAGCGGTGAGCGGACATTCACGAACATCGGCCGACAGACGGGCGATCTGCCGCAGATGTCGCTGACCCGTTCGTTGAACGTCTTGACGTCCAAGCGCATCGTGGCCGCGGACCAGCCGCTGTCGACGAGATCGGGAAGCAGAGACAAGCGGTATCGGGTGGCGGACCCCTACCTGCGGTTCTGGTTGGCGTTCGTCGGGCCGTACGTCGCGGAGGTCGAGCGAGGTCGCGGCGACCGGGTGCTGGCGCGCGTCCAGGCCTCGTGGACGTCGTGGCGCGGGCGCGCCATCGAGCCGGTGCTGCGCGAGGCGCTCGACCGTCTGGCGCCGCCCGTTGCGGGTGGCGCGAACGGTGCCCCCGGCGTCGTCGGCGGCTACTGGACGCGGACGAACGTGCCCGAGATCGACATCGTGATCGCGGACCGCCAGCCGGTCGCGACGGAGATTCTGGCCGTCGGCTCGATCAAGTGGCTCGAGAACGCTGCGTTCGACGGCAAGGACCTCGGCCAGCTTCTGACGCACCGGACGCAGCTGCCAGGCGCTTCCTCGGACGCCCCGCTGGTTGTGGTGTCCCGATCGGGGTGCGAGGTCGATGGCGTTGCTCACTTCGCCCCTGAGGACCTCATCGCGGCGTACTAGCATTCCTCGACACCCTCCCGGCGAGCGCCCCCGCCGGCAACGAGCGCTGTCTCATTCCGCATACATCGCAAGCAGTCTTGGATGCCTTGCTCGCGGGAATGCGCACAGCGAGGTCCTGCTCCACGTGTGCGGTGCAGAGCCTGTCAGGCACGCAGACAAACGAGAGGGTGCCCCGACCGGATGGCCGGGGCACCCTCTGTCGTCTGTGCCGGCTACTGACGCCCGATACGTGCGTAGGTCGCTGGGCGCGCACGCTTCAAGATGAAGGCGACGGCGACGCCGAGCAGCGCTGATCCGTACAGGATGCCGAAGAACAGCGCCACGATGCGAGTGCCACCTGTGATCAGCAGTTCGATGTTGGTGGTCGCATGGCAGAGCATTCGTGACCTGGCCGCGAAGTGCGCGAAGGTCGAGCCTTTCTCGCCCGCCTTCCGGGGCTGACCGGCCGAACCAGCCAAGCCCGTCACGGCCGACCGGCGGATCGACGTGAGGCATCACGATCAGCGGCCACGTCACGTCCCATGCGTATCCCGAAGCCCGCGATGACCGGAAAGGCTGAGGTGGGCTCGCAGCGTTCGACCATTCCCGCAGGCTTGAGTGTCACCGCCACCCATAGGTGGCGCTGAGACTCAAGCCTCGGCCGCCCTCGCGTAGTTCTTGCGAATCCACCAGCAGAGTGCTGCGAATCCACCAGCATGACTGGTGCTGCAAAACCCGGATGGCCTGCTCGCGGTCGACGAGATCCAGCGAGTGCCAGAGATCGTCCTGGCGGTCAAGCTCGTCGTCGATCGTGATCCTCGGCCGGGGCGCTTCCTGGTCACGGGCTCCGCTGACCTGCTGCGCCTGCCGGCGGCTCAGGACAGCCTGGCAGGTCGCGCCGAGAGCATCGAGCTGCACGGCTTCAGTCAAGGCGAGCTCGCCGGTCACCGCGAGACGTTCCTGGATCGGCTCCTCGCCGGCGAACTGTTCGTCGATGGCGAGAGCTCCCTGACGCGCCACGACTACCTCGAACGGGCCATCGCCGGCGGCTATCCCGAGGCGCTGGCCCGTACGCCGGGGCGCCGTCGCAATGCGTGGCTGGACAACTATCTGCGCCGGATCGTGGAGCGTGACGCACCTGATGTCAGCAACCTCCAGCGGCTCGCTGACCTTCCCTTGCTCCTGCGCTGGCTGGCGGCGCGCAACAGCGAGGAGCTCAACACCGCCGACCTGTCCGACCTGACTGGCATCCCCGCGAGCTCGTTGACTCGACTCATCGAGCTCCTGGAGACCCTTTACCTGATCCAGCGTGTTCCGGCCTGGTCGACCAACCTGACCAAGCGCGTCGTATCGCGTCCGAAAGTGTCCCTGCTCGACACCGGGCTGGCCGCGCGCCTACTCAATGTCTCGGCCGTCGGCGCCGGCCTTGGTGCCTACGCCGAGACAGCGGGTCATCTGCTCGAGGGGTTCGTAGCCGGCGAGCTGCGCCGCCAACGAGCCTGGGCCGAGGAGAGCCTGCAGATCAGTCACTTCCGAGACCGGGCGGGCAGTGAGGTCGACTTCATTCTCGAAGCGCCCGACGGTCGAGTGGCTGGCCTCGAGGTCAAGTCGACCTCCCGCGTGGCCCGCGGCGACAACAAGTGGCTGAGCCAGCTGCGCGACAGGCTCGGCAAGCGGTTTGTCGGTGGACTCATCCTCCATACCGGCATGACCGCGACCCCGTTCGGCGACCAGATCGCCGCCGTTCCCGTGGACACCCTCTGGAGGGCGTGACCTGTGCTCATCGTTCTCAGCCCGTCTTGTGGAGACGCACTTCCTCACTGGCAGGTGAACTCCGGTGCCATTCGTATACGGCCTCCAAGTTCACGTTTGGCTGAACCTAGGCGTTCGCGTGAAGACGCGCGTGGCGGGGCAGTGTCCAGGTTGCGTTGCACAGGGTGTCCACGAAGATCTCCCGGATCACCTCGACTCGTCAGGCGGCGAGGCCGGGCATGGCGTGAGGACCACAGCCGCAGGCGTCGTCGCACGCGAGGTAGACGTGGAGC
>NZ_BAAIGC010000021.1:0-90333 GCF_054653495.1 Nocardioides sp. AN3
ACCGCCCGCCCGAGCAAGCCGTGATCATCTAATTGAACGGTATTGGCATTAACCGGCCAGCGGCCCACCTGAAAGTAGAATTAGCCGGATAAGCAGGCGACAACGCAGCGATGGAATCGTTCTTCGCCCTACTGCAGAAAAGCGTCCTCAACCGTCGGCCCTGGGCCACCCGCGAGGAGCTGCGGATCGCGGCCGTGACATGGATCGAGAAGACGTACCACCGACGTCGTCGTCAGGCAGCTCTCGGACGACTGACCCCGGTCGAATACGAGTTGATCATGAAGCCAGCCGCCGCCCAGGCGGCCTAACCGAAACTGTCACCAGTTCGTGCAGCAGTCCCCTCCTTACGTCGATCGGACAGTGCTGCAGAGCGCGGGGGCTCGAGTCGCCGCGGATGGCACGCCCACAGGATGCTGGGAAACCCACGTGACCGTAGACATGGCGGCCTCCTCCACCTCCGGCACTCCCCTGACGCCGGCGTCGGATACCCGACCTCGGGACACGATGACCTCACGGCACTTCGGTACGCGTTCAACGGAGAGGTCGTGACCCATGCCGCGCTGTCGTTTTAGTCAAATGGCTTGGTCATTTATCTTGATCGTCTGACTAACTTCGGTCTACTGTATGACCCGGATCACACAGCTGGGTCGGCGCGCGTGGAGCGCGGGCTCCGAGAACACAGGGAGAAGCCATGACCGAAATCCGTCAGCACGTCGGGCGTGACAGCCAGACCCCTCCCCTAGCGAAGACGAACAGTGGAGTGCTGATCGGCATCGGCGGGTTGATGACCGTCCTGACCAACGCCGTCATCTTCATTCTCCCGCCGCTCCTGCCGGTGATCCAGGCGCACTACGAGCTCGCCTCGGTCGCTGAGACGACATGGCTCTACACAGCACTGACGCTCGGAGGCGGAGCAGGTTTCATCCTCCTGCCTCGTCTTGCCGATGTGTTCAGCGACCGTGGCGCTTCCGTCGCAGCGTTGGCGCTGCTCACCCTCGGCGCACTGGTACCGGCCATAGGCGACTCCTACCTGGCCCTAGTTGCCGGATGCGTCCTGATGGGCTTCGGCTGCGCCGCCCAATTCCTCCCGCTGGGCTTCCTGCGACGCAATCTCGGTGAATCCGGCATCAAGGTGGGCGTCGCGGTGCAGCTCATCGCCACCGGGGTCGGCATCGTCGTCGGGATGATCGGGGGCGGCCTCATCGTCCAGGACCTGTCACTGCGCAGCTTCTTCACGATCCTCACCGCGGTGAGCGCAGCCACGACCCTCGCAGCATCCGCGATGATCCCCCCTGCCCCGCCTGCGGAGCGGACCGCCCGCATCGGCGTGCTCGGAACGGTGTGGATGATCGCCTGGGTCGCGGCGATCCTGCTGACCCTGACGCAGGGCTTGGTCTGGGGCATCGCCGCGCTTTTGCCACTGGCGGTCGGCATCGTGGGCGGGATCGCCTGGGTACGTGTCGAGCGTAGATCGGCCTCGGCGGTGTTCGACGTCGAGCTGATGAAGGCCCCCCTCGTGACCGCCTCGTGCTTGTGCATCGCGTTGCTTGCTGCGGTAACCGCAGCCTTCATGCTCCTGCTCAGCACTTATGTCCAGGTCACACCCGAGGCGCTTCGTCCGGCGGACGCCTACGGTCTTGGACTCAGCGCGCTTGGTACCGGATGGCTCATGGTGCCCTTCGCGGTGACCTTCGTGGTCGGCGGCGCGCTGGTCGATCGTCCGGTCGTCAACGGTCGAGGCGTGCCCCTACTGGTCGTCGGTGCCCTCGTCAGCGCCGCGGGTCTTGCCTTTCTTGCAGTGGCGCACGACCACCAATGGCACTACCTGCTCGCCGCTGCCGTCATGGGCCTGGGGTGCAGCATAGGCTTCGGCGCTGGCTTCACCATGGTCCAGATGGCGGTCCCGGAGGAGAAGGCCGGTATGGCCGCCGGGATCCCCGGCACCTTCATGGCCGTGGGATTCGCCATCGGGACCGCCCTGGTCAGTGCCGACCTCAGCGCTTCGCTGGTTCCGGTGCCCGGCACCGACCTCGAGGTCGCCGCGGAGAACTTGTACGGCACCGGCTACTGGCTATCTGGAGCTCTCGCACTGCTTGCCGTGGTTGTCGTGGTGGCTTCACGAGTTCGCAACGGGCCTCAAGAAATCGTCTCACCCCGAACTCATTGACCTCTCGTTCCCGGCGGGCACCGACCCAAGATCACCAAGCCCCGACAGACGAGTTCGGGCCGTCATCTTCGCAATGACAGCTGACAGCTTCGCGTCCGGTGTCAAGCCCCGGGTTTCGTGGAGACTGATTTGTTGGATTTAGCCCGTTCCTGCGGTCACCAAGACTGGCCCGGTCTGGGCGTGTGATGTCGCTCTGAGGTCGGTGTCAGCATCGGAGTCTGGCGCCTCGAGATCGTGCTCCTCGATGGCGTGGGTGGCCCAGTAGGCGGCCTCGTACTCGGCGGGCGGAATATGGCCCAGCTCGCCGTGGAGCCGTCGCTGGTTGTGACCAGTCGACCCATTCGGCGGTGGCGATCTCGAGGTCGTCGATCCCGCGCCAGGGCCCGACTCTGCGGCGTTTCGGGCCGCGGACGAGCTCGGCCTTGTACAGCGAGTTCAGCGCCTCGGCCATGGCGTTGTCATAGGAGTCCCCCTTGGACCCAACCGAGGCCACCGCCTCGGCCTCAGCCAGCCGCTGGGTGTAGCGAATCGCTCGATACTGCACTCCGCGATCGCTGTGGTGGACAAGGCCAGCCAGGTCCTGGCCGGCGCGCTGACGCTGCCAGATCCCCATCTGCAAAGCGTCGAGGGCGAGCTCGGTGTACAGGCTGGTGGCGACCTGCCAGCCCACGATCATGCGTGAATAGACGTCGAGGACGAACGCCGCATACACCCATCCCGACGCAGTCCTGACATACGTCAGATCCGCGACCCACAGTTGATTGGGCCGTGTCGCCGTGAAGTTGCGGTCGACCAGATCAGCGGGCCGCTCGGTCTCCGCCGCCGGCCGGGTGGTGCGCGGGTGCTTGTCCCTCAGCACCCCGCGCAAGTCGGCTGCTCGCATCAGCCGCTCCACCGTGCAGCGGGCCACCTCATGGCCCTGCCGGTTCATCGCGTGCCAGACCTTCCTGGCTCCATAGACCTCCATATTCTCCTCGCGCACTCTGCGGATCTGCTCGGTCAAAACCTCATCGCGCACCGACCTGGCCGAGGCCGGTCGCGACTTGTGGGCGTAGTAGGTCGACGGTGCGATCTCGGCAGGAGTGCCCTCCAGGGCAGCCAAGACCGGCTGGACACCGCCGTGGACCTCCTTGACGGAGTCCACGAACTCGACCTTCAACGCCGTGCTCAGCGCGTCGTGGGACGGTCCAGCTCCGCCGCGAAGAAACTCGCCGCGGACTTCAGAATCGAGTTCGCCCGGCGCAGCTCGCGGACCTCACGCTCCAACTCGGCGATCTTGGTCGCATCAGCCGTCGTCGTGCCCGGCACCAGGCCCTCATCGACCTCGGCCTGCTTGATCCAGGTCCGCAACGCCTCCGGATGCACCCCCAACTGCTCACCGATCCGCTTATAGGCCCCCACCCGCGTCGCCGGATCACGCCGAGCCTCCAACGCCAACCGCGTGGCCCGCTCCCTCAACTCAGCCGGATACTTACGCTGCGCTGCCATCTGCTCTGTTCCTCCAGGTTTCGATGTCTCCATCTAACCCGGGGCGAGACAGGGTGTGTCCTTGCGAGCCCAGCCTTTGAGCGAGTCACACAGCCCACCCTCACCCAGGACGGCAGGAGGTCGCCCGCGCTACGGTTCGGAGATCCTCGGGTCATGGCCCTGCTCGGCGCCTTGTGTGTCGGCTTGAACGCCCTCGGATTCACCAACCGGAGCCTCCGCGCCCAGGTGAGCCGCCTGCTCGGCGTCACCAGTACCGGCTACACCGTCAACCAGGCCAGCTACGACCTGGCCCGACTCCGCCTCAACGGTCTCATCCAACGACGACCCGGCACCAACACCTACGACCTCACCCCGGACGGGCAACGCGTCGCGATCTTCTACACCAAGATCCACGACCGCGTCCTCCGCCCGCTGTTGGCAGCCGACCGACCTCCCGCCCCACCCGAGCTCCGCCACGCGCTAGCGACCATCGACCAGCACGTCCGCAGCTACCTCGACACCGCACGCTTGGGAACCGCAGCCTGAAAACTCAAGACCGCCCTCGAACTTCTAGCGACCAAGGATCGCTGGCCATCGCTAGCTTGGCGACAACGTCTGGGGCACAGAGTAACCCCTGACCCAATTCGACAGGCCCATCGGGCTCAGGGCCGCCCCGGGAGCACCGTCGTGTGCGACTGCATGCCGGGCTCGTCGGGTGCGTAGAGAGCCAGGCCGCCGGACGCCAGGGTGGTGAGGGGCCGAGCCCGGGGCCGCGCCTGCACCGCTCCGTTGCGCTGCATCGACGGGCGGCGACATCGGTGCTGTGCGTACCGACGACAGGCGGGTCCAGAAGCGGATTTTCACACCCTTGTCCCACGGCGACCGGAAGCCGGAAAAGACGTCAGCGGCCGAGATTCACCTGTGAAGGGCCCGACGTGAAACGCGGTCGACTCCGATCTTGGCTTCGGTGCGATCGACCGACCTCCCCGCTCGCGGCTCCAGGACGATGGCACGCGGCGGTCTCTCCTCACAAAGCGGCGAGGATCTCGTTCGCGGCCCGCTCGGCCGCTTGGACGGCGCCGTCCATGTAGCCGGAGTTGTAGGTACCGGCCTCGGTGCCAGCCCAGTGGATTCGGTCGACCGGTTTTGAGATGGCGTCGGTCAAGCTGGTGATGACGCCAGGCGCCTGCGTCGGGACGCAACCGCTGATCCAGGGCTCGCTGATCCAGTCCTTCCCCACGTAGTTGGTCGGGCGAGCTGCTGCCGGCCCGAAAAGCGTGACGAGAGCATCGAGGAAGGCCTTCTTCCGCTTGACCGGATTGTCAAAGAGCTCCTCCGACGGGGCCGAGGCGTCTCGGAGGCCAACGGGGACCATGAAGGTGAGCAGGATGCCCTTGCTCCCATCGGGCGGCGAGTTGTCGAGACATAGGGTGCGATCGGGATGTCGGTGAATGCCTGACCACTGAATCCTGCTTGCCGCCAGAACGGCCGATCGTAAACAGCGGCAAGCTTGAACAACGTCCCGTTGTGCGACTTGCTCTGCAGCAGTGCTCGACGGACCGGGAGGTCCGGGGTGAACGTGATGTGATCGGCGTTGGCCGGTGGCATGGCGAGGATCGCCCGTTTGAGCGAATGATCGCCTTGGCCGATCGCACAATGACCTGGGTGTCGTCAGTCTGGTCGATCTCGGACACCGGCGAGCTCAGGATCACTCGGCGACCAAGCCCGTCAGCCATGAGGACACGAATCCGCTCCGAGCCACCAACGACACGCGGCTCCTGCGCACCACCAGTCACGCCAAGCATGTGATCGATCCCACCGCAGCTGGCGATGGTATGCACGAACTTGAGCAGCGATGTCTCGTGCAGGTCCTCACCGAAGATGATCTTGAATGCGATGTTGAACAGCCACTTGCACTCCGCGTTCACCGAGTTGGTGTCCAACCAGTCGCCCGCAGTGGCGCCATCCCACTTCTTGGCGTTGCGAGCATTCCAGGGCGCCTCGACCGGGACGGTGGCTGCCATCCTCTCCAGCCTCTTCTGCAGCTGCAGCCAGTCGAGCTGGGCACCCAGACCGAGGGGCGGCAGGCTGCCGGCAATTGACTTCGAGCGGCCCTTGCGGTGATAGATGCTCTTGCCCTCGACGAAGGTCGGGAATAGCTCCACGCCCAGCTCGTCGATCAACCCCAGCACGCGGTCCTGCCCCGCCCCACCCACTGGCCCCCGACCTCGGTGATCGCCCCTGGAGCCGCTTCCTCATTCCGCAACCTGCCGCCTACACGGTCGCTCGCCTCCAGGACGAGCACTGAGGTGACGCCGGACTGTACTAGCCGGCGGGCTGCCGTGAGTCCCGAGATCCCTGCCCCCACCACCACGACGTTCGCCGTCATCGCGACTGGGCCGTTGCCGACTCCACCGCGGCGACGGCGTCCTCGCCTCCAACCGTCAGGGCGGCGGCGCCCGCACCTGCTGCAGCCAGCAACCCGCGGCGGGTCGCCGTTGCGGACGGTCGACGCATTTCTTCGTGCATGCCTTGCTCCTCTGGATCCCTGTCGATGACAGGTCGGTTCGATGATGGTGTCTCCGCGACGACTGGGGTCACGGTCCCGCTGGGTGCCGGCAGCCCTCGACGAGGGCACACAGCGTCAGCACACTTCCTCTCCGAAGGATCGATGGCGCTACTGACCAAGATCGCCGAGGAGGTGGCCAAGCCAGAGCTCATGACGGCATGATCAACTTCTGACCCCCACGGTGTCGAGAAACTCCACCACTCAGCGGGACGTCACCGTGGGGGTCCGGCTGCCGATCCCGACCTCTGACCCCTCGAGGAGTTCTCCCAGACGGCGGTACGACGTGTAGTAGACGAACAGCTGTGCCCCCCACACGGTGAGCGCCAGCGTGTAGAACGTCGTGCGGTACGCGTCGTCGCCCGGGATCCTGAGGAAGTCGTCCATCAGTGCGATCGTGGTTCCGGCGGCGGTCGCCAGCCAACCAATGACGGCCCAGGACCGAGCCCCCGCCTGCCAGAGCCGCCACGAGAAGTAGATCAGGAACGCGGTCGTCGGCGCGTTGACGATCATGTAGAACGTCGCCGGGCCGACGTCGAACTCCGGATAACGGAACTGCTGGAGGTAGAGCCCGGCGCCGAACGCAACGATGAACACCCCAACGTCGATCGCCGGAGACGGCTTGTAGCGATGGGTGACCTGCATCAGGCCGAGCACGAGGATCAGCGTGAACCCGATCGAGCGCGAGAAGGCATCGAAGAAGAACATGAGCCAAACCTGGGGGCTTTCCAGGTGTCCACCGAGCAGGAACCAGGCGAGCACATTGGTGCCCGAGACACCGACCACGATCCACTCGAGTCCCAACAGGTAGTTGTCATGACGTCGGATGAAGCGCCACCCGAACACAAGGCCGACAAAGGTCATCCACAGGTCGGCAAGCAGCAGGAGAGTTTCGTTCATTGTCGCTGTTCCTTGGGGTGACGGCGCAGGCGGCCAACCGGGCCGATGACCGCGCGGCGGTGGTCGTGCGGAGATTTGCTTGTGAGGAGACGCTACACTCTACTTAGTCGTTTGATCAAGATGTTTGACCAACAAGTGTGGCAACGCGCGCCGACCTACGGGAGGTCGCCTTGCAGCCTGTTAGGCTTTCCATCATCTTGATCAAACGATCAACTGCCGTCCGCCTCGACCGGAGGAGCCTTCCGTGCCTCGTATCTCCGTCGCCCAGCGCCGTTCTGACTTCGTCCACGCTGCTGTCGAGGTGATCGCGACCCATGGCATCGACGGCGCGACGACGCGCCGCATCGCCGACCAGGCGAAGGCGAACGTAGCGATGCTGCACTACTGCTACGACTCGAAGGAGGATCTGTTCGCCGACGTCTATGAGCTGATCACCGACAAGTTCCGAGAGGTGCTTGCCGAGTGCGACGCCGACGCCGACCTCGCGACGATGACGCACCAGATCCTTCGTAGCCTCATGCAGTGCTACCTCGAGTCCGCGACCTTCACCGCCGCGACGATCGAGCTCGTCAGCTGGGCACGTCGCAACCACGAGACACGGACCAGTACGGCGTACGACCAGGTCCTCGAGACAGGTCGCGCGCTGCTGCGAGGGTCGACCACCGGCCCACAGATCGACTCGGCGGCCATCGACGAGATTGCCCAGCTCGTGGCAATGCTTGCCGACGGCTTCGCCGTCTCGTGGTTGACCTACGGAGATCGGCCCGCCGCGGAGCAGCAGATGGAGATCGCCGCCTCCGCCCTCGACAGCTGGCTCACCAGTCGTCTCGGACTGGCGAGCACCGTGCTGTCGAAAGGGTGACCTGACGAGCGCCGGTCAGAGCGGCAGATCGGCCGAGTCGACACCCACGACCCGGTCCCCACAGAAGACCCGCGTCGACTCGAGGGGACCGTGTCCGCCGAGCCCGGAGGGCCCCCAGAAGCTCTGAGCAGAATCGGCACCCAGGTCGGCCATCTTGGCGCCGTTGACGCGGACCTCACCGGCGATCACCCGTGCACCGACGTCGATGGCACGGTCCGTGTCGGTGCCGAACACGTAGGCATCCAGGCCCGACGGACTCGCGTTGGCCAGACGCAGCGCCTCCTCATCGCTGTCCACCGCATGCAGGGTGACGACCGGACCGAACAGCTCCGCGGTCGCATGATCCGGCGACACTCCATAGGCGAGGGTGGGTGACAGGAAGAACCCGCCTAGGTCGGGCAGCCGCGCGGGCTGTCGGATGTCGGCGCCGTGGTCCCGCAACCGCTCGATGCCGCGGCGGAGAACCTCGAGCTGCGGACCGTTCGAGATCGGGCCGACCGACGTCGTCTCGTCCAGGGAGTGGCCCACGACGAGGGCCGACAGCCGGTCGGTCAAGCACTCCAACAATGGAGGGAGCAGGTTACGCTGCACCAGGATCTTCCCCGGCCCCTCGCACCACTGACCGTTGAACTTCGTCATGCCGTCGACGATGCCGTCGGCGGTCACCTCGAGGTCGGCGTCATCCAGGACGAGGACCGGGTTGTTGCCGCCGAGCTCGAGCTGCAGCACCTTGAGGTCCTCGGCGCCCGCGCGAGCAACGGCGCGACCGGCCTCTGCCCCGCCGGTGAACGACACGACCTTGATCCGCGGGTCGGCGCAGAGGGCGGCGCCGACGTCGCCGGCACCGTGCACCACCTGCAGCGCACCGCTGGGCAGGCCCGCCCTCACGAAGCACTCGACCACGATGTGCACGCTCGCCGGGGCATGCTCGGACGGCTTGAGGACGACCGGGCAACCGGCTGCGATCGCGTTGGCGCACTTGACGGTGGAGATGAAGCTCGGCCCGTTCCACGGTGTCAGAATGGCCGCCGGACCCCAAGGCACCTTATAGAGGCGGACGTCCCGGCCCCCGGCCGGCAGCGGCCGGACTCGCGGCGTCGCTATCAGGTCCCTTCCCGCTGCGCGCACCCGCTCCGGTAGGACGGCAGCGATCTTGCGGGTGACGGTGATGGGAATGCCGGTGGTCAAGGAATCGGTCCGGGCGATCTCCTCTCGTCGCGCGTCGAGGAAGTCGGCGACACGATCGAGCAGGTCGGCGCGCTCGCGGCGCGCATCGTCGTCCCACCGGCCGACGTTGTAGGTGCGTTCCGCGTGCCGCAAGGCTCGCTCGAGATCGTCGGGCGCAGTGGTGACGCCTTCGTGGACCGGCTCGCGGGTGTTCGGGTCCAGGTTCCACCGCCCGTCAGCTGTCGAGCACTCGCTCCAGTCGTCCTCGATGTAGTTCACCGGAGTGGGGATGGTGACCGTGGCGGTCGACATCAGGCTCACCTCTGCATCTCTTTCTGGGTTCATGATCAGGGCTCGACGACGATCCGGGTGACGTCACCGCGCCTCATCGCTTCGAAGCCGTCGTTGATCGCCGCGAAGGGGACGATGCTCGACACCATCTCGTCGAGCTGGAGGCGGCCGTGCCGATAGAGCTGCGCGAGCTCGAGGATGTCCTGGCGCGCATGACCGGAGCCCATGTAAGAGCCGATCAGTCGCTTCTCCTCGAGCCAGAAGTCCATGACGGGGATGCTGAGCTCTGTGCCGACCGGAGCTACTCCGACCAAGCAGGCGGTGCCGGTGGGGCGCAGGAGCCGGAGAGCGGTCTCTGCCGTCCGCGCAGAACCGACCGCCTCGAAGGCGTAGTCCACGCCGTCACCGAGAAGCCCGCGAAGCTCCGCGACCGGGTCGCCGCCCCCGTTGATGGCATGCGTCGCGCCGAAGCGTCGAGCAGCGGCGAGGCGAACATCGTCCAGGTCGATCGCCACGATCACCGAGGCACCGGCGAGCCGGGCGCCCTGGATGATGGCCGACCCGACTCCACCGCAACCGATCACGGCGACAGTGCTCCCCGGTCTCACCCGGGCGCCCCGGAACACGGCGCCGACGCCGGTGATGACGCAGCACGACAGGAGGCACCCGACCTGCAGCGGCACGTCGTCGGGCAGCCTGACCAGCGCGTTCTCGCGCATGAGGATGTGCTGGGAGAACGCTCCGATGTCGCCGAGCCGCTGGATCGGCTGTCCGCTGAGCGTCGCGTACGCGGGTCGGGGACGACGCCGCACCTCCGCGACGCGCTGGCACTGGGTGGACCTTCCCCCTTCGCAGTTGACGCAGCGGCCGCAGGAGGGCGTGGCCGTGCCGGTCACACGATCTCCCGGGCGAAGGCTGGTCACCTGCTCTCCGACCGCCTCGACCACACCTGCCACCTCGTGACCGACGACGAGCGGGAGCTCGGCAGTGAGAGCGCCGCTGATGTAGTGCAGGTCACTGTGGCACAGGCCCACATGGGTCGCCGCGACCCGGACCTCGTGCGGCTCCGGGTCATCGACGCGGATGGCGGTGATCTCTAACGGGCGGCCAGGTTGGGTGAGCACCGCCGCGTAGGTGTCGATCATGCCGAGGTCGCCGGCGCGATCGCAGTCGCGTCGTTCATCTTGGGTCCTTCCGGGGAGCTTGACGACGGCGAAGCCGGCTTCCGGTTGCCGTGTGACGAGCTGGACATTAGTTAGTCATTTGACTGAGGCATATGACTATGATGGTGCAGGGATCCACCGCTCCCTGTCAACACCACCCGACTTGCAACATCCCGGAAGGACGTCGTACGACGATGGAGAACTCGAACAGACTGGCCGATCGCTTTCGGCCGCACGCCGCTGTCATCGCCGGACGACGCGTCGACGCGGTCGGTCGCGAGCTCGAAGTCGAGGACCCCTCCACGAACGCGGTCGTCGCCACGCTGACCGCCGCTGACAAGGACGTCGTCGCTGCCGCCGTGGCCGAAGCCCGCGGGGTCTTCAGGGGCGCCTGGCGCGCGACTCCGCTCGCCGAGCGCGGGCGGATCCTCAACAAGATCGCGCGATCCCTCCGCGCCGGGGCCGCAGAGCTTGCCGCGATCGAGGCCGTCGACGCAGGGATCCCGATCACCTTGGCGATGGGCGACGTGGAGGTGGCAGCCCGTTACTTCGAGTTCTACGCGGGCATCGCGGACAAGGTCGGCGGAGAGGTCGTTCCGGTTCCCGGCGCCATGGTGGACTACACCCTCCACGAACCGTGGGGAGTGTGCGGAGTCATCGTCCCGTTCAACTTTCCCCTCCAACAGATCGCTCGCAGCGCCGCCGCTGCCCTCGCCGTGGGCAACACCGTGGTCGTCAAGGCCTCGGAGCGCAGCCCCCTCACCGCGACGCTCCTGGCCGAGCTCGCCGTCGAGGCGGGACTCCCTCCCGGTGCCTTCAACGTCGTCCACGGCTTCGCGGAGGCCGGCGAAGCGCTGGTGAGCCACGAGGACGTCGCCCACGTGACGTTCACTGGCTCGCGCGCCGTCGGCGAACGCGTGATGGAGCTGTGCGCCCAGAGAGTCGCGCCGATCTGCATGGAGCTGGGCGGCAAGTCCGCACAGATCGTCCTCGGCCGCAGCCGTCTCGAAATCGCCGCCAAGACGATCGCCGGCATCATGTTCCGCACCGCTGGCCAGGCCTGCTCCGCCGGATCTCGGGTCCTCGTCCTCCCCGAGCTCCATGACGAGCTTCGCGACCTGCTCGTCCGGGAGGCGGAGAGCCTGCGCGTGGGGGAGGCGGCCGACCCCGCGACGGACATGGGGCCCCTGATCTCTGCGGCGCAGCGAGATCGAGTCCTGGGCCAGGTCGCGACCGCGGCGAAGGGTGATGCCGAGATCCTCACCGGCGGTGCCCCCGGGGATCGTCACCCCCGGGGGAACTTCGTCCTGCCGACCGTGATCGACAACGTCTCGCCCGATGCGGAGCTGAGCCGGACCGAGCTGTTCGGCCCTGTTCTCGGCATCTCGACCATCTCCGACATCGAGGAGGCCATCGAGATCTCCAACGCCACGGAGTACGGCCTTGTCGCCGGGATCTGGACCGACGACGTGAGCGCTGCCCTGGCGGCGGCCCCGCACCTCGAGGTGGGTCAGGTGTTCGTCAACACCTATGGCGTCGGCGGCGGTGTCGAGATGCCGTTCGGCGGCCGCAAGGGTAGCGGCTTCGGTCGCGAGAAGGGTCTCGCCGCGATCCGGTCGTACACGCAGGTGAAGAACGTGTGCCTCGCCGTCGATTGATCGGCCATCTCGCGACATCACTGCCACCCGGAGGATGGAAATGACGACACCCCGCGACCTCGCCGCTGCGATCGCCGGCTTCCGATTCGATCCCGATCACGAGGCCACCCTGATGGCGCACGCCCGCAACGCACTGATCGACTCGATCGGAGTGGCCGTGGCCGGCCGCCGGGATGCCGGATACGCGACAGTACGCAGCGCATCTCGCCATGAATGCCCCCGAGGGACGAGCAGGATCCTCGACGGGGACGGCTCGACCAGCCCCGGAATGGCGGCCTTCCTGAACGGGTACGCGATGCACGCGCTCGACTACGACGACGTCAGCGAGACCATGTACGGCCACCCCAGTACGGTGATCCTGCCTTCGGTCCTCGCCGTCGCTGACTGGTTGGACCTCTCGCTGGGCGAGGTCCTGCGCAGCTACGTCGTCGGGTACGACACGGCGTGCGCCGTGGCGGAGGCGCTGCCGATCCGCCCGCACTACGCGCGCGGCTGGCACTCGACCTCGACCGTGGGCGTCATCGGCGCCGCCGCTGCCCTCGCCCACCTGACCGATCTCGACGAGCTCGCCACCGCCAACGCGCTGGGCATCGCGGCGACGTCCGCCGCCGGGAGCCGCCAGAACTTCGGAGCATGACCAAGCCCTTCCATGCTGCGCATGCAGCTCGCGACGCCGTCGTCGCGACGCAGCATGCTCGGCTGGGCCTCACCGCCGACGTCGCCGCGCTCGAAGGCGACATCGGTTACTTCCGCCTGCTGGGAGACGGAGCTCCGCAGACCATCCGGCTGCCTTCTGGGGACACGAGCAACAACCTCCTGGCCTCGGGATTGAGCGTGAAGCGCTACCCGTGCTGCTACAACATCCATCGCACCGCGGACGCCGCTCTTGCCCTGCACGGCCGGACCGACCTCGGTCGGGTGGAGCGCATCACGGTCACCCTCGAGCCGGGCGGCCTCGACCCGCTGATCCACCATCGCCCCAGTTCCGGCACAGAGGCGAAGTTCAGCGCCGAGTACGTCGCTGCCGTGTCGATCATCGACGGTTCGCTGGGTCTGGCGACGTTCGACGACGAGAGGGCCCTCGAACCCGACGTCCAAGCGCTGTTGCGCAGGGTCGAGGTCGTCGAGTCCGCCATGCCCCCGGTTGGGCCACCTGAGTGGGACTTCGCCTACAGCGTGGTCCAGGTCGAAGCTGATGGGAGGACCCTCGTTGAACGGACCGACATCCCGACGGGCCACCGCACCCGACCGCTCGCCGACACGGAGATGGACGTCATGTTCCTCGACTGCTTGGCGTATGCCGATCGCACCGACGGCGTCGACGTCCTCGCCTCGCTCCGTGAGCCAGACGCATCACGACCGATCTCCCACTACAGGATGTGACGCGGCCGACGGCGCTAGCTCAGCACGTCGGCCGGGTCCACGGCCGCGATGCCCACCGCCTCGCCGACCAGCCTGTTGGTCAGCCGTCCGTCGTGCGTGTTCAACCCGAGCGCCAGCGAACGGTCGTTCACGAGCGCTTCCCGCCAACCCTGGTCGGCGAGTGCCACGGCATAGGCAAGGGTCGCGTTCGTGAGGGCGTACGTCGACGTGACCGGCACGGCACCGGGCATGTTCGCCACGCAGTAGAAGGTCGAGTCGTGCACCTGGTAGGTCGGGGCGGTGTGGGTGGTGGGGCGGCTGTCCTCGAAACATCCCCCTTGGTCGATGGCGATGTCGACGAGCACCGATCCAGGTTTCATCTGGGCGACCAGGGCGTTCGGGACCAGAGTCGGCGCAGCCGCGCCGGGGATGAGGAGGGCTCCGATCACCAGGTCGGCCTCGCGGACCTGCTCTTCGATGTCGAGCCGCGATGAGGCCAGGCCTCGTACCCGGTTGCCGTAGCGCCAAAACGACATCCGCAGCTTGTCCAGGTCGATGTCGAGAAGGGTGACGTCCGCGCCCATGCCCAACGCGATGTTGGCGGCGTTCTGTCCGGAGACGCCGGCAACAGCTCCTCTGCCAGCGTCGGGTCCGCGGCCAGGGGGAGATAGGTGAAGAGGACCTGGCCCTCGCGCATGCGCGCGTACTCCTCGGCGATCGGCTCCTTGACCTTGAGCACCAGGCCCGCGACGCCCCAGGTCTCGTCCGCATCGCCGAGGATCCTGGCGCCCGCGTCCCGGAAACGATCGTCACTGATCGAGGACCCGAGCCCGGCGCCCTCCTGCACGAACACCTGGTGCCCGCGGGAGGTGAGCTCGCGGACACCGACAGGGGTGATGGCGACGCGGAACTCGTTGTCCTTGATCTCGGCGGGGATTGCGATCTGCACTGTTCGTCCTCGTGGGGGTTGGTGGTGGGGTTGGAAGGTGCCGCGTCCTTCATCGCAGAACGCCGTCACGCAGTCCGTCGGCGATCTCGTCGGCGGAGAAGCCGAGTCCGGTGAGCACCTCGGCGGTGTGCTCACCGAGGACCGGCGCGGGACGCACCTCGTCGGTGCGGGTCCCGCCGAAGTGGATGGGCTGGCCGGCGATGGTCAACGGCGCTCCGGTCGGCGGGTGAGCGACGGTCCAGAGCATGTCGCGACGCGCCAGATGAGGGTCGTGCACGATCTGGGTCGCGTCCTGCACCGGACCGAACGGGACCCGACCGCCCAGCTGGTCACCGATCTCCGTCAGTGTTCGGCTCCGCGACCACTCCTCGATCGCGGTGCGCACGAGGTCGCGATGAGCCGAGCGGCCCTGGCCGGACGACAGCCGATCATCGGAGGCCAGGTCCTCCCGGTCGATCAGCGTGGCCAGCAGCTGCCAGATCGACGGCGACGGGGCCGCCAGGGCGAACCAGCCGTCCTTGGCCGGATAGAGACCGAAGGGCTCGAAGAACGGGTGCGAGTTGCCCATGCGATCGGCGACGGAGCCGTCGACCGAGTACTGATAGACGATGCGTTCGCACAGGCTCACCATCGCGTCGTACATGGAGACGTCGACGAAGGAACCACGACCGGTGCGCTCCGCGCGTACGACTCCGGCCAGGATCCCGCTCGTCAGGAGGGCGGCAGGAAAGATGTCCCCAAGCCCGGGCCCCGTCTTCATGGGCGGCCCGGCGGGGTCGCCGGTGATCTGCATGGCACCGCCCATGGCCTGCGCCACCACGTCGTAGGCTGGCCAATCCGTCAACGGTCCCTCACCTGTGCGCGGGTCCCCGAAGCCCCGGATGCATCCGTAGACCAGACGCGGGTTGACCTGCAGCAGCGCCTCGAAGGAGAGGCCGAGGCGATCCATCACGCCGACGCGGAAATTCTCGACCAGGACGTCGCATTGGGCCACCATCCGGAGCATCACCGAGCGGCCGGCCTCCGACCGAAGGTCGAGGCTGACGCTCCTCTTGTTGCGGTTGATGCTGGCGAAGTAGCCGCCGTACGCGTCCTCCGCCGTGATGTCGGGTCCATACCGACGGATCAGGTCACCTGCGAGCGGCTCCACCTTGATGACGTCGGCCCCGAGATCGGCCAAGGTCATCGTCGCGTAGGGACCGGCCAACATGTGGGTCAGGTCCAGCACCCTGATGCCGCGCAGCGGCGCGACGTCGTCGTCCTGGTCCTCCGTGAACATCTATGCCCCGGCCGAGACGGCCGCCGGCGGCACGAAGCTCGTCGTGGGCCGCAACCCCGCGGCGCGCCCACGAAGCGCGATCGGCAGCGCCATCTTCCGCGACGCCTCGTCGATCATCTCGTCGCCGAGCATGACCGCACCGCGGGACCCGCCCTCGGCGGAGGTGTAGTAATCGTAGGCCTGGAGGATGTGCTCGGCGCGGTCGTAGTCGGCCTGCGACGGTGCGTAGGTCCGGTTGGCAGCATCGATCTGCGCGGGATGGAGCACCCACTTTCCATCGAAACCCAGGGCTGCCGACCGCTGTGCGACGCGCGCGTAGCCCTCGACGTCCTGGATACGGCCGTACGGGCCGTCGATGGCCTGCTTCCCGTGCATCCTCGCCGCCATGAGGATGCGCATGAGGATGTAGTGGTAGGCGTCGCCCTCGTAACCCGGAGGCTGCTCACCCACGGCAAGGCTCCGCATGTTGATGTTCGCCATGAAGTCGGCCGGCCCGAAGACGATGGTCTGCACCCGGGACGAGCTGCCCGCGATCCCGTCCACGTTCACCAGCCCCTCGGCCGTCTCGATCTGGGCCTCGATCCCGATCCGCCCGACCTCCAGACCACGGGCCTTCTCGATCTGGGTGAGAAGGAGGTCCAGCCACTGCACGTGGGCCGCCGACTCCACCTTGGGCAGCATGAGGCAGTCCAGTCGATCGCCCGCACCCTCCACGACCCTGACGACATCCTGGTATGCCCAGGGCGTGGTGATGTCGTTGACCCGGACGACCTTCGTCGGCGCCAGCCACTCCCCCGCCAGCAGCGCATCCACCACGCGCTCACGGGCATCGTCCTTGGCCAGCGGAGCAACGGCGTCTTCGAGGTCGAGGAAGACCTGATCAACCTCGAGGCTCCTCGACTTCTCGATCATCCGGTCGCTCGACCCGGGCACGGCCAAGCACGAGCGTCTCAGCGGCGTCGGAATCGGGTGCTTCATCCGTACCTCCTCTCGGTCACTGGACCCGTTCGACGTCGCCGGACGCGCAGGGTGCGGTCGCCCTCGAACACCACCGTGCCGCGCTGGTTGACCCCCCAGTGGTGGCACTCCACGACTCCGGAGTCGGGCTCGTCCTCCCGAACGGCCGTGATCTCGGTGTAGGCGTAGAGCGTGTCGCCGTGGACGACGGGGTGCGGCAGACGCATGCCCGTCAGTCCGAGCTCGGCCACGACGTTCTCGGAGACGTCCTGCGAAGCCAGCCCGATGACGATCGACGTCGTGATGCCACCGAACACGATCCGCTGGCCGACCGGGTGGTCGCGCATCGAGTGCTCGTCGAAGTGGGCAGCTGCTGTGTTCACGACGAGGTTCGTGATCAGCACGTTGTCGAGCTCGCCGACCGTTTTCCCGCGGGCGTGCCGTATCTGCTGGCCCGGCTTGAAATCCTCGAGGTAGGTCCCGGTAGCGGTCAACGAGTCGACGGTCATGAGGATGCCCCCTTGCCCAGCAGGCTGTCGGAGATGATCTTGAGCTGGATCTCCGAGGTGCCCTCGAAGATCTTCGTGAGGCGCGCGTCGCGCCAGTAGCGCTGCGCTGCGAAGTCAGTGGTGTAGCCGGAGCCTCCGTGGATCTGCAGACCCTCGCTCGTCACGTGCTCGGCCATCTCCGTCGCGACGTACTTGGCGGCGGACGCCTGCGGTCCGCACGGCTGGCCCGCATCGATCATGCGTGCGACCGAGTACGTGAGCTGACGCGATGCCTCGACCTGCGCCGCCATGTGGGCGAGCTTGAACCGGAGGGCCTGGAACTCAGCGATGGGGCGCCCGAACTGCAGTCGCTGCTGCGCGAACGCCACGGCGTCCTCGAGCGCTCCTGTCGCCAGCCCCACCGCGCGAGCACCAGTGTGCACGCGCGCGAGCTCCAAGAAGTTCATCCCGGTGTAGAACCCTTCCCCCTCGACCCCGAGCAGGGCATCGGCCGGCACCCGGAAGTCCTCGAAGACGAGCTCATAGGTGTCCCACCCGTAGTAGCCGATCTTGCGCACCGGGTGGGCGTGGATGCCGACGGGGAACTCACCGGCTCGCTTCTCGACGAAGAAGACGCTGATGCCGAGGTGTCGCTTCCGGCTGCTCGGGGGCGGGGAGGTCCGTGCGAAAACCACGATGTAGTCAGCCATGTCGGCGTTGGTGCACCACATCTTCGCGCCGTTGAGGACCCACTCCTCTCCGTCGCGCTCCGCACGGCACGCGATGCTGGCGACGTCGGAGCCGGTGTCGGGCTCGGACAGCGCGAACGCGCCGATGCAGTCGCCGACGACAGCGCGCGGGAGGAGCTCGTTGCGCTTGGCCTGGCTGAGGCCGGCGGGCAGGGTGGAGCTGCGGATGATGCTGCCGACGCTCATCCAAGCGCGGGACAGCTCTTCGGTGACGAGGATGTACTCGAGCGCGCCGAGTCCGAGACCGCCGTCGCTCTCGGGGGTCATGATGGCGAAGAAGCCGATCTCGCCCATCTTCTTGATGAGCTCCTTCGGGATCCGACCGCGGACCGGGTCGAGCTCGTTGGCAACCGGTAGGACTTCATGGCGGGCGAAATCGCGAGCCAGCGCCTGGATCTCGCGCTGCTCCTGGGTGAGGTGACCCGCGATGCTGGTCTTGGCGCTCATGAGACGGGAGTCCCCCCGACGAGATTGGTCCGGGTAAACGCGAGCACCTCGACGCCCGCCTGGTTGATGCCCCACGTCCGCCAGGTGACGATGCCGCCGCCCGGCCGGCTCTCGGACGGCCGCAGGGCGACGACCTCACTGACACCGGTGAGGGTGTCGCCGGGATAGACGGGCGCAGTGAAGGTGAGGTCGTCCACCCCGAGGAACGCGCCCTCGGTGCTGCCTTCGCTGAGGTCCTCGACGGACAGCCCGAGCACAGTGAGGAAAGCGAGGTAGGGGTTGACCGGGGAAGCTGCATGGCCGAGCTCGCGGGCGACCTCGCGATTCACGTACAAGGGGTTGTAGTTCAGCGTCAGGGACGTGAACAGCATCGAGTCGCTCTCCAAGAGCGTGCGTCCCCAGTGGTGGACGAAGACCTGACCGAGCGCGAACTGGCCGAACAAGCGGCCTTTCCTCGCGTGGTCGATCTCGGCGAAAGTCAGTTCAGGCATGGCTGAGCTCCTGTTCGATCGGGTTCATCGGTCGGTGGACGGTGAGCTGCCTTCGGAGCGCTCGGTCAGGCCACGAAGCGATCGAGGACAGCTGCCACCGAGGCGTCGAATGTCGAGATGAGGTGGTCGATCTCGGCTCTCTCGACCACCAGAGGTGGCGCGAACGTCACGCAGCCGTGGTACGAGCGGATGACGATGCCCCGGCTCAACGCGTCAGGGGGGACGAGAGCCGGGAAGTCCTTTCCGCCCCCTTCCACGAAGCCTGCGGGAGGGAGCAGGTCGATCGTCACCAGGAGGCCGAGGCTCCGGACTGCCCCGTAGACGGCGCGCGTGCCGCTGAGCCGCTCAAGCTCTGCGTGGAAGTACCGCCCCATCTCCTGCGCGCGCTCAACGAGCTTCTCGTCCCGGAAGATCCGGAGGTTCTCCCTTGCCACCGCGCACGACGTGGGGTGCCCGCCTGTGGTGAAGCCGGTCAGGAGTGGCCTCGCCGACTTCTCCAGAGCGCCGTAGAGACGAGCGGTCATGCCGACCACGCCCAGCGGAAGGTACCCGCTGGTCACGCCCTTCGACATCAAGAGCATGTCCGGTACGGCGTCCCAGTGCTCCACCGCGAACATCCGCCCGGTGCGGCCGAAGCCAGTGATGACCTCGTCCGCGATCCACAGGATCCCGTAACGGTCGAGGAGCTCCCGGACCGCCGGCCAGTACTCGGGCTGCGGAATCACGTTGCCCGCCGGCTGGGAGACCGGCTCGGCGACCAGGGCGGCGATGGTCTCCGGCCCCTCCGCCAGGATGCGCTCCTCGAGCACTGCCAGGTCGGCTCGCCAGTCGGTCGTCGGCTGGGGCACGTGGAGGAAGCCCGGCTGGAGCGGGCCGATGCCGACGTGGAACTCCTCGTCCCACGTTGCGGCAGTGCCGCCCATCGTCATCCCGTGGTAGTTGCGTTCCCGCGCGATGATCTTGACCCGCCCTGGTTCGCCCCGTAGCCAGTGGAAGAGCCTGGCGAACTTGTAGGCGCTGTCGTTGGCCTCTGAACCACTGTTGGTGAAGAAGAAGTGGTCGATGTCGCCGGGAGCGAGCTCAGCGAGGTCGCTCGCCAGGTCGATCGCCGGCGGCGTCGCGCGACCGAAGAAGAGCGTGCCGAAGGAGAGCTTCTCCATGCTGGCCGCCGCCGCCCGCGCCAGCTCGGCGCGCCCGTAGCCGATGTTGACGTTGATCAAGCCGGACGCGCCGTCGAGCAGCCGGCGACCGTCGGCCGTGGTGAGCGTCGAGCCCTCGGCGCTGGCGATGACGAGCGGCCCGGCCGCTGCTACCCCGCTCACCAAGCTCATCGGATTGATCAGATGACCCGGCCACGGCTGTGTGCTCATTGCTCACTCCCCTGCAGCAGACGGGCCGCCTCGCGGACGACCCAGGTCAACGTCGGGTCCGTGCTCTTCATCCACTCCGGGTGCCACTGGACGCCGAGGACCGGGCGTCCCGGCAGCTCGATCGCCTCGACGACGCCGTCCTCCGTGCGTCCGGTCACCACCACGCCCGCGCCGCTGCGGTCGACGGCCTGGTGGTGCCAGGAGTTGGTCACCACGTCGCCACCGAACAGGTCGGCGGCGATCGAGCCGGCCTCGAAGGACACGAGGTGGTCGACGGTTCCGTCGGTAGGCGCCGTCTCCTCCGAGAGGTGGTGCACGGGTCCGGGAGAGAGGTCTGCGACGAGGGTGCCTCCGAGCGCGACGTTGAGGACCTGCAGACCCCGGCACACCCCGAGGACCGGGATCCGCCGGTCGAGTGCCGCGCGGACGACGGCGACCTCGTACTCGTCGCGCTCGCGGTCGTGGACCCTGGGGTCCGTGCGCGGGTCGACATCGCGGACAACAGACGGGTCGCCACCCCAGCAGGCGGGGTGCACGTCCTGCCCACCGGTGACCACGACGCCCGACAGCCACGCGCAGACGGCGCCGGGGTCGGTGTCGTAGGAGAGGTGCACCGGTACTCCTCCGGCCTCCGCGATCCGCGTCGCGAAGTCCGACATGGACGTGTCCACGCACCGATCGCCGTAGCGCTCGTCGGCGCCCTGGATGAGGGACAGGCGGAAGCGGCGGCCGGTGATGCCGATCAACGGCCGCCGCGCGGCGTCCGTCTGCCCACTCACGGGAACTCGAAGTAGCGCTGGGACTCCCACGCGGAGAGCTCGGCGAACGGGTCGCCGCCCTTGGTGTGGAATTCCATCCACTCCCAGCGCCGGGACGCGACCCAGAAGTCCACGAACTCGTCACCGAGGTACTCGCGCAGGAGCGGGTCGGCGGCCAGTGCGGCGCTCGCCTTCGACATCGTGTCGGGGATCCGGGGCACGCCGTCGCCCTCGGGCAGGCACCACGCCATGTCCATGACTTCCGCCGGTGGCTCGATGCGCCGCTCGAGGCCGGCGAGCACGCCTGCCAGCACGCCCGCGAGTGCGAGGTACGGGTTCACGTCAGCGCCGGGCAGCCGGTACTCCAGCCGCGAGTACCTCGGATGACCGGTGATCGCGCGCACGGCCGCGGTCTTGTTGTTCACGCCCCAGCTGATCGTGGTCGGGGGGCCGCTCAGATCGACAAGCCGACGGTACGACGTGATCTGAGGAAAGGCGATCGAGGTGTTGCCCGCCATCGTGGCCATCAGGCCCCCGACCGCGTGCCGCATGAGCAGGGAGGGGCCATCCTCTGCGAAGAACTGGTTCACCCCGTCGCATTGGAGCGACAAGTTGACGTGGGCGCCCTGCCCGTAGCCGGCGGTCGGCTTGGCCATGAAGGAGACGGTGTGGCCGCGCTCGAAGGCGACCTCGCGCATCACCTGGCGGGTGCGCACCCAGTTGTCGCACAGCCGGACGGGACCCGTGGGTGCCAGGTTCAGCTCGGTCTGGCCCGGTGCGGCCTCGTCGGTCCACGCCTCCCAGGTGATGCCGAGCCGATCGAGCCGGGCGACCACTGCTTCCATGTATTCGACCCAGTCGGTGGACCGCGCGAGGTGGTACGTCGATCCGGTGCTGCCGCCCAACGGGGTCAGGTCCTGGTAGCCGCGCGAACGGGCCTCCTCGATGGACTCCTCGAACAGGGTCGCCTCGACCTCGACCGCGACGGTCGCGGTGTAGCCGAGCGCGTCGAGCCGGTCCACGAGCCGGCGCACGAGATTGCGCGGGCAGATCGGCACCGGTGTGCCGTCCTTGAGCCAGTAGTCGCCGATGACCGAGTCCAGGCCTGGCTTCCACTCCACAAGTGTCGACAGGTCAGGGACCATCTGGATGTCGTAGAGGTTGCCGCGCCAGTCCGGGAAAGCGTCACCGAGGACGATCTCGTTGTTGAGGTCGATCGCGAACAGGATGTCGGCGAACGCGAAGCCGCTCTTCATCCCGGCCTCGAACTTCTCCGGCGACACGGTCTTGCCCAGGAGGCTGCCCTCGTGGTTGGTCGCCTCGAGGCGGACTGCCCGCCTCGCGCTGGTGAGCTCAGACATCGAACCGGACCTTCCACGAAGCGGCCGTCATCACCGATAGCTGTGCCAACGTGCCCTTGACGCGCAGACCCGTGCTCAGCGCGAGCAGGAAGTCGTCCGCCCCGCTGCAGACACCGGCGAGCACGTCAGGTGGTCCGGCCATCAGATAGGTCGACGGCCCCTCGCCGTACTGCGACCGCTCCTGGCCGTCGGGACCGTCGGCGAGCAGGACCAGCACGTCGGGGATCCCCGGGATGACCCGGGCCCGGTCCCAGAACTGGCGGGCAGCGACGCTCAAGTGCGGGAGCGGCGGCTGCAACGCGGTCAGGGTGCCGGCGGCCAGCGTCGTGTCCCCGGTCGGCTCCTGGGCGGGCGCGAACCGCGCAGACAGATCGACGACGATATTGGCATCGGGATGGGCCAGGACGCCGCCGACCACCTTTACGTCGCCGCGGTCGAACGTGATCGTCGCGGCCTGCGGCGTGTCGTGGGATCGGACAGCCACGGTGCCGACGCACCGGCTCAGGACGTCGTGCCCGTGCCCGGCTCGGGACGAGTCGCGCAGCGTGCGACCGATCAGGCGGACGACGGGACTCGCGTCGTCCTCGATCGCGACGCGGAACGCCATGCCCTCCCCCGCAAAGGCTGCGTCGATCGTCGTGGTCTCAGCCATGGTCGGGTCCCTTCCGAACTCTGGATTTGAGCCGTTCTTAGTCATTTGACTCAATCGTTCAAACAGGATCATGGGTGCGTCTTGTTGCCCCTGTCAAGATGGTTGACACATTCTTAGTCATCTGATCCAATCAAATGACTAACACAGGCGCTCGAGCGGCGTCACCACGGAGAAGGAAGTGCAGCAATGAAGGACCCCAACGCGACGGAGACCGCCGACATCGTCGTCATCGGCGCCGGGCTTTCCGGTGTCGGTGCTGCGAAGTACCTGAGCAGCGACTTCCCCGACAAGAAGGTCCTCCTGCTCGAGGGCCGCGACGCGGTCGGTGGCACGTGGGACCTGTTCAAGTACCCAGGTATCCGGTCCGACGACTCAGTGATCACCTACGGCTATGACTTCAAGCCGTGGCTGCACGAGGCGGTACTCGCCGAGGGCGCCCTGATCCGCGACTACATCAAGGAGACCGTCGCCGAGTTCGGGCTCGACCGGATCTTGCGGCTCCGTCACCGGGTCATCGCCGCGGACTGGTCCAGCGAGGAGGCGCGTTGGACGCTGCAGACCAACGTGACCGACGAGGACGGCAACGAGACCGTGAAGAGCGTCAAGACGAGGTTCGTCTTCAGCGGCACCGGCTACTACCGCTACGACCAGGGCTACGAGCCGCACTTCGACGGTCGCCACGCCTTCCAAGGCGACATCCTTCACCCGCAGCACTGGCCGGAGGGCTACGACTACAGCGGCAAGCGGGTGGTCATCATCGGTAGCGGCGCGACCGCCGTGACGATGCTCCCCGCCATGCTGACGGGAGAGGGCGCAGCGGCCCACGTCACCATGCTCCAGCGCACTCCGAGCTATGTCGCATCCATTCCCCGGGTGGACAAGCTCGCTCGACGGCTCAACAGGCTCCTCGGGGTGAAGCGCGGTTACGCCGCCACCCGGTCCAAGAACGTCTGGTCCGACCACTTGGTCGTGACGCTGCTCTGCCGGTACCCGAACCTCGGGCGCAAGCTGCTGCGCAGGTGGACGGCCAAGGAGCTGCCGGCCGGGTTCGACGTGGACACCCACTTCTCACCGCCGTACGACCCCTGGGACCAGCGTCTGTGCGCCACCCCGGACGGGGAGTTCTTCGCGGCGATCCGCGAGGGCAACGCCGAGGTGGTGACCGACCAGATCGATCGGTTCACCAGCGGCGGGATCCTCCTCGCGTCGGGCCAGACGCTCGAGGCTGACGTCATCGTGACCGCGACCGGCCTGGTCATGCAGATGCTGGGCGGCGTCCGGCCGACGGTAGACGGCGTCGCGGTGAGGATGTCCGACACCGTGCTGTACCGCGGCTCCCTCATCTCGGGCGTGCCCAACTGGACGATGATGGTCGGCTACACGAAGTCGACGTGGACCCTGCGGATCCGCAACGTGTGCCGATTGGCCGCTGAGGTGATCCGCACGATGGACGCCGGAGGCTTCGACACCGCCGTACCGGTGCCACCCGCGGGCATGCCCACCGCGGACCTGCTCGACATCAAGTCAGGTTACGTCCAGCGCGCGAAGGACGAGCTCCCCCGCCAAGGCACCGGCCTGCCCTGGCAGATGCACACGACTTTCATGAAGGACAGCCGGCTCTTCAAGGGACGCCTGATCCACAGCGACCTCCAGTTCTCGACGCGAGCCGCCAAGGCGCCACAGCGGGTCAGCGTCGAGGCGGCGTCATGAGCACGCAGCACTTCACGCTGGGCCAGCGCCTGCAGCGACTGTTCCTCGTCATGCTCAGCCGCCTACCCACCCCGCTGCAGCGCCTTCTCGCCCGCCCACCCGTCAACAGGGCGGGCGAGTCCATGGCGACCGACGTCGCGCTGCTGATGAAGCTCAGCGAGAGCAGCCCGGACTTCAGCGACCTGTCGCCTGTCGAGGCGCGGGCGACGACCGAGCGCGACCTGGCCCTCTTCGCCGCGCGGGTCGAGCCCTGCGCCGTCGAGACGGACGTGGAGCTCGCACCCGGGCTGTGGGCGACCCGTTACTCCTCAGGTGCGACGCCCCGCGGGCTGGTGCTGTTCTTCCACGGTGGGGGGTTCGTCCTCGGCAGCCGGGCCAGCTACACCGCACCGGCCCGCATGCTCGCGCACGGCACCGGGGCCGACGTCCTTTCCGTGGAGTATCGGCTCGCTCCGGAGCACCCCTTCCCGGCAGCGCATGACGACGCGCTCGCCGCTTGGAGCTACATCATCGACCGCGCCGCAGACCTCGGCATAGACCCGCGTCGGATCGTCGTCGCCGGTGAGAGTGCCGGTGGCAACATCGCCGCGGTTCTCTGCCAGCAGGTGCGCGAGGGGGACGTCCAGCCCTTGCTCCAGGTGCTGATCCAGCCGGTTACCGACATCTCGGTGCACAGGCCCTCCCAGGACGAGTTCGCCGGATCGCCCGCTTTGACGGCCAAGCAGGTGGCGTGGTTCATGGACCACTACCTACCGGACGACGCCGACCACCGGGATCCGCGGGTTTCACCGCTTTGCGCCGAGAGCCTCGTGGGGCTTCCCCCAGCCATCGTCACACTCGGAGGATTCGACCCTCTCCACGACGGCGGCCACGCCTACGCAACGGCGCTCTTGAAGGCCGGCGTACCAACCGAGGTCCTCCACGAACCCGGTCTGGTCCACGGCTTCATCTCGTTCACCGCGGTCAGCCCCAGTTGTAAGTACGCGACCGAGCGGCTCGTCGCATCCGTGTCCGCGGCGCTCGATCACCACGAGCGCGCCACCCCCGTCACGATGGCGTGCTGAACAGGCTCACGAGGAGCATCAAATGCAGACCAACAACGTTCACTACTCCACCTTCAGCGGCTGGATCGATCCACCGGCAGACGTCCTGCCCGGCCTGACCGCCGACATCATCTGCGATGTCGCCGTCATCGGCGGTGGCCTCGGCGGCATGTCGACAGCACTTCGGCTTGCCGACCGCGGGCGGGACGTGGTGCTGATCGAGGCCGAGTTCTGCGGCCACGGCTCCAGCTCTCGCAACGCGGGTCAGCTGGTCGCCGCACCCGGCGGGGACCTCCAGCTGCTGAACCTGTTCGAACGCAAGAAGATGCCCGGCATGGTCCGGCTCGCCGAGCACGCCGCCTATCACGTGGAAGGCCTCATCAAGACGCACGACATCGATTGCGACTATGAACCGACGGGCAACGTGTTCGCGGCTGTTTCGCGTGGCCAGCTCGGCCGAGTCCGCCGAGTGGCCAAGATCCTTCAGCGTGCCGGCGGCCACGTTGAGCTGGGCACCAGCGAAGAGCTCGGGATCCCTCGCGGCTTCCTCGGCGGGATGCGTGAGGTCATTGGCGGAATGATGAACCCCGGTAAGTTCACCCGAGGTGTGCGCAGCGCGCTGCTGAGCTCGTCGGCCCGAGTATTCGAACAAACGAAGGTCACCGACGTGAGGCGCGACGGCCGCGGGCTCACCCTCGTCACGCCTCAGGGTCTGGTCCGTGCCAACAAGGTCGTGTTGTCGACCAACGCATACTCCGGCGAGTGGGACATCACCCCGCGGCATCTCTCGGTACCGCTCTACGTCATCGAGGTGGAGACCGAGCCGATCGATCCCGACCGTCTCAAGAACCTCGGCTGGACCAGCCGATCGGGACTCGCTACTCAGCACAACCTCATGGAGAACTACCGGTTGACATCGCGCAACACCATCGTCTTCGGCGTCCGACGGCCCCAGCGGGGCATGACCTATCCCCTTCCGCAGAGGCAGCCTGACCCGGCGGTGGTCGAAGAGCTCGCCAAGGCGTTTGCGATGCGATTTCCGGCCCTGGCCGATATCGGGGTGGCACGAGCGTGGGGAGGCTGGATAGCGATGACCTCGTCATTTCTTCCTCTAGCCGGGCAGATCGAGGACAACATCTACTACTCGATTGCATGCAACGGCCACGGACTGGCCCAGGCGCCCTACCTGGGCGCTCTGATCGCCGACGCCATCGTCGACGGCGAACGACCGGAAGACCTGGAGACGGTGTGGGCGGAGAAGCCCAAATTCCCGCGTCCGGTGATGGTGGGCCGGGCAGGTCTTCGGACGATCTGGACGGTCGACCGATTCAACGACCTGGTCAACGGAAGTCGACGCAACGCGCGACGAGCGACGCTGACCCGAGCGTGACCCTTCGGCGGCTGCCTCCGGCGCGTGGGCAGCCCAGCGGGTGCTGGCGAGCCCGACCCTCTGACTCGATGCCCGACGAAAGGCAACCATGTCCCAGCTGCACCCCGTCCGCCAGGCCGACAGGCTTTATCACGACCTGCTCTCCCCCACCGAGACGCGGGAGATCCGCGACCGCGTCCGGAAGATCGCGGTAGACGTGGTGGCGCCGGCCGCCCGCCAGATAGCCAACGGTGACGAGCGGGTCGACGGCTTCCCGCGCCAGGTGTTCGACGGCCTCGCCGAGTCCGGCCTCTTCCGCCTGCCGTACGCCGCCGAGGTCGGCGGCGACGGCCTCGCCCACCCAACTACGGCGACAGCCGTGGCGATCGAAGAGCTGGCCTACTACTCGAGCAGCATCGCCGCGGTCGTCGACGTCCATTGCATCCTCGCGGGCAACGTGCTGACCCACGGCACCGAGGCCCAGCAGCAAAGGTGGCTCCGGACGGTGGCCGACGGCAGCGTCGTCGGCGCCTTCGCCACGACCGAGCCTGATGCCTCGTCCGACCTCAGCCCACGAGCAGTCCAGACGGTCGCCGAACGGCACGGCGACACCTGGGTCCTCAACGGGCGCAAGCGGTGGATCTCCAACTCCCCCGTTGCCGGCTTCATCGTCACCCTCGCGCGCACCGACGATCGGCTGTCGATGTTCATCGTCGACACCGCCCTACCGGGGGTTCGCGTCGGGAAACCGGACCAGAAGATGGGCAACCGCGGTCAGCTCACGGCGGACGTGTGGTTCGACGACGTCGAGCTGATGGACGACGCGCTGCTGGGCGGCGAGCCCGGGCAGGGCCTTCGCCACGCACTCGCGACCCTGACCCTGGGTCGGATCGGGATCGCGGCCGCCGGTGTCGGCATGGCGCAAGCCGCCTTCGACCACGCCGTCGCGCATCTCTCGACCCGCGAGGCGTTCGGGCGCAAGCTGGCAGCCAACCAGCACTGGCAGTTCCTGATGGCCGAGCGGGCGACCGAGATCGAGAATGCGCGCACGCTCTACCTCAAGGCGGCACTTCGTCGCGACGCCGGCGAGGTCTTCCCCGAGCCCGAGGCTTCCATGGCGAAGATCTACGGCAGCCGACTCGCGGTCGACATGGCCCGCGACGCCACCCAGGCGTTCGGCGGCCTCGGCTTCGCACGAGAGCTGAGCGCGGACGCCACTCCGGGACCGGTCGAGGCGATCTACCGCGACAGCAAGATCGGCGAGATCTACGAAGGCGCCAACGAAGTCCTCAAGTGGGTCGTAGCGCGCAACATCTTCGGTAAGGACATCACCGGCTGAACCGCAGGACGGCGACCTCGCGGACGGTCGCGTCGTCCGCCGCACCGGCCATCTCTGCCGAGCCCGCTTCTCCCCGCCCAGCCCTGCCCCCGTCATCCACCACGAAGCCCGAGGAAGCCGCCATGCTCAACCTAGCCACCCTGCTCGAAGGCTCGGCCCGCACGCACCCCGACCGCGATGCCCTCGTCCTGGGAGAGACCCGCCTGACCTACGGGCAGGTGGACGCCGCTGCCAACCAGGTCGCCAACCTGCTCGCGGAACGCGGGATCCAGCCCGGCGACAAGGTCGCGCTGATGTGCCCGAACCTGCCGCACTTCTCCATCGTGTACTTCGGCATCCTCAAGGCAGGCGCCGTCGTCGTACCTCTCAACGTGCTGCTCAAGCAACGCGAGATCGCCGATCACCTGGAGGACTCTGATGCGAAGGCGCTCTTCGCCTTTCAGGGCACCGAGGAGCTACCGATCGCCGCTGAGGCGAAGGCCGGTCTCGACCAGGTCGGTGGCTGCAGGGAGTTCTTCGTCATCACAGCCGACCGGGCCGCGCCCTCGCCGATCCAGGACGCCGAGACGTTCGGTCGGGCCGTTGCGGGTCAGCCGACCACCTTCGAGACGGTGACCACCGACGGGGACGACACCGCGGCCATCCTCTACACCTCCGGGACCACCGGTCAGCCCAAGGGGGCCGAGCTGCGGCACCGCAACATGCGCGACAACGCCCTGGCGAGCGGCAAGCTGTTCCGCTCCGACGAGAACCGTCCGGACACGTACCTCTGCGTGCTGCCGTTGTTCAACTCGTTCGGACAGACCACCATCCAGAACGGTGCCTTCGCCTTCGGCGGGACCGTGGTGCTGCTGCCGCGGTTCGAGCCGGGTCCCACGATCGAGACGATGCGGAGGGAGTCGGTGAGCATCTTCGCGGGCGTGCCGACGATGTACTGGGGACTGCTCGGGGCCCTCGACGAAGGCACCGACACGGAGACGCTGGCGAAGCATCTCCGCATCGCGATCTCCGGTGGTGCCGCACTTCCGATCGAGATACACCGCGAGGTCGAGAAACGCCTCGGTGTCACCATCCTCGAGGGGTACGGGCTTTCCGAGACGTCCCCCGTCGCCTCGTTCGCGCCGTACGGTGAGCCGCCTCGACCCGGCTCCATCGGCAAGCCCATCCCCGGCGTCGAGATGAAGCTCATCGAGCCTGATTCCTGGTCCGAGGTCGCCTGGTCCCCGGAGGCGATCGGCGAGATCGCCATCAAGGGACACAACGTGATGAAGGGGTACTACCAACGCCCTGGGGCGACCGCCGAGGTCATCGACGAGGAGGGCTGGTTCCGCACCGGCGATCTCGCCCGACGCGACGAGGACGGCTTCTACTACATCGTCGATCGCTCGAAGGACCTCATCATCAGGGGCGGCTTCAACGTCTACCCCCGGGAGATCGAGGAAGTGTTGGTGACGCATCCGGACGTGAGCCTTGCTGCGGTCATCGGGGTGCCGCACGAGAGGCACGGCCAGGAGGTCATGGCCTACGTCATCCGTCAGCCCGGCTCAGATTTGACCGCCGACGAGCTCGTCGCATGGACCAGGTCAGAGATGGCGTCGTACAAGTACCCGCGGGTCGTCGAGTTCGTGTCCGCCCTGCCCACGACCGCCACGGGGAAGATTCTCAAGAGGGAACTCGGCCGACAGATGTCTGACTCCCCTACTTGATGCAGAGCGGCACCTTCCCCTCGTCGCCGCCCGAACGAGGGTGTGATTCCGCGCAAGGACTTCCCCGTCGAGGTCTCGCCTACGCGGGCCTCCGCGCTTGCGAGGCGTTCGTCGGCGTACTGGTGGAGTGGATCTTTCAAGATGCTCGCGCCGAGCTCGACGCCGACGACGTAAAATGCCCCGAGCGCTGCCACCGGCCTGAGCCATCACCCACCCGCGTCCCTCCCGCCACGTTCCTCGCGCAACGCGGTACGTGGCTGAGAGCCTCAGACGGGCGCTCGGGTGTCCTTCAGCCACTGGCGAAGCGCCTGGGCGATGACGTCCTGAACCTCTAGGTCCATTTGAATTGCCCGGACGCGGACTTCCTTGCGTAGGGACTCGGGGACTGCGAGTCGAAAGGGCGACAAACGGGTCGTCAGAAGAGGTACGTATGCCCGCAATCCTGGCAAGACGCGCCGACAGCCGCGAGCTCAGGAACCCTCGCTAGACCCCTCGTCTGGCACGGTATTCGTGCCGCCGGCGCTGTCCGTAGCCCGCAAGCCGTGGCGCCATTTCCACCGCCCCTGATTGCTGCGTCTCCGCCGCCTTGAGGACACCGCGCCGCCCTCTCGCCGGCCGAGGGCCGCCTCGGAGACGATCCACCCCCGGCCGGCACACCCGTCTCCTTCGCGACTGCAACATCGCGATGAGAGGCAAACGGCGCCCACACATCCGCGCATCCTTAGCCTCGATCAGTGGGGCGATGGGCGCTGGCGGGCCTGAGTCAACTCCGGCTCGGCTCGGGCACACCAGGGCAGGCGTGTCCTGCTGGTCTGGCCAGCCTTTCCACGATGGGGGTTGTGCGCTCGTGCCGGTGCGGCGATGGATGGGTCAGGCCGCTGTAGGTGGTCCCAGCGCGGGCCCGAACACGCCGGTCCAGATCGCCAGCCACTGCTGGGCCCAAGGCCAGTGCGCGGGCAGGTGCAGCATCGGGCGGCGTTGACGTCGGGCGAGTCGCGCGGGGACGTGAATGACCTGACGTCGCAGGGTCGCGCCGCGGGCCACGGCCAATCCGCCGGGCTGAAGGTGCCCGCGGCGCGGAGCAGGTTGTGGGTGATCAGCGCGCAGATCACCCACGCACTGTTGGAGGAAATCGCCCAGACGGCATATGAGCCAAGGGTCCGTCGATCAGGTCGGCGAAGACGGTCTCCACGATCGCGTGCCGCCGGTGGGTCAAGTCGGCCTGGACGGTCGACTCGAGACTGTTGGTGAAGAAGGGGTGATGGCGCCAGACCGGGAACAGCTCGGCGAGCTTGGCCTGGTCGCGCACCCGACGCACCACCAGCCGGGCGGTGACCGGCTGCTTGGTCGAGGCGAACGCGGTGAAGGCGACCTCGGCGACCTCCGCATCGCTGATCAACCGTCCGGTCTCAGGGTCCAAGACGGCACCGGGGTAGTGCACCGGCCTCCAGGCGTCGGCGGGGATCGAGTCGATCGCGGCGGCCACGGCCGGGTTCTTGGCCAGCACGAGTGAGAAGCGGGCCTTCGCCTTCAGGCATGCCGCGACCACGGCACTGTTGCCGAAGGCGGAGTCGCCCCGCACGAGGATCCGGCCGGTGGCCCGCGGCGCGGGCGGTGCTGATCGCCTCGCGCACCATCGTGGCCGCGCCCTTGCCCGAGCCGGCCTTCCCGGCCCGGAGTCGGATCCCGGCCAGCACCGGCGCACCCTGGGTGATGCTGATCGTGGTGGCCAACGGGGAGAGGCCCTTGCGCAGCACTGTCCTCGCGCTCACACCACCCGCTGACACCAGCGAGCAGATCGGCAGCATTGAAGGGCCCATCGCGCGGTTCCCCCACCCGGCTAGAGCTAGACCACGGCCTCGAGGGACCATAGGGACAATGGCGTCACCGGGCGGCCGCAGCATCATTCTCAGCCCGGAACGGGCGCCCCGACAGGGGCAATCTGGCTAGACCGACCTCGCGCTGGTCGTACCAGTCGACGGCCGCAACGAACTCGGCACAGGCTTCCGGATGGAAGTCGAAGCCGAGGGTCATGCGCGGCGTTCGGCTCGCCGCTCCGCCAACTCCGCGAAGACCCGGTCACCCGGGATCGTCTCGACCGTGCCGCTGAGGATGTCGTCCACCCGAGTCGAGATCTCGTCAGTCCACGCCCGATCGACCGTCTCGGGGTCGACGACCTCAAGTGACTCCAGAAGCCGCAGGGCGACGTCCTTGCGCACCGACGGAGGCAAGGCGAGCCCCGCCTCGTAGAACTCCGATGCGCTCAGCGACATGGCAGCATGTCTACGTGCGGCCGACAGCCTTGCCGAGGAAGCAGCGACAGCCCTGGCCGTTCCACCTCGATCGTCTCTCGTGACACGCATATGACGCGCATGAGGAGTCAAGGCCGCTCTGATGACCTGCACAGATGGGCCTCCTAGTAATACCAGGGAAGCGCTGCACGCTTGATGTCCGCCGTCATCGAGTGACGTCAATGGAGGCCTGACCAGCGGAAACGTCTGGATCGGTGACGCCCACCGACGGTTCGTGATGATCCTGCTGTGCACCGTACGTGCACAGTGGGCCCTTGCTCCGCGTGATGCCAGTGGCTGGCGGAGCACCCGACCGACAGCAGGACCGGTGCATCCCGCCTCGCCTCAGGCTTCCCGCGCGACGGCGGCGCCCCGGCGGGCATTGCGGCGGCTGCCGTTGACGGCATCAGCGATCCGGTCGTAGGCCCAGATGGTGCGCAGACCAGTGCGTCCCATCATCATCGGCCGCGGGAACCTCGGCTTCTCGTGCCAGATGGTCTCGATGTCCTCGTGGCGCGCGCCGTCGATGATCGCATCGGCAATGAGCGTTCCGACATACGGCGCCTGCGCGAGGCCGTGCCCGTTGCACGCGATCGAGTAGTGGATGTTGTCGCCGATGCTCCCGGCGACGGGCAGCCACGAAGACGTGATGGCGATCCAGCCGCCCCACGCCCGCTCGAGCGCGACGTCGGCGAGGGACGGGAAACGGGTGTCGAAGGCGCGCGCCAGCTCCGCGACCAGGCCGGGATCCGGGGTGCGCTCGGGGAGCGGGTAGCCGGTGCCGCGCTCGAGCCGGCGTACGCCGAACACGATGGTGTTGCGTGGGGTGAGCCGGTAGTTCTCCATGATCGCGTGCTGGGTGACCAGGCTTGTGCCGCTGGTCCAGCCGAGCGCCGCGATCCGGGCCGGGTCGATCGGCTCGGTCTCCACCTCGACGACGTAGAGCGGCACCGAGAGGTGCCGGGGCGTGATGTCCCACTCGCCGGCGAAGGCGTTGGTCGCCAGCACGACGTGCTCCGCGCGCACCGTGCCGTGCGCGGTCGACACGACGACCTGGTCGCCGTCGCGGGTGATGTCGGTGACCTTGGTCTGCAGTTCCTGCTGGCCGAGATGGGGATGAAGGTCGAGGCCGCGCGTCAGCTGACGTACGCCGCCGCGGGCCGCTCCGAGCGCGGCGACTCTGGTCTGACGTTCTTCGGTGCGGCGGCGAAGTGCTTCGCCTCGGACGTGGCGATGGAGGTCACCACGAACGCGGTCCAGGCGCTGGGTGGCTACGGCTACACGCGGGACACGCGGGACTACCCGGTGGAGCGGATGATGCGGGATGCGAAGATCACCCAGATCTACGAGGGCACCAACCAGGTCCAGCGGATCGTGATGGCCCGCACGCTCCTGGCCGGCATTCAAAGCCAGATCTGATTCTTGTCGCCTTCCGAATGTTGACGCGACGCCAGACGGGATCACATACGAGTTCGCCTAGTTCGATCGATGTGTCACGACGCCTCCGCTAACCGTGAGGGCGATCGGCGCCGACGCCACCTCGTCGGCGGGCGTCTCGACCGGGTCGACGGTGAACGCGGTCAGGTCGGCGCGGCAGCCGACCGCGACCTTGCCCGCGTCACCGGCTCCGTCGGCGATGGCGGCGTGGGTGGTCATGCCCTCGAGCGCCATCAGGCCGGTGAGCGCCTGCTCGGGGCCGACCGGGGGGAGGTCGGTGTGGGGCGCGCGGCGCAGCCGCGCGTAGGCGAGCACGCCGCGGGCGTCGTAGTCGGCGATGGGCCAGTCCGAGCCGAGCACGAGGACACCGCCGGCGTCGCGGATCTCGCGGCACACCCAGGCGCGGTTGGCGCGCTCGGGGCCGAGCCTGCGCGACCACTCGTCGGAGTGGTCGGCGCGCGTGTAGCCCACGTGCGGCGGCTGCATCGACGCCACGAGACCAGCGCCGACGACCCGGCGTACCAGCTCGCGCGGCATCGTCTCGAGGTGCTCGATGCGGTGCCGGACGCCGCCGGTGTCGACGTTCTCCAGGCTCTCGACCACGTGCCGGACAGCGGCGTCGCCGATGGCGTGGGTCGCCGTCTGCACGCCGGCCTCGGCCAGTCGCTGCACCGCCTTCGTGTACGCCGCCGGGTCGCGCCAGAACGCGGCGTCCCCCTGCCCGTGGCAGTCGGGGTGCTCCAGCCAGGCGCTGCCGCCCTCGACGGTGCCGTCCATGAAGAACTTCACCGCTTCGACCGCCCAGCGACGGCCGTGCCGACCCTGCAGCGCGATCACGTCCTCGACGTCCGCGCCGGGCATGCACCACGGCGCGACCCGCAGCCGGACCGGGAGGTCGTGGTGCTCCTCGAAGGAGGCCAGCAGACCCAGGGCGCCCGACTCGGCGTCCATCATGGTCGTGCCGGTGATGCCGGTGCGCGCCATGCCCTCGAGCGCGGCCCGCAGCTGGTCACGTACGACGCCGGGGTCGGTCGGCGGCATCGCGGCCTGCACGGCCTCCATCGCCGCGTGCTCGAGCAGGAAGCCGGTGGGCCGTCCGTCGGGGTCGCAGACGATCTCGGCGCGCTGCTCGAACTCGCGCGGCCCGGTCACGCCCGCGCTGCGCAGCGCCTCGCGGCTGGCCAGGGCCGAGTGTCCGTCGTACAGGCGGACGAAGACGGGGCGGCCGGGCAGCACCTCCTCCAGCACGTCGTTGGTCGGAGCCGCGCCACCGAAGACGTTGTGGTCGAGGGCGAAGCCGACCACCCACTCGCCCTCGGCGGCGCCGGCAACAGACAGCGCGGCCCGCAGGTCGGCCAGGTCCCGGCACGACGACAGGTCCGCTCCGAGGAAGGAGGCCACTCCGAACACCGGGTGGGTGTGCCCGTCGACCAGCCCGGGCGTCGTCACCGCACCGCCCAGGTCGACGACCTCGGTGCGCGAACCGCGCAGGACGAGGGCGTCGTCGTCCAGCGCGACGATCCGGTCGCCCGCGACCGCGACGGCCGAGGCCATCGGACGCCGCGGGTCGAGGGTGCGGACCGTCGTACCGACGAGGAGCAGGTCGGCGCTCACGCGGTCACCGTCACCGGCTCGACGTCGCAGCCGGACGCGACGGCCTCGAAGACCGCCGGCCGCCGCTGCCGCAACCACAGCGCCCAGGCGACGCCGACCAGGCAGGTCACCGGGATGGTCCAGAGCAGGACCTCGTTGACGGTGCCGGTCGTACCGGTCAGGAACGAGATGTTGCGCGCCGACAGGTACATGGCGACGACCATGAGCGCGGCCGAGAGGATCGGCGCGACGACGGTGCGCCACGCGCCCTCGGCGGTGCTGCGGCGGTGGAAGTAGACGACGACGGACAGCGCCGCCGCCACCTGCAGCAGCAGGATCCCGAAGATGCCCGGGGTGTTCACCCAGATCAGCAGCTGGGAGTACGGGTCGGCGTGCGCGACCGCGAACCCGACGACGATCACCAGCGCGAGAGCGGTCTGCGCCAGGCCGGCGACGTACGGCGACCGGGTGCCGGCGTGCACCTTGGCCAGCGCGGCGGGCAGCAGGCCCTCGTTCGCGATGGCGAGGGCGTAGCGCGTGACGGCGTTGTGGAAGGCGACCAGGCTGGCCAGGATGCTGGTGACGATCAGCAGGTGCATGACGGTGCTGAACCAGCTGCCGACGTAGGTGTCCGAGGCGGTGAAGAACATGCCGACCGGGTCGGCGGCCGCGGCGCCGACGGCCTTCTGCGCGCCGAAGGCCTGGATGATCGCCCACACGATGAAGGCGTAGGTCAGGGCAAGGATCGCCACGGCGGCGTACGTCGCGCGCGGGATGGTGCGCTTCGGGTCGCGGGTCTCGGAGCGGTAGATGACGGTGGCCTCGAAGCCCATGAACGCGGCGAAGGCGGTGGGCAGGATGACGGTCATCGGACGGACGAACAGGTGCGCGGGGGCGAAGGAGTCGAGGCCGATGCCGGCCCCGCCCTGCACCAGGATCGCGACGGCCAGGACGAGCAGCAGACCGGTCTCGGCCGTGAGCAGGACGGCGAGGAGCTTGGCGCCGAAGTCGACGCTGCGGAAGCCGACGAACCAGACGACGACGATGGCGCCGACGGCGTACGCCCACCACGGCAGGTCGATCCCGAACACGTCGGCGAACGTGCCCTCGGCGGCGACGCCGAACAGCCCGTAGACCCCGATCTGCAGCGCGTTGTAGGACACCAGCGCGACCAGGGCGGCGACCACGCCGGCCGTGCGACCGAGGCCGACGGCGATGTAGGAGTAGAAGGCTCCGACGTTGTCGACGTGCCGCGACATGGTGGTGAACCCGACGGCGAAGATCGCGAGGGTGATGCCCGCGAAGACGTACGCCGCCGGCGCGCCGATGCCGCCGATCATGATCGCCAGCGGGGCGACCCCGACCATCACCATCAGCGGTGCGGCGGCCGAGACGACGATGAAGACGAGGTCACGGCTGCCGAGCGCGTCGCGCTTCAGCCCCGTTCCTGGGGTGGTGGTGGACATCGACCAGCTCCATTAATAGAAATCGTTTCGATTTAGGATTTGGAGTACTGTAAGCCCGATCACACGCGAAGGGAAGAGGGAAGCATGACGGTGCAGACGAGGCGACGAGCCGGACGGCCCCGCAAGGCCGTCCTCGATCGCGCCCGGATCGGCCGCGCCGCGCTCGAGCTGGTCGACCAGACCGGCGACGTGAACCTGCCCGCGTTGGCCCGCGAGCTCGGCGTCGGGACTTCCTCCCTCTACCACCACGTCGAGGGCCGCGCGGGCGTGATCGAGCTGCTCCGCGAGCAGGTCGCGAGCGAGATCGACGCGACCACGCTCGACGACGAGCCGTGGGACGTCGCGCTCGCCGGGTTCTGCCGCTCCTACCGGGCGGTCTTCGCCGCGCACCCACGGATCGTCCCCCTGCTCACCACCGCCACGGTGCGCTCGGCGGCCGTGATCCGCGCCTACGACCGGATGATCGTGCGCCTCACCGATGCGGGGATCCCCGTCGCCAACGCGATGCAGGTCCTCAACGCAGTCGACAACTTCGTCATCGGCTCGGCACTCGACCTGGCCGCACCCGAGGTGATGTGGGAGATCCCCGAGGGCGTCGAGGCCCCGGCGCTCGCCGCCGCCCTGGCCGCCCAGCCGAGCGACCACCGGCGCGCCGACGACGCCTTCGAGGACGGGCTCACCCGGCTCCTCGCCTCCGTGGCCGCCGAGTTCGGAGCAGCGTCGTGACCACGTCCCGCGTCGTGCCCACCGTCGCCGACTGGCAGTCGCCCGCGATGGTGCGGACGTCCTTCCAGCAGATCGACTCCTTCCTGCCCACCGCCACGATCCGCCGGGGCAATCGTCCGGCCTCCGCCTGGCCGGCGGCTCCGGCGCCGCTCGCCGACCTTCTGGTCGCCCCCGAGCTCGGCACCGTGGCCGACGTGGTGGCGGCGACCGAGACCGATGCCTGGCTGGTCGTGCAGGACGGGCGCGTCCTGGCCGAGGAGTACGTCGCCCCGATGACCCCCGCCACCCGGCACCTGCTGATGTCGGTCAGCAAGTCGGTGGTCGGCGTGACGGCGGGAGCGCTGGTGGACCGCGGGCTGCTGGCCCCGGGTCGGCAGGTGACGTCGTACCTCCCCGAGCTCGCGACCAGCGGGTACGCCGGCGCGACCGTTCGCGACATGCTCGACATGCGCACCGGCATCCGCTTCAGCGAGGACTACCTCGACCCGACCGCCGAGGTGCGCCTGCTCGACGAGGCGGTCGGCTGGGCCCCGCACGTCAGCGGCGGGCCGGCGACCTTGCACGCCTTCCTGCGCACCCTGGTCGCCGAGCGGTCGCACGGAGGCCCGTTCCGCTACCGCAGCTGCGAGACCGACGTCCTCGGCTGGATCTGCGAGGCGGCCGGGCAGGCGCCCCTCGCCGACCTGATCTCGGACCTCGTCTGGTCCCGGCTCGGCGCCGAGCACGACGCCCTCCTCTGCGTCGACGCCGAGGGCTCCGCGATGTGCGACGGCGGCGTCAACGCGACCCTGCGCGACCTCGCCCGCTTCGGCGCCACGATCCTCGGCGGCGGCGTCGCGCCCACCGGGGAGCGGGTCATCAGCCAGGCCTGGATCGACGACATCTTCGCCGGATCGCCCGACCTGGTGGCGGCCTTCGCAGCCGGCCCGGAGGCGGCGTACCTCCCCGGCGGCCACTACCGCAGCCAGCTCTGGGTCCCGTCCGGCGGCGAGCGAGCGCTCTGCATCGGCATCCACGGCCAGCTCGTGTACGTCGACCGCGCGGCCCGCCTGGTCGGCGTGAAGCTGTCCAGCTGGCCCGTGCCCGAGGACGAGGCCCGGATGAGCAGCACGTTGCGGATGTTCGAAGCGATCACGGACCATGTCAGGGAACCGCACCGGGGATAGCAGCGGAGACCGGATGACCAGCATCGACCTCGCTCACGCCACCACCACGCGTGGCGAGACCGTGCTGTCCGCCGCGACCGATCCCGACGAGGTGATGGCCGCCTGCAACGGCACGCTGCGTCCCCACCACCTGCAGGTCCGCTCGGCAGCAGGGCTGGGAACCAGCCTGACCCACCTCGCCGTCGGCGGCTTCTCGGTGAACCGTCTCGTCTACGGCGCGGACGTCACCGTGGCGCCGGCGGTGAGCGACGACGACAACTTCCTGCTCACCCTGCCGGTCGGCGGCCACGCATGCTTCCGGTACGGCGCGGAGCGCGCCGACGCGACCCCGACGCGCGGGGTGCTCATCGGCCCCTACCGGGAGTTCGCCTTCGACATCGATGCCTCCTTCGACCAGCTGATCGTGCGCCTGGACCGTACCCGAGTCGAGACCGCAGCCGCTGCGTTGACCGGCGTCACCGGACCGGTCCACTTCGAGCTCGCCCTGGCGCCCGAGGTCTCGCGGCTCGACGGGCTGCTGCTGAGCGCGGTCGAGCTCGCCGCCAGCGGGCTGGCCGGCACCCGGCCCCAGCTGCTGTGGCAGGTGGAGCAGCTCCTGGTCGAGACCCTGCTGCTGACTCAGCCGCACGACCGCAGCGCAGCGCTGGGCGGCGGCGCCGCGCCGTCGGAGCGGGTCCGCCGCGCGACGGCGTACATGAGCGACCGGCTGGGCGAGCCGATCGGCATCGGTGAGGTCGCGGCCGCGTGCGGAGTCAGTGTCCGCAGCCTGCAGGAGGCGTTCCGTCGCGACCTGGACACCACGCCGCTGCAGTGGCTGCGCGCGCAGCGGCTCGAGCGCGCCCGGGTCCTGCTCGGCGCGGGTGACCTGAGCGTCACCGAGGTCGCCTACGCATGCGGCTTCTACCACCTGGGCGAGTTCGGCAGCGCCTTCAAGGCCCGCTACGGCGGACCGCCCTCGGCCTTCCGCAACAGCCACCACTGACCTCGATCTCGGCCCGCGCGAATCCGACAGCGCGGCCGCGCTTCTGCGATATCGACGACGTGTCCCGCGTCACAGACTTCCGAGCATGCTTCTCGCACTGCTCCAGGTCGCGAGCCCCGACGACGAGTCCCCCGAGGCCCGCCGCCGCCGCGTCGACGCGACCGTCCGCGCCGAGACCCGGCTCCGCCATGCCGATGCACTGCTGCTCCCCGAGCTCTGGGGTGTGGGCTACAACGCCTTCGACGCGTACGCCGACGCCGCCGAACCGCTCGACGGCCCGACCCTCGCGCTGGCCCACGGCTGGGCCCGCGACCTCGGCATCGACGTCCACCTCGGCAGCTTCGTGGAGCGGGACTGCGCCGGCCGCCTCAGCAACACCTCGGTGGTGGTCGCGCCCGACGGCACCATCTCCAACCTGTACCGCAAGGTCCACGTCTTCGGCTACGGCTCCGAGGAGCAGGAGCTCCTGACCCCGGGCGAGCGGGTCTCGGTCGGCCCGGTCGGCGCCGTCCCGACCGGCATCACCACCTGCTACGACCTCCGCTTCCCCGAGCTGTTCCGCTCGCTGGTCGACCTCGGCGCGGAGCAACTGGCGGTGTGCGCGGCGTGGCCTGCCGCGCGGCTCGCGCACTGGCGGCTGTTCACCTCCGTGCGCGCCGTCGAGCAGCAGACCTGGCTCGCGGCCTGCAACGCCGTCGGCGACCAGCGCGGCGTCCGGCTCGGCGGCCACAGCCGGGTCGTCGACCCGTGGGGCGAGGTCGTCGCCGAGGCCGGCGAGGACGAGGGCTTCACCTTTGCCGAGGTCGACATCGCTCTCCCGGGGCGTGTCCGCGCCGACTTCCCCGCGCTCGCCGACCGCCGCTGGCCCACGGCCGCACCCCGGTCGGCCACCGACCCCCATCCCATCGACGCCATCGACGCCCTCGAGGAGCACGCATGAACACCGAGCCCATCCCGACCCTGGCGGCCGACAACACCCGCCTGGTCGTCGCCGGCTACACCGGCAGCGACGAGGCCGCCGTCCGCCACCACATCGACGAGCTGGCCGCCATCGGCGTACCGGCCCCCGCGAGCGTGCCGGCCTACTACCCGATGCCGGACGACCGGCTCACGACGGCCGGCACCATCACGGTGGCGGGCGACTACACGTCCGGCGAGGTGGAGCCGGTCCTGATCCGGACGGCCGGCCACTTCTGGCTCGGCGTCGGGTCCGACCACACCGACCGCGACCTGGAGCGCACCGACATCGGCGACTCCAAGGCCGCTTGCCCCAAGCCGATCGGCCGTACGGCAATCCGGCTCGGCACCGACCCGGCCGCACCCGAGTGGGAGCGGATCCGGATCCGGTCCTGGGTCGACGGCGACCTCTACCAGGACGGCACCCTCGCCGCCCTGCGGCCGCTGGCCGACACCCTGACTCGCTGCCCCGACCCCGGCGACGGCGATCTGGTCCTGTTCGGCGGCACCGTGCCGCTCATCGACGGGACCTTCCGCGCCGGCACCGACTGGCGCATGACCCTCGAGGCACCCGGCCTCGACCGCCTCGAGCTCAGCTACACCGTGAAAGTGAGGAACCCCTGATGCGCACCAGCGCCGACTACCTGTCCAGCCTCGACGACGGCCGTACCGTCATCGTCGACGGCGAGCCCGTCAAGGACATCGCCCACCACCCTGCGTTCGCGCCGATCGCCCGCACCATCGGGCGGCTCTTCGACCTCGCGGCCGACGAGGCCAACGGCATGCAGGCCATCGACCACGGCACCGGTGCCGTCGTCAACCGCCTCTACCTGGCACCCCGCGACGCCGGCGACCTCGCCGCCTACCGGGTCGCCGCCCAGGTCTGGGCCGACGCGACCCAGGGCTGGGTCGGGCGCTCCCCCGACCACGTCGGCGCGTTCCTCGCCGCGTTCTCCACGCACCCCGAGGCGTTCGACGAGAAGCTGCGCGACAACGTCGCGGCCTTCCATCGCCGGGTGATCGAGGACGACCTGTACGTCTCCTACGCCATCATCCCGCCGCAGGTTTCCCGTGCCACCACTGCGCACGCCTGGGAGGGCGACCTGGTCCAGGTCGGCATCAAGAAGGAGGAGCGGCCCGACGGCATCGTCGTCCGGGGCGCGCAGATGCTGGCCACCGGCGGCGCCGTGGCCGACGAGATCCTGGTGTCCTGCATCAAGCCGCTGCAGGACGAGGACGCGGTGTTCGCAAACTCCTTCACCGTTCCCGTCGGGGCACCCGGGCTCAAGCTCTACTGCCGCCGCCCGTACGCCACCGGCGCGACGAGCGAGTTCGACTACCCCTTGAGCAGCCGGTACGACGAGACCGACGCCCTGCTTGTCTTCGACGACGTCTTCATCCCGTGGAAGGACGTCTTCGTCCACCGCGACGTCGCCGGCCTGCGCCGCCAGTTCTTCGACACCGGCGCGCACGTCCTGGGCAACTTCCAGGCCCAGATCCGCTTCGCCACGAAGCTGCGCTTCCTCGCCGGCCTGGCCCGCAAGGTCGCCGCCGTCAACGGCGTCGACCGGTTCCCCGGCGTCGTCGAGAAGCTCGGCGAGCTCGCCAGCCTGGTCTCCATCGTGGAGTCCGGCATCGATGCCGCACAGTTCACCGCGCACACCGACGACCAGGGTCTGCACCGCCCCGGCGCACCCGCGCTCTACGGCGTGATGGGCCTGCAGGCCGAGCTGCACCCCCGGGTCATCGCCATCGTCCGCGAGCTGGTCGGCGGCGGCGTGCTCCAGGTGCCGTCCTCGGCCGCCGAGCTGCTCGGAGCCGACACCTCGGTCGACATGGAGCGTTACGTGTCCAGCCCCGGCGTCGGCGCCGAGGACCGGATCAAGCTCTTCAAGTTGGTCTGGGACGCGGTCGGCTCCGAGTTCGCCGGACGCCACCAGCAGTACGAGATGTTCTACGCCGGCGCGCCGTTCGTCGCCAAGGGCTACTCGTTCCGCAACTTCGACTACGGCTCCGCCGTCGCGAGTGTCGACGCGTTCCTGTCCAGCTACTCCGCCACGAACGAGGTCGCCCGATGAAGCCCGAGCTCGAGTTCCACCCAGTCACGGACGTCGCGTTCACCGTGTGCCCGGGGGACGACCCGCTGATCACGGAGCGGATCCTCGCCCGCGACCCCGAGACGGGCATCGCCACGCGGATCCTGCGCTACGAGGCAGGCGCCGACTCCACGCCGATGGGCGCGCAGCGCCACGACTTCTGGGAGGAGGTCTACATCCTCGAGGGCTCCTTCTACGACATCACCCTCGGGCAGACCTTCGTGGCCGGCCAGTACGCCTGCCGCCCGCCGGGCATGCCGCACGGCCCGTGGCGCACCGACGAGGGCGTGCTGACCTTCGAGGTCCGCTACCCGGGTCCCCGCGAGGCCTGAGGGAGGTGACCACGATGACCGAGCCCCTCATCGACCCGATGCAGATGCGGCAGACCATGGGCCGCTTCGCCACCGGCGTCGCGGTGATCACCACCGAGCTGGACGGCGTGCCGCACGGGATGACAGTGAACTCACTGACCTCGGTGTCGCTCGACCCGCCGCTGCTGCTGGTGTGCTTCAACCACGGCGCGCGCACCGCCGAGGCGGTCGTCGAGCGTGGCCGGTTCGTGGTCAACGTCCTCGCCCGCCGACAGCAGGAGATCGCACTGCGCTTCGCTGCCCGCGGCGAGGACCACTTCGCCGGGCTCCACCTGGAGTACGGCGAGCACTCCCTGCCCGTCGTACCGAACGCGCTCGCGCACCTCGACTGCGCGGTCGACCGAGTGGTCGAGGCTGGTGACCACACCGTCGTGCTCGGAGCCGTCTCCGCGACCTGCAGCTCCCCCGGTGAGCCGCTCGCCTTCCACGCCGGCCGCTTCGCCGACGTCCGCACCCACGACACCGAGCCCCAGCACTGGTTCTTCTGACCCCACCACGAGAGAGAGCCACGATGTCCCTCACCACCGACGCACCCCGGGTGAATCCCGCCCCGCTCGCCTTCAGTGCCTTCGCCGGTACGACGTTCCTGCTGTCCTGGGTCAACGCCGGTCTCATCGACCACAGCGCCCTCGCCGGCGCGACGGCCACCGCCTGGATCTTCGGCGGCGCGATCCAGATCGCCGTCGCGTTCTGGCTGCTGCGTGACGGCCAGCTCTTCCCCGCCGTCACCTTCGGCGCCTTCGGCGCCTTCTGGGCCTCGTTCGCGTTCTACGCCACGCTGTACGTCGACGAGATCCCGGCCGAGCAGCGGGGCCATGCCACCGCGCTCTTCCTCACCCCGTGGGCCGTGTTCGCCGCGTTCATGTTGATCGGCGCACTCAAGACTAACGTGGCGGTCGTCGTCGCCTTCGTCCTCGTCGAGGTCACCCTGATCCCCGGGATCATCGGCGACGCCCGGGGCAACCTCACCGCCACCCACGTCGGCGGATGGGCGGGCATCGCGCTGGCTTTGGTCGTCTGGTACATCGCCGCCGCGGAGGTCATCAACCACCAGTTCAGCCGGACGATCCTGCCTCTCGGCCATCTCGACTGACCCCGCCGTTGCAGTAAACCAGGTTGCCTGACGGCACGAGCACAGGGCCGCGGTCGCCTCCTACCGTGTTCGTCGCGGATCCCCGAGATCGCACACCCCAGAATCATCCCCACCGTGCGTCTGCATGCGCCGCCTTCTTCGCCTCCCACGCGGCCTGGACGCCGCTGGCCTCGAAGGCTTCGAGCTCGTGGACGTAGGCCTCCTGGCGCACAGTCAAGGGGTTGGCCCTCGCCGATCGGCCAACACCCGATTGCCTCCGCGCTGGCCGAGAACCGCGGTACTTCTTGTGGTGCTCGCTCATCCGCTTTCCGAATTCGACAAGCTGCCCAGGAAATCTCGGCCAGGACGGTCGTGGCGATCGCTCTACGTCTGACCAGGCGATGACTTCGCGCGGGCTGTGCCACGCCTCGTCCACGCCGAAGCCCAGGCCCTCTGGTGTGCCCACGATCCGCTCCCCCGTCGTCGGATCCGTGTGGTGCGTTCCGGACCAGCCCGACTCGCGCACGCGGAGGACAGCGGCCGGGTCACGCAGGATCCGGGTCAACGCCCAAGCCGGCCACCACTTCAGCAGCTCGTGCTACCGGCGGCGGGTCGTCACGAATGCCGGCCCGGCGTTCACTGCCCGACCCCCGGACCCACCGCCGCCATCTCAGTGGCGCGGTGCCCAAGGTGATCGGCCGTCGCCTCGCGGACGCTCATGGGGACGAGTGCTGGACGCACTGAGTCGGGTTCCGTGCCGAGCCCCGAGACCCTCGAGGATCGAGCCCGCCGGAATGCCCATCGCGCGGAACGTGGCGATGCTGAGCCGTTCCGCGTTCGCCTTCACGATCTCTGCTGCGCGCACCGCCTCTTTCCCAAGTTCGCGCACGGCGGCCGACCGGCTGCCTCGTCGTGGCCGGACATCACAGCTCTCCCGGGTAGTGCTCGTGGGCCGGGCATGAGCAGTCCTCACAGGCCACGAAGTGGTGGCAGTGGCCGCACCACGGGCACGGTAGGTCGCGACCCATCACGGCACGCAGACCGGCTCGCTCCACCCGCACCACCGCGACCCTCGGCCGCGCCTGGACCGCTGCGAGCGTCGCGGTGGCCATCACGCCACCCGAACGCCCGCGGCATCGGTAGACCCGCTCGCGTCCCCGACCGTCGCGGTTTGGGCCGCCTCCTCCTCGGTGCCGAGTTGACGCAGCCGACGCACCGTCGCCTGGTCCAGCCCAGTCAGCTGCACGATGTCCTTGACTGCCAGCTTCTCGGCGACCAGCCGCTCGATCGCGGCAGCGGCCGCGACCTCGTCGATTCGCCGCTCCCGTGCGATCTGATCCGGGTCCAGCTGGAGCCGCCGCTCGCGCGCCGCCTTCAGCCGGGCATCACGTGCCCGATCCCGACCCGACTGTGCCTGCCCCGCGTTACCCACTGGGGACCACCTCTTCCCTGAGTCATGAGGTCGCGGAGCGCCGCGACCCCTACACACGGGACAAGCACCCCGTCGACCCACGGATCGGACGTCACCAACCGACCGAATTTCGACACGACGACTCACCCACTCAAGAAGGATGAGATGTCGAGATGCAGCGAAGGTTGTTGAGGCGCCGGCGGTGAACCTTGGCGGGTCCGGCCTCGGCGAATTGATCGCGCAAAGTTCGGACCGTGCGCGAGTGATGGCGCCAGTGCAAGTCCCCGGGTCAGTAGCCTCGGCAGGTGGCACGAGCTGAGGTCGCGGCGGCGTACCACTCCGGCGCCGAGGAGTACATCGGGAAGCTGGGCTCGATCCACCAGATGGCGGACCGAGATCGGCTCACAATCGTGCTGTGGCGCGACGGCACGGGAGGCCGCTTGCTGGACGCTGGCTGCGGTCCGGGCCACTGGACCGACGTGCTGTCGGAGGGTGGTCGACGAGAGGTCGTGGGTATCGACGGGTCGACTCGGTTCCTCGAGTCCGCACGAGACCGCTTCCCGGGAAACTGATTCGTCGCCGGTGACCTAGCGGCGCTGGCGGGGTCGACCTGCTCGGGCCGGGTGGGCTGCTGTCCGGGTTGACCGCGGCGCCTAGAAGCCGCGAACCAGCGCGACTGAACCGCTTTGTCCTTGGCGAGCAGGGTCGCTTCGACGTTGCCGCGCTCGCGACACGTTGCAAGATAGTCGTCCCGCAGCGAGCGGAACCTCACCGGACAGCCGTCATGGACCGGGATGACCGGCCGGGCAACCTCGACCGGCCGCCCAGCCAGAGCCTGCGTCAGCAACGCCACCGGCCGGCGAACCGCTTGGACGTCGCCGTTGGTGACCGACTCTCCCAACGAGGCCAACCTGACCCCGGTCTGCTTCTCGATGAAGTCGATGCACACCTGCTCGCTCGCCCGGTCCAGGCCACGCTGGGCCAAGAAGACGACGAACCGATCCAGCACAGCCTGATGGTGTCGAAGCGTGCTCGCTGCCCTACCGGCCTCACCCAACGCCGACAAGACCGTGCCGACAGCAGCACCCACAACTGCGTCTTCCATGAGAATCACCCTCTGCATTCGGAGTGGAATGAACAGAGAAGCGATTCTTCGCCGAGGCCGGGTGCGCCCGCCGCCGTCGACGGTCGCTCCACCTCGCTTCCGCCGGCTGGCTCGACTCACTCGGCCGCTGACGCGGATCACCAGGATTATGCGGACAACAACACGCCCCGAGACCGCCACCACCAGCGCAGACGCCCCGACAGGGCGCATAACCCCGCCGTCTGCTTAATGCCTCTTATGCGGCGCGCCGCATAAGAGGCACTTCTACGCCTCGGGACTGATCGCGGCGCGGTGCGACGTCGTCACCGTGCAGCGGGCGCTCGGTCACTCGTCGGCGACGACCACGCTGAACACCTACAGCCATCTGTGGCCGACGGCGGAGGACCGGACCAGGGCGGCAGCCCGCCGACCTCATGAGGCAGGCCGCCGGACGCCCGATGGACCCGAGCGGTGGGGGCTCAGAGGGAGGTCGGCGACCGTGAGGATCGGCAAACAAAAACGGCCCCACCGTGAGATGGGGCCGTTGGACCAAAGCCGCTAGGCCTTGGCGTGGTGTACGGAGACTATAGCCACACGTCCGCCCACGGATCAAACCAGCCAACTCGCCGTGTCGGACATCGCGACCAGGTCAACGACGTAGGGTGATCGCCGTATTCCAAGGAGGAGGGCACCCTTGTCGAGCCTGATCGTGTACGTGGACGGTTTCAACCTGTACCACGGGCTCAAGGACCAGTTCGGACGGCGCATGCTCTGGCTCGACCTCGTGGAACTCGCCCGCAGCGATGAAGTGTCGCAAATGCGGCGCCGGGTGGACCCACTACGAGGAGAAGGAGACGGACGTCAACATCGCGACGTCACTCGTGTCTGATGCTGCTCAGCGAGTAGCCGACTCTGCGTTGATCATCAGCGCAGACAGCGACCTCACTCCGGCCGTCAAAGCGACCAAGGTCCTACACCCAACCCTGTTCGTGGCCGCGGCGTTTCCCCCGAAGCGCTTCTCGGCGGAACTCAAGAAGCTGATGCCAGGCTCCTTCCACATCAACGGCGCGAAGATCCGGCAGAGCCAGTTACCGCACGACGTCACCGATGCCGCAGGCCGGACGTACTCGCGACCAGCCAAGTGGTCGTAAGCCGCGACGCGAACGGCGGGCTCCGGTGGTCTGCCGAAGCCGCGCCACCCGCCCCGCGCGCAACGAAGCTCGGCGACCGCATTGCGGAGTGAGTGCGTACTGGTGCGACGTGCCCCGAGGCTGGCCTGCGGAAGCACTCCGAATCAGTAATACCAGGGGAAGCCCGGCACGCTCAGTGGTTAACGACGGCAGGCATTGGCATTGAAGGGCTGACCTGCACAAACGTGTTTGACGCAGTTGGGCGCGAAGGGCGCTGGCTGATTCTCCTGACACGCATTTGACACGCACTTTGCCGCCGGTCGGGACGCGTGACCGCGGGGTGGCCTAGCAGCCCCCTGCCGAAAATGGGGACAAGAGTGGGACGGGTAGGCGCCCACGTTCAACCTTCGCCACCTTCGACTTGGCGATGTCTCGCGCGGGCCATTCGATGCCGGCCAAGATGTCGCAGACCGCTCGCTGCTCCGGGCCGTCGACATTGATGAAGACGACGCCGTTCCAGACCTCGAGCCGCACGTGAATGAACGATGCTCGCGAACCCAACCGGGCCAACCGCCGCCAATCCCACCGCAGGCGCCACCTGCAGGCGGGTTCGGCGTTCCACGGGCGAGGAGAGCCGTGCACGGGGCCCTGGCCCGTCGATGCGGCGGTCTCGGTCACCGTCGGCGTGGACACGGCGGTCAAGAAGACGATCGCCGAAGTTGACGGCGACGCCGGGCGCGCCATCGACCCTGACGGGGTCACGGACGGCCGCCGTGGCGGACTGGCCGGCAGCGGTGAGAGCGGACAGGACGGGACCTTGGGCGCCGGTGGCGCCGTGCACGAGGAAAGTCATGGCGCCATTCGTCCACGGGTGTCGTCGCTGTCGGCGCCTTCCCGGACTGACGGATACCGATCTCAGGGCAGCCTTCGCCGGGCGGCTCGGCCACCAGGTGACCTACTCGCCGACGTACCCCTCTGACCCGTCGGAGTCGTTTGGACACGGTGCGTCTGCCACGACAGGCGAGCCTGTCAACCCTCAGCCGGCGAAGGCGGCGCGGCCCTGCATGGCGGAAGTGCCGAGGTCATTCTTGAGGATCGCCGTTCCGGCGGCGACCGCCTCCGTCCAGGCCTTGGTACTGGCGACGGCTGCAAAGTTGGAGTGCAGGAGCACGAGCAGGGTCTGGTGCAGCTCGTCTGCGGACACCTTGCCGGCCTCATTGGCCAGATGGATGGCACCGCTCGCGTCCGAGAGGATCTCGGCGGCCAGGCCGAGCTCCTCGGCGCCCATCGCGGTGGCGATGTCGCAGTTGTTGGTCATGAAGCCGACGATGGTGATGGTGTCGACATCCTGCTCGGCCAGCCACGCGGCGACATCGGTGCCCGCGAATACGCTGCTCTTCTCCTTGGTGACGCGCTTCCAGGAGGGCTTCAGGCGCCGCTCGATCTCGGGGTGCAGCGACCAGCTGTGGCTTCCGACGGCGAAGACCGGCGCCCCCTCGGGCAGCTGGTGCTGGACGGCGACTACGGGCATGTCGTGGCGCTCGGCGACCTCGAGCGCAACCAGGATATTGGCGAGGGACTGCTCACGTGACGGAGCCTGGATCAGAAGGATCCCGTCGAAGTACTCCTGCTGGACGTCGACGACGATCAGGGCGCGGCGGGGCTTGGACACGGAGGGTCTCCTCAGTTCGATGGGGTTGTCGTTCCCCTCCACTCTGGTCGCCGCGAAGCGGTACCGTGAGTGGCGCGAAAGACGACTTTCGATGAGATCAGGCCACCATGACCATCGTTGTACACGCCTTCGACGGCATCACCATGTTCCACCTCGCCGCACCCCTGCTGGTCTTCGGCGAGGTCGGCCGCCTCGGCCTGGCCGAAGGATGGGACCCCGTCGTGTGGACCGAGGACGGCCGCGGCGTGCGAACCGCCGAGGGGCTCTGGGTCGACGGCGTCTCGGGCCCCGACGTCGTCGAGGACGCCGACCTCGTGGTCCTGCCGTCATGGCCGCACGACCTCCCGCCGACCACCCCCGCACTGGCCGACCGGATCCGCGCCGCGCAAGCGCGGGGAAGCCGCATCGCGGGACTGTGCCTCGGCGCGTTCCCCGTCGTCGACAGCGGGATCCTCGACGGCAGGGATGTCGTCACCCACTGGGCCGCGGTCGACCAGCTCGCCCACCGGCGCCCGGACGTGGCGGTCACTCCGGCAGCGCTCTACCGCGATCACGGCGACGTGCTCACCTCAGCCGGCACGGCATCGGCCATCGACGCCTGTCTGTCGATCGTGCGCTCACACCTCGGTTCCGCCGCGGCGGCCACCGTCGCTCGCCACCTCGTCGTCGCGCCTCACCGCGAAGGCGACCAGGCCCAGTACGTCGAGCGCCCCATGCCGGAAGCAGGGGGCGTGGGCGACCTCGGACCGGCGATCGACTGGGCCCTTGCACACCTCGACCAGCGACTCTCCGTCGATGCCCTGGCAGCCCACGCCGGGATGAGCCGGCGCAACTTCACCCGCCGTTTCGCCGAGGTCACCGGGACAACACCGGCGCGTTGGGTCCTGACGCGTCGCCTCGACGAAGCGCGCCTCCTTCTCGAGACCACGACCTGGCCGATGACCCGCATTGCCGACGCGTGCGGTTTCAGCAGCGTCGTGACCTTCCGGCAGAACTTCGCCACGGCATTCTCGACCACGCCCACCTCCTATCGCCGCCGATTCGCCCCCTCCGGACCATAGGCGTCACCGTTGCCGAGCCGAGCGGAGCTGTCTCATCCGGCGGCTTGGTGACGGACGTTCGGCGTCGTCTCCAGGTCATCGACCTCGAGCCATCTGGCCCGTTGACTCATGCTCACGTTGGCGATGGAGCAGGACGCCGTGAACGATCCCCATCGCCGCCCACAGGGCAGACGTCTGCGCGAGCGATCCGACACGGAAGTCCCAGGTGAGCTCGCCGGGCATGCCGCAGGGATCCGCCCCTGGACGTGCGGCACCAACAGGCCCGTCGTCCGACCGCTGCCGCTGCCCGCAGGGGCGGGATCACAGTCCGAGGTCGCGACCGATCAACTGCTTCATGATCTCGTTTGAGCCGGCCCAGATCTTCGTGACCCGAGCGTCCCGCCAGGCGCGCGCCACGCGGTACTCGTTCATGAATCCGTATCCTCCGTGCAGCTGCACGCAGTGGTCGAGCACCTCCGACTGCGTCTGGGCGGACCACCACTTGGCCTTGGCGGCATCGATCGCAGTGAGCTCACCGCGCACGTGAGCCATGACGCACTTGTCGACGTACGCCTCCGCGACCTCGATCTGGGTGAAGAGCTCAGCGAGCAGGAACTTGTTGTGCTGGAAGGTTCCGACCGGCTGCCCGAACGCCTCACGTTCCTTGGTGTAGTCCAGCGTCTCGATGAGGATCTGCTTAGCGTGTGCGACGTTGCTGATGGCGGACCCGAGGCGCTCCTGCGGGAGCCACTGCATCATGTGGATGAAGCCGTGGTCGAGCTCGCCGATGAGCTCGGCATCCGTGACCCGGACGTTGTCGAAGAACAGCTCGGCCGTGTCCGACTCATCCTGGCCGACCTTGTCGAGCTTGCGTCCGCGGGAGAACCCCTCCTTCGTGGTCTCGACCGCGAAGAGCGAGATGCCGCGTGCCTTCTTCTCGGGACTGGTCTTCGCCGCCACCAGGACCAGATCGGCGGAGTATCCGTTGGTGATGAACGTCTTCGAGCCGTTGATCACCCACTCGTCCCCGTCACGGACCGCAGTCGTCTTCAACGCGGCGAGGTCAGATCCACCGCTCGGCTCCGTCATGCCGATCGCGCAGAGGATCTCACCCGACGCGATGCCCGGGAGCCACCGACTCTTCTGCTCCTCGGTGCCCAGCTCGACGAAGTAGGGCACGACCGTGTCGGAGTGGATGCCCCAGCAGCTGTTGAGGGCAGCGACGACCTTCGAGGTCTCCTCGCCCAGCACCGCCGCGAAGCGGAAGTCCTCGGCGCCGCTGCCGCCGTACTCCGCCGGGATGCCGAGGCCGAGGAGGCCCTGCTCGCCGGCCGCGAGCCACAACTCGCGAGGGAAGGCCTTGTCCTCGGCGTAGGAGTCCAGGTTGGGGATGACCGAGCGCTCCATAAACTCCCGGACTGACTTCCGGAATGCCTCATGGTCACTGTCGTAGATGTCGCGTCTCACGTGGGACTGCCTTGCCTTTCGTGCTGTGGTAATGCCTTGCAGCGCGGGCGACGCCCCAAGAAGCGCTACGCCCCGCATACTCAGCGGACGGTCCGGATCATCTTCCGGTTGAGGAACTCGTCGATGCCGAGCCGGCCGAGCTCACGGCCGAAGCCCGATCGCTTGACACCACCGAAGGGCATCTCGGGACCCATCGCGTTGACCCCGTTGATGAAGACCATGCCGGCGTCCAGCTTGCTCGCGACCCGGCGCGCCTGCTCAGGATCCGTGGTGAAGATGTAGGAGCCGAGCCCGTAGTCGGTGTCGTTCGCGACGCGGATCGCCTCCGCCTCATCACGAACCTTGAACACCATGGCGACCGGCCCGAACAGCTCGTCTCGAGCCACGGCGCTGCTCTCGACGCCCGTGAGCACACCGGGGGCGAACCATGCGCCTCGCCGCTCGTCCGCTCCTTTGAGGGTCGCGCCGTCAGCAACGGCTTGCGACACCTGCTCCTCCAGCCGCGCCGCCGCCGCCGCGGAAGACAACGGGGCCGCGGGCATCGCCGTCATTCGCGCGCTGAACTTCGCCACGAACTCGTCGTACAGATCCTCGTGGACGATCATCCGCTTGCCGGCGTTGCAGGCCTGCCCGCAGTTGGCGAGACGTGCCATCACGGCAGCCTCGACCATGCCGTCCAGGTCATCGGTGCTCAGCACGATGAAGGGGTCCGAGCCACCGAGCTCGAGGACGACCTTCTTCAGGTGCCGGCCGGCGATCTCGGCCACCGCTGATCCAGCTCGCTCGGACCCTGTCAGCGACACGCCCTGAACGCGGCGGTCAGCGATCACGGCCTCGATCTGGCTGTTCGTGGCGTAGATGTTGTTGTACGCCCCCGCCGGGAAGCCGGCATCGGCGAACAGCTCCGCCAGCGCCGCCGCGGAGTCCGGGCACTGAGGGGCGTGCTTCAGGACGATGGTGTTGCCGGCCACGAGGTTGGGTGCGGCGAAGCGCGCGACCTGGTAGACGGGGAAGTTCCACGGCATGATGCCGAGCAGCACACCGAGCGGTTGGCGCTCGATCAGGGCGGAGCCCTCGCCCCACTGGAGCGCGATCTCCTCGTCAGCCAGGAAGGTCTCTGCGTTCGCCGCGTAGTAGGCGAAGATGCTGGCGCTGAAGTCCACCTCCATCAGGGCCTGACCGAGCGGCTTCCCCATCTCGCGGCTGATGATGGCCGCCAACTGGTCGCGCCGCTCCTGGTGGAGCTCGGCGGCACGCTGCGCACACTTGGCCCGGTCACTGACCGCCGCATTCCGCGCCCAGCTCTGGTACGCCTCGGCCGCCTTCGCGACGGCGGCCATGACCTCTTCGTCGGTCGCTGTCGGGTAGGCCCGGATCTCCTCACCGGTCGCGGGGTCGACCACGGCATAACGCTGCTCAGACATCCATCTCTCCGTTCGTGAAGGCCGACGAGTCGCTGACATCGGCGGGTCGCGCTCCGGCGCGGGCTTGGAGGTCGTCGGGATATGGTTGTACGCCCTCAATCGATAGTGCGCTATCACTCTAGGCCCCAGGGACATGCCGAGGCAAGCGTCTCGTGCAGATTTGTCAATCGCGCAGGGCGATTCCGGCACGGTCCGTGCGGCCGACCGCGCCCGCCCAGTCAGAGCTGCCGGGAGCGCAAGGCGCGCGTCACCGTCTCCGACGGTGTCGCCGAGCGCTGGGCGCCGGCGTCGAAGAACACCAGGGTGGAGCTCCCACGAGCAAAGACCGTGCCCCCGTGTGCCACCACCGAATCGATGGTCATCGACCGGTTGCCGATGCGGGAAACCCAGCTCCACACGTCCAGGGCCGCCGACTGCTCGAGGCCGGGGCGGTGGAAGTCGACATCCTTCTGAGCCACCACGGTCGAGGTCGGCTCGAGATCCATCTCCGCCATCAGCGCGATCCGCGCCTCCTGCAGATACTCGAAGACCGCCGTGTCGGCAACCTCCCCCCGAGGAGACAGGTCGGCGAAGCGCACGGCGACCGTCGAGCGATGGGCACGCTCGACCAGGATCGGGTCCAACAAGGGCGCCGGTCCGCGGCCCCGCTCAGCCCGCGGTTCGAGAACGGCCCTCGATCGGGCATGTACGCGCGGCCCCTCGGGCGAGTCCTCGAACAGCTCAGCCTTGATGACCGGCGCTTCCTGAGTCGCGTCGGACCAGGAACGGGTCGCGATGGTCGAGCCGGTGCGGAACGTCAAGGGGCTCAGGTAGGTGATCTCCTGACGCCGGAGCGCCAGCCGACGCGCGCTGACTGCCCGAGGGCCGTCGTCCAAGAGCCAGCGATGCGCGTCTTCGAAGTAGGATGCGTATGCGACGTTGTTGATGTGCCCCAACGCGTCGACGTCGGCCCACCGGAGCTGAACCTCGCGCCGGACCGCGTTCGACCCCTCGAGGCCGTCCGGGGCCGCCGATCCGACTCCCTGCGGCAACATTCTCATCACCCCTCACCTGGCCTGGGGCCTTGAAGCCCGACGGTCATCCGGGTAGGTCCTGCAGCACTTCGCCGTTGCGCGCACGCTGCGCGGCGCGCGTCACCCCGCCGCATCCGGTCAGGACCTAGACTGCCGCGCAGACTGAAGGAGAGGTGCGCGTGGCATCGGACAATCCCCCGCAGCTGGGCCTGCGGGAGCGCAAGAAGCAGGAAGCCATGGCCCGGATGCGCGCCGCGGCTCGCGACCTGATGTGGGACCGCGGCTACGACGCCGTGACGACCAAAGAGATCGCCGCTCGCGCCGACGTCGGCGAGGCAACGCTGTTCCGCTACTTCCCGTCGAAGCTCGACCTGTTCTTGATGGTCTACGGGGAGGAGTTCGAGCGGGTCATCGACGCCTGCGCCCAGCAGGAGGCCGAGAACCATGCGACTCCGTCGCGCGACGCCGAGGCCTACGTCGACCGCATCCTGGCCAGCTACCAGATGTTCGCCGACCTCTACGTGAGGTATCCGGACCTGGCCTTCACCTACGTGAAGGAGTCGTTCGGCGCCCACACCGACGTGGCGCAGAGCGGGCTCGCCTACGCCACTCGGTGGTTCGAGCTGCTCGAGGCCATCGTCGCCCAGGCCCAGGAGGCGCGGGCGTTCGCCAGCATCGACCCCGCGACGGTCGTGCAGAACTGCCATGCCCTCTACGTCCACGAGGTGCTCCGCTCCCATGCGCGGGGCCTCTCGTCGGCGAAGCTGCCGGATCGGCTCAGGCACCGTCTCGAGGCGCTTCTGCGTCCGCTCCAGATCCTCCCCAAGGGGAAGTGGCTCGAGCAGTTGGCCTCGATCTGACATCTCCGTGCCTGGCGCACCGCCGAGGCGGTGTCTCGAGCGTGTCGGCCGGTTCGCCGCTCAACCCGGGTACACATCGGCTCGCGCCGCTCGCGCGCCGGGATGGGTGGCGGGCAGTCGCTTGTTCCCCAGCCCGGCGATGTACTCACGCAAGGTCTCGCCCTCGTAGTCCTTCCAGACTCGGCCGCGCTTCTGCAGCTCGGGGACGACCGTGTCGACGAACGCCTCGATGTCGTAGGGCGTGACGGCGTACGACAGGTTGATCCCGTCGAGATCGCCCTCGTCGATCCAGCGCTCGATCTCGTTCGCGACGGTCTCGGCACTGCCGACGAGAACGGGCTCGACTCCCCCGATGCTCATGTGGTTCCCGATGTCGGCCGGTGTCCACTTCCGCGTCGGGTCGAGCTTGGTGAACAGGTCCAGGACGGTCTGGATGGCGTTGGTGTCACCGGCGGCCAACGGACTGTCCCGGTCGAAGCGCGCGAGGTCGACACCGGAGAAGCCACCGAACAGGGCCATCGCCCCCTCAGGGGAGGCATATTCCTGGTATTTCTTGTAACGGCGCTCGGCCTCCGCGTCGGAGTCGGCGACGACGGCCGTGAGGATCGTGTAGATCTTGACGTCATCCCTCTTGCGGCCCGCAGCCTCGACCTGGTCGCGGATGTCCTTCGTGATCACCCGGCTGAGGTCGGAGTTGAGCACGTTCACGAAAAGGCCCTCCCCGTGCTCCGCAGCGAAGGCGCGGCCCCTCGACGACGCGCCCGCCTGGAAGATCACCGGGGTCTTCTGCGGCGAGGGCTCGGCCATGTTGAAGCCGTCCACGTCGAAGTAGCGGCCCTGGTGCCGGATGGGGTGGACCTTGTCCGGGTTCACGTAGACACCGCGCTCACGGTCGAGCTCGACGGCGTCGTCGTCCCACGACCCCTCCCACAGCTTGTACATGACCGACATGAACTCCTCGGCCATCTCGTAGCGCTCGTCATGGGGCAGAGGCTCCGAGCCGAAGTTCCGCGATGCACTGGGGAGATAGGAGGTCACCACGTTCCAGCCGACCCTGCCCTTGGTCAGATGGTCCAGCGTGCTGAAACGCCGCGCCAGCGGGTACGGGTGCTCGAACGTGGCCGATGCGGTCAGCGCGAAGCCCAGCCGCTCCGTCACGGCCGCCATGGCCGAGATGTACTGGAACGGGTCGTTGGCCGGGATCTGCATGCCGTTGCGCAGCGCCGGCGCGGTCGAGCCCTCATAGACGTCGTACGGACCCAGGACATCGGCGAGGAAGATGGCGTCGAACCGTCCTCGCTCGAGCGTGCGCGCGAGGTCGAGCCAGTAGTCCAGGTCCTTGTAGCGATGGACCTGGCTCTGCGGGTGCCGCCACAGACCCGAGCTCTGGTGCCCCGCCGCGGTCATGTTGAAGGCGTTGAGGGCGATGCGCTTGCTCACTCGTTGCTCCTGCACTGTCGAGACATGGCACTTCGATCGAAGTGCACTCTCAGTTTCTCACGTCCCCGGGGCAAAGCGGAAGCCCAGCAGCAGAGTCCGTCGCGGCTCAGGCGCCGTCCGCGCCGACGGTGCCGGTGACGCCCTCGACCCCGTGGATAACGTGCGTGATCGCGCCGTTCTCGTCGAACACCGGTTGGTTGACAGGCCTCCAGTAGTGCACCTGGAAGACGCCGTCGGCGTCAGCGATGTCGTATCGCGTCACCGGCATCACATGGCCCGTCTTCTCCTCCAACACCCGGCTGAGAGCTGCCAGCATCGACGCGGTGCCCGAAGCGTCAGGGTCGTCGGGATTATCCGGGAAGACCTCGAACTGACTCCTGCCGACGACATCGGCACGTGCCCGCTCACCCAACGCTGTGTCGGTGATCGCCACGATGTTCCAGTCGAGGTCGAGGACCAGGTAGTTGGCCGGGATGGCGTTGAAGAGTCGCTCGAAGTCTGGTCCATGCACGTCAATCTCCTGGGGGTCGGTCCACTGTCTGCGACATCAGTCGAGCATGACCGTCAACCGGCTGACGAGTGCGAACTTCGAACCCATCGCCGGTGCGCCCCGGACCAGTGATCTCTTGTCGTTAATGCAAAGGCCTTCAAGGAAAGGCTGCGCACTCTCTATGGCGCGATCGTCCCGGGGAGTTGGAGTATCGCCTCTGTCACATGCCTGTGGGACGAGGGAATCGTGCGATGGAGGAGAGTCCACATGGTCAACGCGGTGCAGAACATCTGGCGGCATGCGGATGCGATGCACGACCACATCGCCCTACGGGACGAACGACGCTCGTGGAGCTACGGCGAGCTGCGGGCCCACGCCCGCAGTGCCGCGGAGGAGCTGTCCCGCCGCGGTGTCACCCGCGGAGACCGGGTGCTGATCGTGCTGCCGACGAGCGCGGAGTTCGTCTTCGTGTACCACGGCGTGCTGGCGCTTGGCGCTGTTGCGGTGACGGTTAACACGTTGTGCGCGCCGCGCGAGATCGACTACTTCCACTCCGACGCGGAGTGCGTGCTGGCGATCGGCTGCACCGACACCCGTGACGCGCTCCTCTCGTCCCCGTCATCCGGCGACCGGCCCACGTGGATCCTCGAGCCCGACTCACTTGTGCCGTCCGCGGCATCTGCCGACGACGGCTTCGCCCACGCCGACATGGATCCGACCGATGCCGCCGTCCTTCTCTACACGTCCGGAACCACCGGCAACCCCAAGGGCGCGGTCCTGACCCACGGGAACCTGCTGGCCTGCGGCCGCTCCCTGTCGGAGGTCCAAGGCGTCGGTCCGGACGACCGGGTGGGCACGGCGCTTCCGCTGTTCCATGTCTTCGGCCAGGCATCGGTCATGGCCTCGGTCCAGCACGTCGGGGCCAGCCTGTCGCTGTTGCGGCGATTCGATGCCGTGCAGATGCTGGACATGGCGGTCTCCCACCGACTGACCATGATGGCCGGCGTTCCGACCATGTGGAACGAGATGCTCCACGCCGACACCCCCGTCATGTCCGACGATCTTCCGGACCTTCGGTACTTCCTCACGGGCGGCGCACCGCTTCCCCATGCAGTCAGGATCGAGTTCGAGACCCGGTTCGGAGCACGCGTCCTCGACGGCTACGGTTTGAGCGAGACGACCGGAGCCGCCACCGCTCAGCCCCTCGCCGAGGAGCCGAAGGAGGGCAGCGTCGGTCGCGCCGTCCCCGGTTGCCAGATCGTCATCCTCGGGCCCGATCGCCAGCCAGTGCCCACCGGCGAGGTCGGCGAGGTCGCGGTCCAGGGGCCTAGCGTCATGCGCGAGTACTGGAACCGACCGGACGCCACCGCCGACGTACGCACCGGCCCCTGGTTCCTCACGGGTGATCTCGGCCGTATGGACGACGACGGCGACCTGTGGATCGTCGGTCGGCTCAAGGAGCTGATCATCCGCGGGGGCTACAACGTGTACCCCGCTGAGGTCGAGGACGTCCTCTACCACCACCCGGCCGTGGTTGAGTGCGCGGTGATCGGCATCCCGGACGAACGACTGGGCGAGGAGGTCGCCGCCGTCCTGGTCGGCGAGCCAGGACACGACCTCGATGTCGCCGAGGTGCGGGCCTGGCTGGGTGACCGACTCGCCTCCTACAAGATCCCGCGGGTCTACCAGCTCCGCGAAGCCCTTCCGAAGGGCTCGACCGGCAAGATCCTCAAGCGCGATATCGACGTCGACGACGTCGCACAGCACGGCATCCGGACCCGCCGTCGTGACAGCGCGGAGCTCACCGCCGCCGGAGACGCTCCGCGTCACCCGTAGTCACACCTGGTCAGAGGTCGTCGGGTCGTCACAGGTAGTACAGCCTCGAGAGCGCGACCCGGTCGGCCGGCGCGTCGGCACGGGGGACGACGCCGAGATCGTGGAGCACGTTCTCACCCGCCATGGTGCCCACGCGGATCCGGTCGGCTGCCGTCGTGCGGGTCCCCGCCGTCCCTGCACGGCGATGTCCACGGGCCCGTCGTCGAAGGACGAGGGCAACGAGGATCGGTGTGCGGGACGACGCCGCAGACCCGGGCGCCCCGACGGTCATCGGCGGGAACGGCGGGTAGGGAAGGTGCCCCGCACGACAGCCCGAACCGGGCAACCATGCGGGCGACCTTCCCCGGGATCAGGAAACGAGAAGTGAGAGTGTGTCGACCACGCAGGCCGGCTTCTGTCGGCCCTCCTGCTCGATGGTGACGCGCGAAGCGACGAGGTCGCCGTGGGTTCCCGGTGTCACCGACAGCAGCGCGACGCCTGCTCGGACCACGGAGTCGACCGGCAATGGCGAAGGGAAGCGCAGCCGGTCGGCACCGTAGTTGACACCCATCTTTAGACCCGTGACCTCGTAGATCTCCCACACCAGTTTCGGGACGAGAGCGAGCGTCAGATAGCCGTGAGCCACAGTCGTGCCGAAAGGCCCTTCGGCTGCTGCCGCACGATCCACGTGGATCCACTGGTGATCGCCGGTCGCGTCGGCAAACTGGTCGATCTGCGCTTGGGTCACGAGATGCCAATCGGAGTACCCGAGGTGGGTCCCGACCGCCGATCGCAGAGCATCGACGCCCTCGAACGTCCTCATCCTCGAGGCCCTCCGGCCACATAGAGAATCTGGCCGGAGACGAATCCGGCCTCCGGACTGACGAAGAAGGACACGCTGTGCGCGATGTCGTCGGGATGCCCCGTCCGCCCCACCGGAATCTCGTCGGCCGCACGTGCAGTGAACTCCTCGAACGAGACGCCGACCCGCTGAGCTGTCTCGGCCGTCATCTCCGTCTCGATGAAGCCCGGAGCCACGGCGTTCGCCGTGACACCGAACCTCCCCAGCTCCAGGGCCAGAGTCTTGGTGAAACCCTGCAAGCCCGCCTTCGCCGCGGAGTAGTTCGCCTGTCCGCGGTTGCCCAGTGCTGAGCCGCTGGACAAGTTCACGATCCGACCGAAGCTCGCCGCAACCATGTGTCCCTGCACCGCCCTGCTCATCAGGAACGCCCCACGCAGATGCACCTCCATGACGCTGTCCCAGTCCGTGACGCTCATCCGGAACAGCAGATTGTCTCGGATAATCCCGGCGTTGTTGACGAGCACTGTCGGTGGGCCCAGCTCGGCCGTGACCCGGGCGACGGCTGCCTCGACCGCACCCTGGTCGACCACGTCCGCGCTCACCGCAACAGCTTGACCACCTGCAGCCCGGATGTCCTGCACCACCGGCTCACAGGCAGCACTGTCGAGGTCGAGGAGGCCGACAGCCAGGCCGTCGGTGGCGAGGCGACGTGCGACTGCTGCGCCGATTCCGCGCGCCGCGCCCGTCACGATGGCGACGCCGCTGGTCCCACTGGATTGCGACATCACGAGAGGCGCTCCAGGACCATCGCCATGCCCTGTCCGCCGCCAACGCACATGGTCTCCAGCCCGAACTGCTTGTCGTGCCACTGCAGCGAGTTGATCAGGGTGCTGGTGATCCGAGCTCCTGTCATGCCGAACGGGTGGCCGACCGCGATCGCCCCACCGTTGACGTTGAGGCGGTCCTCCTCGATCCCGAGCTCGCGTGCGGAGGCGATGACCTGTGCGGCGAAGGCCTCGTTGATCTCGACAAGGTCGATGTCAGCCATGGTCAGGCCGGCCAGGTCCAGGGCGTGGCGGGAGGCTTCGACGGGCCCCAGCCCCATGATCTCGGGCGAGAGGCCGCTGATGCCGGTGCTGACGATCCGGGCCAGGGGCGTCAGGCCGAGCTCCCTGGCCTTGACGTCCGACATGATCACCAACGCGGCTGCCCCATCGTTGAGGGGACAGCAGTTGCCGGCGGTGACCGTTCCGTCGGGGCGGAAGACGGGCTTCAGGGCCGAGACGCTTTCCATCGTCACGCCGGCCCGCGGACCGTCGTCAGCGCTGACGACCCTGCCGTCCGGCAGAGTCACCGGGGTGATCTCACGTGCCCAGAATCCTTTCGCGATGGCGTCCTGAGCCAGGTTCTGGCTGCGTACGGCGAAGGCATCCTGATCGGCGCGGCTGACGCCCCTCTCCTGTGCCACGTTCTCCGCCGTGTGACCCATGGAGATGTAGACGTCCGGCAGGTCCCCCACGATCCGCGGGTCCGCCCATGTCTGCCCACCGCCCGCAAACTTCTCGGTCCGCGCCTGAGCCTCGGCGAACAACGGGTTCTCGGTGCCAGGAGGGCCGTCCGCGCCGCCGTTCGTGTAACGGCTCACGGTCTCAACGCCCGCGGAGATGAACACGTGGCCTTCGCCCGATCGGATCGCGTGCAGCGCCATCCGGGTGGTCTGCAGGCTCGCCGAGCAGTATCGGTTGACCGTGACGCCAGGCAGGTGGTCCATTCCAGCGAGGACCGCGACGGTCCGTCCGATGTTGAAGCCCGCCTCCCCGGCGGGCTGACCCACGCCGAGCATCAAGTCCTCGACGTCTCGGCGGTCCAGTTCGGGGACCTTCTCGAGAGCTGCCTCGACCATCTGCACGGTCAGGTCGTCGGGACGCATCTCTTTCAGCGATCCCTTGCCGGCGCGGCCGATCGGCGAGCGGGCGGTGGCGACGATGACGGCTTCTGGCATCTCATACTCCTTGAATCTGATCGACGGGCCGATGTGCCCGGCTCGTAGTGGCGCCTCACCTCGCCACTGCGTGGCGGCACGGCGCGGACCGCAACAAGGGTGGCGCCAGACGTGATGCCCGCTGTACGGGATTGACGAAGAGTTTGGGACTGGGTCTTCTCGATTACGTCAAACGCCGGCCTGACGGGGACTGGCTCTCACCGCATCGGGAAACTAGGCGACGTCGGCGACGACCCGAGAGGCTTCCGCGGCTGCGCGGATCAGCGCCGTCGCGCGCTGCTTGACGTTGGCAGGTGAGGTCAGTCCGGGCCTTCCCCACAGTGTCAGCATGTAGACGATGCCGCCGTCAGGACCGAAGACCGGGGCGCTGAGCGAACGCAGCTCGACATCACCGTCGGGATCCTCGGGCTGGTTGTAGCCAGGGAGTGCCGAGAAGAGCGCTTCGCGCAGGTCCTCCGGCGACGTGCCGGGGTCTCCGGCGTTGATCCGCGTCGCGACCGACTCGAGGTGGGCGCCCTCACGGTGGCCCACGGCGATGGCATAGCCCCGCTGGCCGACCAGCGCGGGTACGCGCCGTAGATACCCCAGCTCGTCGGCATCCATCCCATCGGCCGCCCGGGCGAGCCATCTCGCCCGCAGCTCCTCGTCGCCCCAGGCGGCGAAGCAACTGCCGATCGGAGCCATGAACGGCAGGCGTTGGCCCACGCGCGTCGGTGACACGGCGATGTCGGTGTGTCCCGCGGCCGCGGCGAGCACCATCTCGTCCCCCACGAGGGCGATCGCCGTCACCTCGGTGTCCAGGTCGGCGGCCAGCGACTCCATCTGCGGGCGGGCCAGGTCGATCAGCCCGAGGTGCGCCAGCAGATCGGAGTCACCCGAGGCCAGGGACGAGGGGCGGAACGAGCCGTAGCCGCCGCGGAAGAACAGCAGCGGCTGGCCAGGCGATCCGAAGTCGAGGCCGACCACGCGGCCCAACACGATGTGGTGGTCCCCACCGTCGTGGATCTGGTCGGTAACGCAGTCGATCCACACCACCGCGTCCTCCAGCACCGGGTTCCCGCCCGGGGAGTAGCGCCAGTCGAAGCCCGCGAACTTGTCGCTCTTACGCATGGCGACGGCACGACACAGCTCCTCCTGGTCCGCACGGAGGACGTTGATGCAGAAACGGTCACCCGTCGCCCGCAGAGCGGCCCACGACGACGACGTCTTGCTCGGCAGGAAGGCCACCAGCGGTGGATCGAGCGACACCGATGTGAAGGACCCGACCGTCATGCCGACCGGTTCGCCGGCGGCGTCCGACGCGGTCACGACGACCACTCCCGTGGGGTACTGGCCCAGCACCTCGCGAAAGTGCCGAGCCGCGATCCGGGTCCCGCCGTGATCCCCGTCGGCCATGCAAGCCTCCATCTTCTCAGTGCCCACAATCGTGAGTGCACTTTTTTTGAAAGTGTACTCTCATTAGATCATTGCGACGGTGCACCCTTCAAGGGCGGTCATGGCGTCCAGGACTATCGGACGATCAGCTCCCGAGGCACAGAGGTGATCGGCACGGGTCCGTTCGCGGTGACCTCGACCGTCTCCCCCAGCACCATCGAGAGGCCAGACCCCCGGTCCAGGAGGATCATGTGGGTGAAGACGGCCATCTGCTCCTGGAGTACCAGCGGAACACCTGCGGTCATCATCGGCGGCTCCATCCAGGTGGTCTCCCACACGGCACCCATCGAATAGCCGCAGGCCTTGAGCGCAGCATCCTCGAAGCCATGCTCGGCGAACGTGGCCCGGTGTGCCTCGTACAGGTCGCCGAAGGTGTTGCCCGGCCTGATCGTCGCCTGCACGCGCTCGAGCGCGTCGACGCACGCGGCATGCATCGCGAGGTGCCGCGGATCGACCGAGGGCCCCGTGAGGACGGTGAACATCGTGGTCGCGCAGTAGTGCCGATATGCGACACCCGGCTCGAAGAGCACTTGGTCGTTCTCCGCGACGTGGCCACGACCTGCCACGGGACGCACTAGAAGGGCACGCGGACCCGCGCCGAGCGGGAAGCCCGGGAACGCTTCGCCGTCAGCGGAGAACACGGTCTGCTGGAAGGCCGCCATGAGGTCTCCCTCAAACGCTCCCGGCTTGACCATGTCGATCGCCGCGTCCGACGCCTGGCCGAGGATCTCGCCGGCGCGGCGCAGGAACGCCAGCTCCTCCTGGCTCTTGACCCGGCGGATGTCGCGGATCAGCGACGAGGTGTCGGTGAGTTCGCACCAGCCGTCAACCCCGGCCCGCAGGTCGTGGTGGAGCGCGAGCGACATCCCGACGCTGTCCGTCTCGACGCCTACCGTCCGGCCGGCCATGCCGAGGCTGGCCAGGACGTCCTTGATCGCCGCCCCCTTCGAGGTTCCGTGGGCGTCGTCGAAGACGAGCGCATCGCGGCACTGGGAGGTGTAGGCGATGTTGCCCAGGTCCGCCGACCGGGAGAGGTGCAGCATCCGTCCTTCGACGGTGAAGAACAGGACGTGGAAGACCGACGCGGCGCCGGAGTCGAAGCCGCACAGCCAGTACTGGTCCTCCAGGCGGGTGATCAGCAGGCAGTCGATGCCGCGCGCTGCCATCGCGTCCTGGACGACACGGCGCCGGCGGGCGAATTCGGTGGCCGAGAAGTGCGCATGCGCGGGTTCGGTGGTCGCGATGTCGTCGACGACGTGAAGAGCGGTTGAGGTCACGGGGGTTCCTTCGGGAGGGGTGTCAGGTGGGGAGGAGGGTCAGAGGGGGCTCAGACATGGCGGTTCATCCGTCGCTCAACCGCGATGCTGAGCCATGTGCTCGGCATCGAGATCGCCGCATAGAGGAGTCCGGCCGCGACGAGGGCGCTGAGATAGCGGAAGGTGGACGACCCGATCGAGTAGGCCTGGCTCATCAGCTCAGGAACGGCGACTGAATAAGCCAACGACGTCGCCTGGAAGAGCATCACCGCAAAGCCCATCAGCGATGGTAGGGCGATCCTCAGGCCTTGAGGGATGACGACGAACCGCAGGGTGTCGCGGCGGGTCATCCCGAGCGCCTCACACCCCTCGATCTCGCGCCTGGGAACGGCGGCCAGGCCGCTGCGGACGTACTCCGCACCGTAGGCGGCAGTAGTCCAGCTCAGGGCCGCGACCGCCGACAGGATGGCAGGAAGAACGACCCCTGCACTTGGAAGACCGAAGTACGCCAGTTGCAGAAGTACCAGGGCCGGTGCACCGCGTCCGACCTCCACGAACACGACAGCACCAGCGCGCAGGCCCCGGACCGCTGACATCTGCGCAAGGGCGGCGAGCAGGGCGAGCGGCAGCCCGATGGCCAGAGCACCGCCGGTCAGCAGCGCACTGATCCTCAGACCGTGGAGCAGTTGAGGGAGGTTCGAGGCGAAGTCATCGAGCCAGGAAGCGAACAACGGAGTGCTCACACGGCCACCGCCTCATGCAGGCGGTGGTGCAGATGCCTGGATCCCCATGCGAGCAGGATCGAGAGAAGGACGTACACGCCTCCCGCCAACACGAACACGAAGATGCCGAGATCTGAGGTCCGGGAGAGCTGGCCGGATCGGCTGACGATCTCGGCCACGCCGACGATCGAGACGATCGAGGAGTCCTTCAGCAGGGCGATGGCGTAGTTGGTGTAGGCGGGAAGAGCGGTCCGCCACGCCTGCGGGCCGATCACGTGGACCCACGTCGCGCGCAAGCTCAGGCCGAGTGCTGTCGCCGCCTCGGCCTGGCCGAAGTGGATCGACTTCAACGATCCCCTGAAGATCTCGGCGAGGTAGGCGGACGCCACCAGCCCGAGCGCGCCGATACCCGCGGACAGTGCCGACAGCCGCACAGTGCCGAGGGAGATGCCGTAGAACAGGATGAACAACCAGACCACGGGCGGAACACCGCGCACGAGGTCGACGGCGGCGCGGCACAGGAACCACACCGGTCCCCGTCGGTGCTCGAGCCCCAGGGTGAGGGGTACGGCGAGCACCGTGCCGATGAGGAGTGCGCCGGCCGTGACCACGAGCGTCATCGGCAGGCCGAGCATGACGGTGCGAAGCGCTTCCATGGCTACCGGTCCAGGACCGCTTTGAGGAACCGCCGCGTCCGCGGATGCTGCGGATCGCTCATGATCTGGTGCGGGTCGCCGCGCTCGATGATCCGTCCGTCCGCCATGACGACCAGCTGATCCGACACGTTCGCCGCGAACCGTATCTCGTGGGTGACGACGACCATCGTCATTCCCTCCGCGGCCAGCTCGCGCATGACCTCCAGCACCTCCGCACCCACCTCGGGATCGAGCGCGGAGGTGGGCTCGTCGAACAACATCACCTCCGGTTCGAGCGCGAGGGCCCGAGCGATGGCGATCCGCTGCTGCTGTCCGCCCGAGCAGCGGTTCGGGTACTGCCCGGCCTTGTCACGCAGGCCCATCCGCTCGAGGAGTCGGTGGGAGACCTCGTCCGCCTCGGCTCTCCTGCGACCGAGCACGCGCTGCTGCGGGAGTGACACGTTGCGCAGCACGGTCATGTGCGGAAACAGGTTGAAACTCTGGAAGACCATGCCCGCGCTGCGCCGAAGCTCGGCGAGATTCGACGGCTGGATCCCCTGCGCGACGTCTATGGCGTGGCGACCGATCTGGATGACGCCGGAATCGGGCCGTTCGAGCAGGTTGAGGCAGCGCAGCACGGTCGACTTGCCTGCACCGCTGGGCCCGATCATCGCCGTGACCGAGCCGGCCTCCACCTCGAGGTTGACGTCACTGAGAACGACATTGGTGCCGAAGGCCTTCGCCAGTCCGCGCACCCGCACCATGCAGGCCTCCGGCGTTTCTGGAGCCATCACGGTCGCAGCTTCCGGTCGTCCGGTGCTGTTGACAACGCTGTCCATTCCTGACACTCCTGTGGCAGCCGTAGGGATGGGATCACTCGGTTGTCGGGTGGATCAGGAGAGCGCCCGCGTCTGGCCCACGTCGAGGACGTCGGTGGCCACGCCGTACTTCTTGACGATGTCGACCAACGTGCCGTCGTGCTGCCAGCTGTGGATCGCGTCGTTCAGCGCCGTCTGCAGGGACGTGTTACCGCGGGTGAACGGGAAGCCGATCTGGGCGGGTTCCTTCGTCGACACGATGCGGTCGTCGGGCTGGAGAACTTTGATCTGGAGGCTCTTGTCCTTGCCGTAGATGAACTTCGCTCCGCCGAAGGAGTCCAGGGCCATGTCGATACGCCCAGCGTCGAGGTCAGCCTTCATCTCGACGTTGGACGGGTAGACGGAGACGTTCGAGCCGAAGACCTTCTTCGCGTCCGCTGTCCACAGATAGCCATCCACGGTGCCGACCTTGTGACCGCGGATCTGGTCCACCGTCGACACGCCGGTCTTGGAGATGACGCCGAGCCGGTCGACGTAGATCGGGTCGGACAGCCCGACGACCTTGGCTCGTTCGGCCGTGCGGTAGAAGCCGCCGATGGCCGTATCCGCGCGCCCCGAGTCCACGGCCGGGATCGCACCGGCGAAGTCGACCTTGACCACCTTGACCGCGAGGCAGTTCTCCTTCGCGAACTCCTTCATCATGTCGGCTTCCGTGCCCTTGAATGGGCCGTTGCTGGTGACCGAGACCGGGAAGTAATCGACCGCGGCGACGGAGAGGACGCCCTTTTTGATGGTCGTGACGTCGTGTGCCGGCTTGCAGTTGCTCGACACCTTGGTGGTCGCGCTGCTGCTGCCGCAGGCGGTGAGCGTGCAAACGACGGCGAGGATGGCCCCGCCGCCCGCTGCGGCGCGGTGGAATCGGTTCATGTGAAGCTCCTTGCTCGGTGGTGGGTGAGGATGACGGTGGTGATCAGGGACGATCACGGGCGACCGCTCCCGATGGGGCCGTCGTTGGCTCGAAGCCAGGTGACGAGCTCGCACAGGCGCCCGACGATGTGTTCGTGGAACTGCTTGCCCTTCTCGGGCTGCACCCCCAGGGACGAGCTCAAGCTGCCCGTGGGAGCGAAGCGGCGCTGTTCTGCGCTCGACCAGACGATGTCCACGCCGTCGGGCGCGGGACCGAAGAGGTCGTCGCCGACGAAGCCGCCGAAGATCTCGGCGAAGGCCGCACCCTCCGAGGTGAGCCGATCCATGCGGATGCGGCCGGGATAGCGGTAGGCGACCTGCGACAGCTCGAGCTCGCCGCCGTGGTGCTCGTTGATCTCCTTGATGGTCGGCGCGGCCGACCGGGCCAGGTGGAGCGGATCGGCCACGGCGAAGACCACATGGGGATGGGTGGTCTCGTGCAGCTCCCTGACGGCGGAACCGAGGGCCGGAAGGTTGGAGCCCTTGTGGCCGTTGACGAGGACGATCTTGTCGAATCCGTGGGAGGCCAGGCTGCGGCACACGTCCGTGACGAGGGCCATCAGGGTCTCTGTCCGCAGGCTGATGGTGCCGGCGAACGCCATGTGATGAGGCGAGTCACCGAACCACAGCGGCGGAGCGCAGAGGGCTCCCATGCGCAAGGCGACGTCCTCCACAATCCCTGTCGCCACGTAGGTGTCCACGCCGAGGACGCCGGCCGGTCCGTGCTGCTCGGTGCTACCGCAGGGCACCAGCACCACACGGTCGTGCTGGAGGTGCTGGTCGACCTCCTGCCAGGTCAGGTCCTGGAGCCACACCAACGTCTCGCTGACCTTGCTCATCGGTTGCTCCTCTCCGTGCCGGCGTCCTGCGCGAGGGCAGCCGAGGCGAGCGCTTCGGCATGGGCGACGGCGCTGTCGATCACGGGGATGGGGCTGTCGTCGGGCTCGATGAGCAGGCCGATCTCGGTGCACGCAAGCACGACGGCCTGCGCGCCGCGGTCGGCGAGACCGCGGATGACCTCTACGTACTTGCTCCGCGACTCCTCGCGAATCACGCCGCGGGTCAGCTCGTCCCAGATGATCCCGTCGACCATGCGCCGGTCATGGGGATGGGGCATCACAGTGTCGATGCCGTGCTCCTTGAGCCTCGACTCGTAGAACGACTCGTCCATCACCCACTGCGTGGCCAGGATCCCGAGCGTGTTCCACCCGTTGCGGGCCGCTTGCGCCGCCACGGCGTCGCCGATGTGCAGGAGCGGGACGCCGATGGCGTCCTCCACCTGGGGAGCGACCTTGTGCATCAGGTTGGTGCAGATGGCCACGGTCTCGGCGCCGCCGGCGACGCACCGCTGTGCAGCCTCGGCGAGGAGCTCCGCCGCCCGCTCCCAGTCCTCGCGGACCTGGCAGTTGCGGATCTCGGCGAAGTTCATCGACTGCAGCGCGATGCTCGCCGATGCGTGACCGCCGACCTGCGATGCCACGGACTCGTTGATCATCCGGTAGTAGGTCATGGTCGAGTGCCAGCTCATTCCGCCGATGAGGCCGAGCGTCCGGAGCCGCGGGGAGGTGGTGTCCATGACGGCGACTATCACGCGACCGCCGCGGGGGCCGGTAGGGACCAGTTGCTGCCGAGACCCATTAGCAGAAGTGATGGCAACAATGCCGCATGTCGACTCATGGCGCGAGTGGACAATCGAACGCCGCGGGCAACGGCTCGCGCAGTGCCAGCTTGATCGCCGCCTTCAGCTGCGCCAGCAAGGCGCGGGTGGCCGGCACCTGCTCCGCGCCGGGGCGGTACACCGCCGAAATGGTGCGCTCGCCGAAGCCGCGGATCAGCCGCGCCTCGACTCCGGGGTGCCGGAACGTCGTCAGCGCGAGCCGAGGCAGCGCTGCGACACCCAGTCCGTGGGCGACCAAGGACTGCAGTACGACGTAGTCGTCGCTCTCGTGCATGACCCGGGGGACGAAGCCGGCGATCCGGCAACGTTCGACCAGGTGTGCGCGACAGTCGGGGCAGCCTGCGATCCAATCCTGCTCCGCCAACCATGCACGCGAGATCGGTGCGCCATCAGTCGTGTCCCCCGCCCGATAGATGAGGAACATCGGCTCCACCCCGAGCGCCTGGGACTCCAGGCTCAGCTCGCCCACCGGCACGTCGCCGTAGTCGAAGACCAGGGCGATCTCCGCCTCCCCCGCCTGGATCGCGCTCTTGGCGTCGGGGGGCTCGGCCTCGACGAAGCGGACCTCGATCCCGGGCGCCCGTTTGCGCAGTCGCTGGATCGCCACCGGCACAACGCTGGAGGCTGCTGAGGGGAAGGCGATGAGCCGGACCTTGCCGGCGTGGAGGTTGGCCAGCGTGGCGAGCTCCTCGGTCGCCATGTGCAGCTCGCCGGAGATCGCGTCGGCATGACGCAACAGCAGCGTGCCCGCCTCGGTGAGGTCGATGCCCCGCGTGCTGCGCACCAGCAGCGGACTCCCGGCCTCGCGCTCCAGCAGCCGCAACTGCTGGCTGACGGCGGACTGGGTCAGGCGCAGGGTGCGTGCGGCCGAGCTCATCGAGCCGCACCGCGCTACCGTGCGGAACAGAAGGATCCGCTTCGTGTCCATGCAGCCCTACACGGGAACGGCGGTGTGACGCGCGAGGTTCTCCAGCGCCAGGTCCTTCCACTTCTTCGACTCCGCCAGGGCGGCGATCACCTCCGGATCGGTCAGGCGCTCGCGCAGGCCTCGGGCCGGGTTCAGCCGCGTCTCCCGGGACCACGAGCGGAGCTCGGGCACAGCGTTGCGCCGAGCGGCGCTCTCCAGGTAGGCGTGCGTGAACGTCAGTAGGTCGTCGACGTGGCCGGTGTAGACGACGGGGAGCGCGAGGTGCTCCTTGTGCACGTCATCGTCGAAGATCGCCTCGATCACCCCGAGCGTTGCGGCGCTCCAGCAGGCATATCCCGGCGTCACGTACTGCACCGTGATGCGTCCGGCCTCGAACACCGGGCGTGGCTCGATGGTGCGAAGACCGGTGGCGGTGCAGTCGATGTAGATCCGCTCGGCTGGCTGGGCGACCTGGTGTCCGCTGATGAACTCCATGCCCTGCCTCGTCAGGCGTCGGACGCGGCCGGCGCGCACGATGTCGCGGATGCGCCGCAGGCCCTCCACCTCGGCGCGGCTGATCGTCGCGCCTCGGTATGCCGTCGGTGCGACCTGCTCATCGAGTCTCAGGAAGGCGCCGGCCTCTTCCAGGCGCAGTGCCATCTCGGCACCGCTGTTCGACTCGGCCGCGGCCCGCAGCCACGCCGCACCAGAACGGACCTGACCGTGCACGAGGTCGAGGGGCTGCGTCCAGCCGCGGTCGAGCGACCACACGTCGCGCGAGCGCACCCAGGTGATGGCGTCCGGATCGACGCCATGCTCGAGGAGCCAGGTGCACGCATCCATGGCGGTCTTCCCGGCACCGATGACGGTGAACCCAGCTGGCGCGGCCCCCACCTTGACCAAGTCGTTGGGTGGCATCAGGTGGACGCCGTCCTCGACCTCATAAAGGGGCGGACGGGTCGCGGGGATCTCCGGCTCGATGAAGGTCGCATCGACCAGCCGCTTCCTGACCTTCACCTGCACCTCCTCGCCGGTGAGCAGGGAGACGATTCGGTGGTCGCCGGGCGCCACCTCGCGGTATTCGGACATGCCGAGGAACCGCACCTGACCCGAGGGCAGCAACACCCGATCCATCACCTCGGCGAAGTAGCTGCAGATCTCCGCCGCTGAGGACAGCTCATACAGGCCCGCGTTGACTCCCGCACTGTCGATCCGGTCGCCGCCGAGCATCGTGGACGCGACCCCGTAGGCGGCCGCGGGCTGGTGGAGCCGCACGAACGGGTAGGCGTCGTGCCAGTGCCCACCCGGCTTGTGCCGACGATCGACCATGATCACATCGGCATCCGAGTGCTCGATGAGGGCGTCGACGAAGGCCATGCCGGAGGCTCCGGCTCCTACGACGAGGTAGTCAGTCTCAAGCTGCATGTTGTGTCCGTTCCGAAGGCGTTGGTTCCGCAGGTTCGCTGACCGGTCGGGCTACCCGACGAGGGTCGTCGGCTGCTCCGCGGTCTGGCTGAACCGCCGGGAGCGCCCTCGCACGACCGCACCGATCACGAAGCACAGCGGCGTGGCTCCGATCATCAGCAGGTTGGGCACCGTGGCGGTGTAGCCGCTGAGATAGCTGAAGTTGGAGATCATCAGGTACAGCGCCGCGGCGAGGCCGAGGAAGCCCAGCGCGGGTGCCACGAGGACGCGCACCGCACTGTGGCCGCGGCGCTCGCGCAGGAAGAAGGCCACCACCGCGAGGGCACAGATGGCCTGGGCCGCGACGACGCCGATCACGCCGGAGGCGTAGAGCCACGTGCCGAGCTGCAGGTAGGGATCCAGGTGGGCGAGCATCGCGGCGACGACGACCACGTAGGTGATCACACTCAAAGTAAGGCTCGCGACGTGGGGTGAGGACATGCGCGGGTGGGTGCGCCCCAGGGCGCGCGGCAGCTTGCCGTCCCGGCCAAGGGAGAACATGTAGCGGGTGCACGCGTTGTGGAATGCGATGACGGTCGCCAGGAAGCTCGTCACGATCAAAATGCGGAGGGCGGTGACCAGACCATTGCCGACGTACCGATTCGCCTCGGCGAAGACCATGTTCAAGAAGTTGTCGCTGCGCGCAGCGGCCAAGGCGTCGTGGATGCCGTAGCCGTAGACGACCACCCAGAAGCTGAGCGTGTAGAACAAGGCCAGAAACCCCACGGCGAGGTACGTCGCGAGGGGGACCGAGCGTTCGGGCCGCTTGGCCTCCTCCGCGTAGATGGCAGTCCCCTCGAAGCCGATGAATGCGCCGAAGGCGAGGAGGAACAACGTTCCGGATCCCTTGGCGAAGAACACGTTGTGGACCGACAGAGGCGCAGCGGAGGGATGCTGGGGGCCGCCGTGGATGAGCACCGCGACGAGCAGCACCACGATCACGCCCACCTCGAGCGAGAGGAGTACGCCGAGCACCTTGGCCCCGACGTCCACCTGGCAGTAGCCGACGACGGCGACGATCGCGGCGAACAGCAGCGACCAGAACTGCCAGGGCAGGTTGAGCTGGAAGATGTCACTCGCGGTCTGTTGGGCGAAGACGCCGAGGTAACCCATGAAGCCGATGACGCACAGCCCGTAGGCCGCCATCGTCATGAGCGCGGTGCCCCCTCCGGGGCGTGGACCGAGCCCCTCGCCGACGTAGGCGTAGAACGCGCCGGCGTCACGGACGTACTTCGACATCGCGGTGAAGCCGCAGGCGAAGAGGATGAGGACCACGCCGGTCGCCAGCACGGCTCCCGGAGCGCCGATCCCGCCGAAGCGGATCGAGAACGGTGCGGTGCTGAGCACCACTGTGAGCGGCGAGGCTGCTGCGATGACGAAGAAGACGATCTGGAGCGTCCCGAGCCGCCCCCCAGCGAGCCGGCCCGCCCCACCGTCCACACTCTTCTGCGCCGCACCGTCGCTGACGGATCCGGTTGCCATGAGACCTCCTCGAGTGCCGGCAGCACGGGGCTGCATCCGTGACCCGCGTCACAGTAGAAAGTGATAGTGCACTCCTGCAATCGAGTCGTGCCATAGGGAAGCCCCAGACATTTCTGCGATTGTTCGCGGATCTCCCGAGCGTTGCGAATCATCGCGGGCCAGACCGTCGATCTTGTCGGGTTGACGGTCGCGGGCGGGCCCGCGGCTCCGTAGGATCGCCGGCAGCGAGCACGGTGATCGAGACGCCGTTCGCGACAGCGCGGCTCGGGGGAGGGGAGGTCAAGAGGATGTCTCCAGGCATGACGGAGGTCGCCGGGTTCGACGAGGTCTCCACTGCGGTCCGCCTGCTCGGCGACCGATGGTCGCTCCTCATCGTGCGCGAGATGTGCGCCGGCAACGACCGGTTCACCGAGATAGCCGAGGCCCTTCCGGGCCTGTCGAGGAGTCTGCTGTCGAGCCGCCTGCGCTACCTGGAACGACTCGGGATCGTCGAACGTCGCGACTCGGCCGATCGGGATCGCCGCCGCAAGCAGCGCTACGGGCTGACCGCCGTCGGTGCGGCGCTGGCGCCGTCCCTGCGCGCCCTGGGCGAGTGGGCCCAGACGTGGGACTCGCGATTCCGCAGTGGCGAGGCACGAGGCGCGTCGGACGTCCTCGACGCGATGAAGGGGACCATCGAGCTTGCAGCCCTACCCAACGACCGGATGACGATCCAACTCTTCCTCGCCGAGACGCCCGAGGGTGCGGCGTACCTCCGCGCACGCCACGGCACGATCCGGGGCTATCTGGGGCAGACGGAGGACGCGCCCGACCTGGTGGTCAGGACAACGCCGTCGACGCTGGATGCCCTGTATTGGGGACACACCACCTGCAAGGACGCCGTCGCGCGAGGCGACATCACCTTCGAGGGGCCGACCTCCTACGTCCAGTCGTTCCCGACCTGGTTCCCGCATCGGCCCGCCGTTGCGCGACGCCGACCGGCCTGACGAGCGACTCGAGCCCGATCACACCGGTAGTGTCTGCACGTCCCTGATCGTGTTGAGGATCCTTCCGCGCAGGTCGGCGAAGGAAGTGGTCTCGCGGGTCCGGATCTGGTCGCGCTCCGCACCGAGCGGAACGTCGACGACCTCGACCACCCGAGCGACGCGTTCGGACCGGGACATGTCGCGCGCAGCAGTGCTCATCAGATTCCTCATCCTTCTGACAACCGATGACGTACGCGGGCGAGGTGTCAACGCCATCTGGAGCGTCGATTCGGTGGCTCCCGGTGCACCACCGCCGAGCGGTGGTGCACCGGGAGACGACACGTCACACAGCGACTGCTCGCCGATCAGGCCTAGCGGCGTCCAGCCGTGGGGTCCTCGGCGCCGATCAGATGGACGGTGTTGCCGAACACCTCTTCCCCACGACCCATTTGTGCGTGCGAGCGGGGAATGTCGGCGAATGGAAGGACCCGTCCGACCACGGGATCGATCTTCCCTGCGCGCACCAGGTCGTTGTAGGCGTAGGCTTCCGCGTCGTTCGTGCCATGCGAGCCCTGAAGTCGCTTCTGGCGCGTCCAGTGGTAGCGCAGGTCGACCATAGCGTCGAAGCCCGTGGTGCCCGCACAGATGACGACCATGCCACCCGGCTCGCAGAGGAAGATCGACGTCGGGATCGTGGCGGCGCCGGGGTGCTCGAAGACGATGGCGGGATCTTCCCGTCCCCCGGCGATCGCCCACAGATCCTTGCCGAACGCGCGCACGCCGGCGGTCCACGCCTTCTGGCCGGCAGCGTCGTCGACGAGCGGCGGGATGCCCCAGTGGTCGTACTTACGGCGGTCGAGATACCCGATCGCGCCGTACTTCATCGCGTACTCACCGCGGTCGTCACCGGACACGACGGCGACGGGCCGACCACCCGCTGCCCGGACCAGCTGGCAGGCCTGGGTTCCGAGACCCCCGGAGCCGCCCCAGACGAGGACCAGGTCGCCGTCCTGGACGGTGTTGCCCTGCCAGCCGTGGAGCATGCGGTAGGCAGTGGTGCCGACCAGGGTGGGTGCGGCGGCCTCGGCCCAGGAGAGCTTCTCGGCCTTGGGCATCAGCTGGTGGGACTGGACCCGGGCGAACTGGCCGAAGGATCCGTAGTTCGTGTCATATCCCCAGATCCGGGCACTGGGCGCGATCATCTGGTCCTTGCCGGCGGCGATCCACGGGTCATCGCCATCCCACACGCCGGGATGGACGACGACCTCGTCACCGACCTTCCAGTCGGTCACGGCCTCGCCGACGGCGTAGACGATGCCCGAGGCGTCGGAACCACCGACGTGGAAGTCCTCCGGCTCACCACGCCTCTGTCGCGTGGCCACCTGGTCCACGGGGTAGCCGCGTGCCGCCCAGACGTTGTTGTAGTTCACGCCGGCGGCCATGACGGCGACCAGCACCTCGTCCGGGCCGATCCGGGGCGTGGGCACAAGCTCCGGGACAAAGGCCGTGGCGGGGTCGCCGAAACGGTCCTGGCGCACGACCTGCGCGTGCATGCGCTCGGGTACGACGCCGAGCGGGGGAAGGGAACCGATGTCGACCGGTGCGGCACCGCGGGTGATCACGGATGTCCGCTCCTCATCGCCAACCATCATTCGAACCTCTCTTCTGAGTTTCCCACGCACGTCGCGCAGGAGGTGGTCAACCCCGGCCGTGCAAACGGCCGCGGTTGCTCATCGAGGGTGCCGATCCTGACGGGGCGATCTCTACGGGAAGACTGAGGACTTATCCCAGGAGCGATTGGGATGTCCCTGAACCGGGCCGGGCGGTCAGGTCAGCGCTTTCAGCGTCGCATCGTCGTCGATCGGCTACAACCATGGCGAGGCTCCCCGCGGCCGGCCCGATCGCGAGCACGAGCAGTGCCGTCCGCCACGAGAAGTGCTCGACCATCTGCGGAACCAGCCACAGCGTCACCATCGTTGTCACGTACCCGAAGGCGAGCTGGAGCGAGAGCGCTCCACCCACGTAGTCCGGATCCGCGGTCTCGGTGACCATCGCGGAGAACTGGGCAGAGTCCGCGATCACCCAGAACCCCCAGAAGGCGCACAGGAGGATGGTGAGTGCGAGCGGCAGGGCGGTGTACGTCGCGGCAAGCACCACCGCCGTGCCGCCGGAGCAGACCAGAGCGGTCAGGGCCGCGCGCGGACGACCCCATCGGTCGCCGAGCACGCCACCCAGCAGGCAGCCGGCCGCGCCGGTGCCGATGCACACGAAGGCCAGCAGCGCCGCCAGGCTGTCGCCGTCCGGGCGCTGCGCGACGGACGGCAGGGCGGCGATGAAGACGCCGACGCCGGCCCACATCGCGTAGAGCTCCCACATATGCCCGACATAGCCCAGGTTGGCGAGCATGACGTCCGGGTTCCGCATCGACCGGAAGCCGGCGGCAAGGCTGACCGGGCGGCGAGGGAAGGGGGAGGGCCCCTCACCACGGACGGCGCAGACGACGAGCCCGCCGGCAGCGGAGAGGAGGCTCGTCGTCGCGATGACCACGCGCCAGTCGACACCGCCCGCCGCACCCACCAGGTGCGGGAGCGCCGAGCCCACCGTGAGGGCGCCGATCATCACGCCGAGCGCTTTCCCCCGGCTCTGCAGGAACCACGTCGAGACCTCCTTGAGCGCGGGTGGGTAGACGCCCGCGAGAAAGACCCCGGTCAGGACCCGGAGCGGCAGCGCCCACACCACACCGTCGCAGAAGAGCAGGCCTGCATTGCAGACTGCCGCGCCCAGGCCACCGATGCACATGAGTACGCGTCCCGGCACCGCATCGACGATCCCCGTCGCCGCCGAGAGTACGGCTCCAAGCACGAATCCGAGCTGCACGGCGATGGTCAGCGCCGAGGTCTCCGCCGCACCGAGACCCCACTCCACCCTGAGCTGGGGCACGACGAACGTCGCCGAGAACCAGGCACTCATCGAGAGCAGGGTGCTGGTGGCGATCAACCCGACCGCAACGACTGGCCGCGTGGCGGCCGCCGACCCCCGCCCGCGCGTCTGCGCACTCAGGCCGCGCTCACCGCTCGCTGGCAGAAACCCGGGCACACGGGACATCCTCAGACCTGCCCGGACAGCTGCGCCGAGACGGCATCGTCCAAGCGATCTTGGAGATTCCGCGGGTGATCCGGGTAGGCCGCAGCGCGCTTCTCCAGGAAGGAGGCCACGCCTTCCTGTCCGTCGGGCAGCGGTCGCACCACGGCAGCGAGCGTCGGCTCGATGCTCTGGCCGACGTCGGGGCCGTGGCTCTGGGTGACCCTGAGACCGGTCTTGATGGCACGCACCACGGCCGGCGAAGCCATCGAGATCTGCTTCCCCATCTCGACGGCACGGTCGACAGTGTCGGCCGGATCGCAGATCGCAGCCACGAACTGGCACGCCAGCGCCTCCTCGGCATTCATAGGCGCTGCCGTCGCCAGCAACTTGAACGCCGTGGGATAGGTGAGGACGTCGAGGATCCGACTCAGCTGGCCGCCCACGGGAACCAGACCGATCTTGGCGCCGATGGCGCAGAAGCGGGCGTTGCGCCCTGCGATCCGCAGGTCGCAGTTTAGGGCGAGGATGAACCCCGCGGCGTACGCGTTGCCGTTGATCGCGCCGATGACGGGAGTGCCCAGCAGCGGCGGGGTAGTGAACGCCGCGTTGGCGACAGGATCGCCCGCGGTCTCGGGATCCTCCAGCACCTCGGCGAGGTCATGGCCAGACGAGAAGGAGGCGGTGCCGGCGCCGGTGACCACGATGCAGCGCACGGCAGGATCCGCGTCCGCGTTCAGGAGCAGCTCCCTGAGACGGGTCGCCATGTCGCCGCTGAACGCGTTGCGCTTGGTCTCGTTCGAGATGGTCAGGACGCGGACCGGCCCGTCGTCGTACGCATCGACCGTCGGGACGGTGACCGGTTCTACGGTTGTCATGTTCAAGTCACTCCAGTTGCGGCGCGGCGGGTACCGCTCGGTACTGTCAGGACGTGATCGTGCCCACTTGCCGCTGGCGCCTGCTAGCGCAAGTCCGACAACTTCCGATGCCATCCCTTGCGTACTTCCTGAACCTGCGTCGAACCGACCTCGCGGAAGGAGTGCCATCCCATGGATGAGGGCAACGCCTCCGTCCGCCTGCCCACCACGCCACTGTCTGCCGACGCGCGACGTCTGGCGGAGCGCCTGTGGCACCGTCGTGAGGAACTCGCCGGCTCGATCGTCGCCGATGTCCGGCGGGAGGTCGTCGACTACAGCGGCCTCGGAAGACTGACGCTCTCCGATGACATCGTCGCGACGGCGCTGCTCACGATCACCGATCTCCTCGAAGGCCTGCTCGAGGAAGACGCCGGCATGCGGCCGAGCGTCGAGGCCATTCGGCGCAGCGCCTCTCGACGGGTCCACCAGGGGGTGAGCCTGCCGTCCCTGCTGCACAGCTACCGGATCTGGGGTGCGAAGGTCTGGCAGGCGATACTCGACGAGGCTGCCGGCGACCCGGCGCTGCAGAAGGGGGCGCTCGAGCTCGTCACGCCGATCTTTGCCTACGTCGACCTGCTGTCGATCACGCTGGCGCAAGTCTACGTGGAGGAGTCAGCGGGGGCCTTCCGAGGGCGCGACGTGTTGCGCAGCGACCTGCTCGAGAGCCTGCTGCTCGGCAGGGCTGTCTCAGACCGAGCACGGGTGGAGCTCGCGCGGCTGAACCTGTCGGCCGAGAGCCGAGTCGGCGTGGTGCTCGTCCGCCTCACCGAGGTTCCGTCGGAGTTGATGCGCAGCGAGTCCCTGAAGGCGTTGCAGACCTTCCGGGACCTTCTCGCCGCCGACGCCAAGATCCTGCTGGGCGTACGCGACAGCGATGTGCTGTGCCTGGTCCGACTGGCCAGCAGCATGGAGATCGACCGCCTGGTCGAGGCGGCGCACGAGCTCGCCTCCCGCAACCCTCTCTGGCGGGTCTGCGTGGGGCGGCCGCACGAGGGCCTGGACGGCATTCCCCGCTCCTTCCGCGAGGCCCAGGACGCCGCCGCGGTCGCTGCGGCGCAGAGTCGGCGAGGACGCGCCGTCCTCTTCTCCGAGGTGATCCTCGACCGGATCCTTATCCACAGCGAATACGCCGAGGAGCTGCTCGAGGAGACGATGCGGCCGCTGGTTGCCTATGACGAGCGGCACGCGGCGGATCTGGTGCCGACACTTCGGGCGTATGTGCGCAACGACCTCAACATGACCCGCACGGCCAAGGATCTCCACGTCAATCCGAACACGGTCGCTTACCGGCTCAAGCGGATCGCGATGCTCACCGGCTACGACCCGACCAACTCGAGCGGGATGGTGACGCTCGCGCTGGCGCTGCGGCTCCTGGACGGGTGATCGACCAGGAGATCCCCCGCTCGGCAGGCGATCTCTGACGGGAGGTCAGACCTCTAGGATGAGGGTCTCACCGGCCCGCACGGGCGTGAAGAGATCACCGAGACCGTCCGCCTCGAAAGCCGCCTGCATGGAGTCGGTGCCCTCGGTGAAGTGCCGCCACCCCTCGGTGTGCCATGGCACCACCTTCTTCGCTCCGACCAGTCGAGCGACCTCGACCATGCCCTCGTTCGACATCGTGATCATCTCCCCGTCGAGCACGTCGGCGAAGCGTGCGCCATCGCCGTACATGACCACGATGTCGACAGGAGCGATCCGCGAGGCGATCTCCTTAGAGACGTCGAGTGAGTAGCTATCGCCGGTGAGGTAGACGGTCGGCGCACCGGCGCCTCGAGCGCGTCGGGGTAGGTCTCGGCCTCTTGTCGAGGTTCGAGCGGATGCGCAGCTTGAACCGCTCGCGGATGCCGCCGTACATCCGCTCGTAGCGGGTTGTGGCTGAGCTTGCACACGCCAGGTGGAACTCATACTCGTCATCGAGATACTTGCCGAGATCACGAGGCCGAGCGTCTCCCAAGATGAGCCCGGCGATGGTCCAAGTTTAGAACTTTCCGCTCGCGCCGGGACGCCGTTGAATGGCTTCATCCTGATGCTGACGTGCACCCCGCGGGGTGACCCGTGCGCCGCGGGGCGGGATCGACACGCTCGCCCCGCGACAGGCCGGACCGCCCCGCTTTCTTGAAGGAGTTCCACATGGATGACATCACCCTCCCCGACACCGCGGTGGACGACTGGGGTGTGCTGAGCGATGGCTACGCGCCCTGGCCTCTCGGTGGATTGGGAGAGACCGGCAGCGTCGCGTCGACGGTCTCGTTCGTCCGCAGCGGTGACCAGCGGATCATCCACGACCCAGGTCTGATCCGCAGCCGCTCGGCTGTCCTCGGGCCCCTCACCGATCGCGGGTTCTCCGCGGCGGAGGTGACCGACGTGGTGATCAGCCATCACCACCCTGACCACGCCCTCAACATCGCCCTGTTCGAGAACGCCCGTACGCATGACGTGTGGGGTATCTACAAGGACGATCAGTGGTACAGCCGGATGGCCGACGGCGCCGACGTCGCGCCCGGGGTGAAGCTCATCCAGACCCCGGGGCATACCGAGCAGGACATCACCACGCTCGTTCTCACCAAGGACGGCCCCGTCGTCTTCACCCACCTGTGGTGGACCGCCACGGTCCCGGAGGAGGACCCCTTCGCGGTCAACGCAGACCTGCTCCACGCCCACCGCGAGCGCATCGTGGGACTGGAGCCGATCCTCATCGTGCCCGGCCACGGGCCGGCCTTCGAGCCCACCAGCAGCACGCCACGCTAGCCCCGGACCGACGAGATCCGGCCAGCCTCCCGGGGAGGCTGGCCGGATGTCATTTGCGGGCCGGTGATCGCCGAGCGCTACGAGGAGAGGCTTCCGAGCACCTCCGCAGCCGCTCGGTGACCCGAACGGACAGCGCCCTCCATGTAGCCGTTCCAGACGTCTGCCGACTCGGCGCCCGCCCAGTGGATCCTTCCGACCGACTGCGCGAGGGCCGGGCCGAAGCTGGTCCACGCACCGGCCCCGAGGCGTCCTCCGTAGCAGCCCCGGGTGAACTCCTCGGCCATCCAGTCCTGCTCGACGTAGTCGATGGGCTCGGCCGCCTCCGGGCCGAAGAAGCGGATGAGGGTCTCGACGGCCAGCTTCTTGCGCCGCTCCGGGGTCAGGTCGGCCACCTCGCGGGCTTCAGCCCCCTCGAAGAAGCCGACGATCACCCCGCACGAGCCGTCGGCCGGGGAGTTATCGAGCGTGACGCTGAGCCCGCCGTTGTCGAGGTTGCTGGCGAGCCCGTTCAGACCGGCCTTGCGCCAGAACGGCGTCGGGTAGGCGATCTGCACCTTGATGACCGAGCCCATCGGCATCTGCTGGGTCAGCGCATCACGTTGCGTCGGCAGTCCGGGTTCGTAGCGAAGCCGGCCCGCCAGGGCAGGCGGAATCGTCACGATGACCCTCCGAGCGGTCACGTCTCCACCGTCGGCGTGCACATGAACGTGTTCGTCGTTCTGCACGATCCGAGTGACGCGCCTGCCGAGCCGGACGACCTCACCGAGACCCTCGGCCAGTCGCTCGGAGATCTGGTGGGTGCCGCCGACAACTCGCCGCTCCTGCGCGCCGCGGGTTGTGCTGATGAGCAGCTCCAGGCTCGTGTTCGACTTGACGTAGAAGAGGAAGTGGAGCAGTGAGAGCTCGGACGGCTCGGCGGCGAAGACGCCACGCACCAGCGCCTGCCAGTAGGCGACGGCCTCGGGCTCGGTGGTGTTCGAACGCACCCACTCGGCGAAGGTCATGGCGTCCAAGGCGGCAGCCCGCTCGGTGAGCCAGGGTGCCGAGAGCGAGATGGTCGATGCCAACTCCGTGAGGAGTCCAGTCATGCGCTCGACCTCAGGAGCGACATTAAGCGTCAGTCCGAGCTGGCTCACCTCGCTGGCCCGCGTCACCTGACCGCGATAGAGCGTCAGAGCAACGCCATCGTCATAGCTCGGGAACGTCTCCAAGCCCAGATCACCGACGAGCTTGAGCACCTCAGTGTGCGCCTCCGCGATCCACTGACCGCCCATCTCGACAGGAACGCCGCTCTCCAGATGGCCACCCAAGTTCCGGCCAGCAACGCGGTCCCTGGCCTCCAGCACGATCACCTTCTGGCCTGCTGCCACGAGGTTCCGGGCGGCCGTGAGTCCAGCCAGTCCGGCACCTACTACTACGACATCGCAATCCATCTCGTCCTCAATCTCGGTCGGTTGTCCGACTTACGTTAGGTGGATCACGTTGCGCGTGCAAGAGTTCTCCGGCATTCAAAGAGAGAAGGAGTTCCGTGGCTTACGTCAGAGCAGCCGAGCGCGAGGAGCAGATCGTCGCCGCGACCCTCCGAGTCCTGCGGGCGACCGGGGTCGCGGGGCTGACCTTGCGAGCCGTGGCGGCCGAAGCGGGCATCGTTCTGGGCACATTGCACTACGTGTTCCCGACCAAGGAGCGCCTCCTGCGCTCGGTGATCGACACCGTCATCCGCGACCTCACTGTCGTAATGCGCGCGGACGTGGATCTCGATCGCGGTTTCGAGCACGCGTTACGCCAATCGATGATGAACTACTGGCGCCACCTGGTGGAATCGGACACCAGCGGTCAGATCATGCAATACGAGCTCACGACGTACTCGCTGCGGTCAGAGACAGCACTGGCTCGTTTGCAGTACGACTCGTATGTGTCAGTCGCGAGCGACCTGTTCGAGCAAGCAGCCGCCGCCGCGAGCGAGGAATGCGCGATCGGGTTTGACGAGTTGGCGCGGCTGTCTGTGGCCGGTGCGGACGGGCTCATCCTGCAATACCTCGCCCATCCCGATCACGAACGCGCGATGACGGACCTCGATCGACTCGTCACGATGCTGTGCTCGCTCGCCGCCCCCCATCGGGTCGGCGCATAGCGGGGCAACGTCGCCAGCAACAGCGGGCTTCTGGGAACAGCTCCTGATGTCGCCGACCAGTCCGCGGTCGACCACGGCCACGGACTGACTGGGGACTTGGGATGGGCCTGGCCGACGACATCGAGCAGATGGCGTTGTCAGGACACAGTGGTCATGCGTTCGCTCTCCTTGTAGATCGGGGGCAGCGCGAGCTCGGCATTCATCCGGAATCACTGGACTTCGACTCGACCAGACAGGGAATCCGCTAACGCCCCCTTGAGCGCACGACAGGCTCCCGCTCCCAACCCGGCCAGACCGCCCACGACGCCGGCGAATCGACCGCTGCATCGATCCCCGCCCGCACGGCAACCTCGAACTTCTCACCCAGGCCGACCCCATGCTCGTCGTACCAGTCGACAGCCGCAACAAACTCGGCACGAGCTTCCGGATGGAAGTCGAAGGCGAGGGTCATGCGCGGCGTTCAGCTCGCCGCTGCGCCAGCTCCGCGAAGACCTGATCCCCCGGGATCGACTCGACCGTGCCGCTGAGGATGTCGTCCACTCGAGTCGAGATCTCGTCAGTCCACACCTGATCGACCGTCTCCCGATCCGTCACCTCCAGTGAGTTCAGAAGCCGGAGTGCCACGTCCTTTCGCACGGTAGGCACTCCTGCATCGAGGACATAGGCAACGGCTTCACTCCGTTGCGGTTCCGGGACGACAGAGCGGACGGCGACCAACCGCGCAGGTTCGCAGCAGGCCGGCCCCGATCCACGAGCACCGACCCATCGACGACCTCGCAGGCTCAGCCGGGGATTCCTGAACCGATACGACGTTGACAGGGACCAAAGACTCTGTCGCCTCCGGCGAAGTGCCACTGCGCGCCGATGGGGGCTCGGCACACGATCAGTGGATGGCATGGTTCTTGCGAGCTATCGAACTCGACGACAGCCACTGGCAGTGCCGCTTTGGTCGTGAGGACCTCGACGTGCACCCGACGCTGTCGGCTGCCGTCCGCCACCTTACCCAGGTCGCGGCCGATCTGGGCTCGGTGGAGTGCTTCGCCCACCATCTCGACGGCCGGGTCGAAGTGGTCGAAGCGGCTGACCCGTGAGCGCCAGGCCGGGACCCGGTGACGTCGGCCTGTTCGGCGCATGCAGCGGTGGGAATGATCAGGCGAGGATGAGACCGCTCGGAGGCGGCATAGTCCCCTCGCGGAGACTCGTCCAGCACCAACCTTAAGGCCCAGGTCGACGCCCTCATCTGCCAGATCGCGATCGACCGCGGAGACATCGACGAACTGCCGCGGCTAGCCGACACCTCAGATCAGCGTTTCCGAGGCCGCCGAAGCCCGTGCCGATGCGACGGAGGCCCAGGCGTTGGCGCGCGAGGTCGCTTCGGCTGGCGCCTCGGACAAGTCCTCTGCACCATGGCAGCGTCGCATGGACCGCCGACGCTGCCCACGCGTGCCATCCGGGGTTCTACTGACGTTCGTCCTCGGCCGTGGGCGCGGGGTACCGTGGCGGCACCGAGTCTTCCTCGTTCACCGCATCAAGCGGCGGCATTCCCGGTGAACCACCCAAGCACGGGACCGATGGAGCCTGCGGCTCGACATTCCCGGGAGAACGGTGCCGCGCATGAACCTCCCGCCGCACGTGAACGCGCTGTCTGACGGCTCCGGCTTCGACCGGCTGATGGTCGAGACACACTCCCGAGACGCGGGTCCCGCCCTAGGACAGGCGACTGTGCAGCGACTCGGGCGGGTCTGCTGATGAGCATGCTTACTCGTCGAGATGTCCGACCAGTACCGTCGGCAGCAAGCCCGCTCCGGGACAAGTTCCACCTTGGCCGTGGGCGCCCGTCAGGCACGGTAAGCCCAGGTCTTTCCCCGATGCGGCGGCGTGCCGACGACCAGCCGTCGCGTAGCCCCAGGACGGGCCCGGAGGCGAAGGTCGACAGGACACGCGTTCCTGCCGCGCGGACGGTGACGGTCTTGGCCGTTGCCTGGCTGGCCGTGGTGGTCGTCGCGGACCTGCTTCTCGCCCCTCACATCGTTCCCGACCCGCTGTTCGCGGTCTCACCCCTCATCGCATGCTCGGTCCTGGGGCCGCGCGCCACCGCTGCGTTCGGTGGAGCCGCGGTTGCGCTCGTGATCGCGTCGGGCTTGTGGAACGAGACGTGGAGCACCCCGCAGCAGTCGATCCGACTCATCGATGTCATCGTGATCAGCTTGGCCGCGGTCTGGCTTGCCGCAGTTCAGGTACGTCGCGAGCAGCACACCCAGCGCTTGGTCGCGATCGCTGAGACAGCTCAACGGGTCATCCTGCCCACGATCCCCACTCGCGTCGACACCTTGGTCACGGCCACCCGCTACGTCTCGGCGGCGCAGGATGCTGTCGTCGGCGGTGATCTCTATGACTACTCGCTCACTCCCCGGCACACTCGCTTCATCGTCGGGGATGTGCGGGGCAGCGGTCTTCCGGCCGTGGAACAGGCTGCGCGCACCATCCGGGCCTTCCGGCAGAGCGCAGCCTCGGATCAGCCACTCGCTGAGGTCGCTACGGAGATGGACGCCTACATGAGCCAGTTCCTGCCCGAGGGCGAGTACGTCACGGTCCTCCTGATCGAAGCGACCACGCCAGGGACCATCACGCTGGTCAGCTGCGGGCATCCACCGCCGCTGCTCGTACGCCGGGACAAGAGTGCCACCTTCCTGGAGTCACCGCACTCGATGCCTCTCGGGTTGCCTCGCCTGTTCGACACGAGTCCCCGCCCCCAGTCGAGCACGTTCACGTGGGAGCCGGGAGACCGGCTGCTGCTCTACACCGACGGGCTCAGCGAAGCTCGTGACGCCTCCCGCACCTTCTTGCCGCTGCTCGACCTAGCGCCTCAGCTACAGGTCGGCGACGTCGAGACCGCTCTCGACGACCTGCTCGGCCAGGTTCGTTCCCACATCCCGCACGGCGCGATGCGCGACGACCTCGCCGTCGTCCTCCTCGAAGAAGCACCCATAGAGCGCACTGCCTACTCACGTCATTAGCCGGACGTCGTTCCTTGTGCTCATCAGCGCCCGGAAGCAGAGTCGCCCAGACAGTGAAGGCGCCCCCCCGGGACGTGCGAGGCGGCACCCGGATGTCTGCCTCTGAGACACGCTTAGGGACCTGCGCCTATCCGGGTCGCGGCGCCCAGAGTGCTTGTATAGGAGACCCCTCTTCCGCCGCCCAGGGGGCCGCTCGTGCCTGGCGTGAGGCTCCCAGTACCGCGGAAGCTCGCAGGGCGGCCAGTCCAGTGCCCCGGGGCGGCGCCCCGGCTCGCCCAGGGGCCGCGCACGCCGCCCGCGCGCGCACCCGCGCAGGTCGGAAGGGCGGGGAGGCACCGGGGCCCGAGCGCCTAGGAGAACCCCCGGGCAGCAAAGTTGGCGGCCAGGCAGATTTCGCGCGTCACGGCTCCCCTACGTCATCCGGCGGCTCGGCGGCGACCTCAACCCCTGCCTCGGCATCGACCTCCACTTCGGTCAGCCGCTCTTCCGGGCGCTCGCCGGTGACGAGGATGAGGCGCTGCTCGCCGCCGATCTCGACGTTGCCGTAGGCGAATAAGGTGCCGCGCATCGCGCCGCGCTCCAACTCCACCGGTTCATGCGCGATGTCGACCTCGGACACGACCTCGAACTGCTCGACCTCGTGAAACGAGCCGTGCTCACCAAAGCGCACACCGGGTCGGAACTGCTCGCCGGTCCCCGCTCGCCCCACGACCGAGTCAATGGAGATGCGGCGGCTATGAACGCTTGGCTTGAATGCAGCCCACACATCGTCACGGACGCCCTGTGCTGCTCGGGTTGACAGTGCGCCGGTGACAAGATGACTGACCGAGGCGACCTCTCCGTGAGGTTCGCAGCCGACGAGCACGCTGACGTGGCGCCCCCCTAGCTGGCTTGCCGGCTGGGTGAATCAGTTGGTCGGTCCGCGAGGACGGACCTGCTGCCCTGGGGCGTGTGTCGATCGGACCGCGCCTGCACTACGCCGGTCCGCGTGTGGACGACCGGTGTCCAGTGCCCAGCGGTCGGCGGCTGGGCACCGGGCCTCGGCTGGCGCCTAGGGCGCGGAGGTGAACCCGTAGATGTCGGAGTTGCCGAACGTCGCCGGACACAGCTGCTGCACTGCTGGTGCGGTTGCGCTCCGCCCGTCCACGACCGCTTGGCGGTAGGCGTCGATGGCGGGGCAGTCGGCCGCGTCACGGACGTCGTTCCACACGGCCACCCCGTAGGCGCGGCTGGCTGCCGCGTAGACGTAGTCGCCCAGGAACTCCGAGCTGAGCGCGTTCGCGCTGCTGCCGCGTGCGTCGCCCGGTTCGCCGCGGTGCAGTGTGGCGAAGGCGCCCGTCGAGCCGCCGGCCACCGATGCGCCGAGCACCACGCCGACCAGTGTGCGGGGATCGGGTGTCGTTGTGGTCCGGTATGGAGTGGTGAACGCGTTGTAGACGACGTACACCCTCGAGCCGTCCGGGGAGATGGCAGGAGCCGTGTAGAGGCCGCGATCGCCGGCCGTCTCGATCGAGCGCGGCGCCGACCAGGTCGCCCCACGGTTGGTGGACTCGGTGAAGACGACGTGCGGTGCGGCGATCGTGCCGCTGACATACGACATCACAATGCGGTTCGTCGCGTCGGCACCGGTCGGAGCGCCGTTGGCGATGTCGACGCTCGGTGCCGGGGCCAGGTCGCTGCGCGCGCCAGCCACGCCATCGATGGTCGGGCGGCCCTGGGCTGGGTCGAGCAAGCCCGGCTGGGTGACAGGACCTGAGACCGGGCGGGCCCGGCTCCAGGTGCGGCCCCCGTTGTCGGAGGTAGCCATGACCTCGAACGCCTGATGGCCATTCGACGCGGAGCTGCCCACACCGAAGACGTAGGCCCGGCCGCGGCTGTCGGTCCGGACGGTACAGCCGTCGGGCGGGTTGTTTTGGCTGTTGTTGGCCGCGCCGGAGATCTGCTTCAGCGTCCAGGTGCTCCCACCGTCGCGTGAGGAGGCCACCATCAGCGGAGCCGGTGCCGCATTGCCCTTCTCCTGACCACGGAAGCTGGCCCAGCACACGTAGACGTTGCCGAAGAAGGCGCTGCTCGCGGCGTTGTCCGCCCAGATCTGCTCCTTGTCGGAGAACGTGGTGCTTGACTGCCGCGAGATCACGACCGGGTCCATCCACGCGTCGGCGTTCCCGGCGGCGGCCGATCCGACGTCGTCGGTGCGGGAGACCGCGATCGCCTCGAAGCCGCGCAACGCTCCGGAGGAGAATTTCGCCGTCAGGTTCGCGTAGTAGAGCCGCGAGCCGTTGCTCCACGAGAAGCCATGCGGGCCCCGCCGCGGTCCGAACGCCACGGCCGGGTCTCCATCAGAGACCAGCCCGTTCTCGTAGTACTTCGGCAACGTGCCGATCGGACCAACGCTCGGCTTACAGGCCGGGTCAGCATCACCGGGGGCACCCAGACAGGCGCGGGCACTCCAGCCGGTGTAGGTCGGCTGCGTCCAGGTGTGTCCGCTGTCGAAGGAGAAGTAGACCCCAGACACGCCCACGCCGGGGGTGAACGGACAGGTGTTGTCGGTGCCGGCGTTGCAGGCCTCCATGTCGATCTCGTCGTTCGCCCCCGCCACCGCGATCTCTGGATGAGCCGCGTCGATGGCGACCGTCGGTTCGTTCTGCTTGTTCTGGGAGAACGGACTCGCGGGGCTCCCCACGGGGACCGGGGCATCGCCCGTGGTCTGGCCGACAGCCGCGGGCGCCAGCCCGGTGACGGCCGACGCCGTCGCAGCGACAAGTGTGCCAACCACCCAACTTCGAAGCATCGTCGCTCCCTTCCTCTGGGCCCCGCCTCTGCCGGGGCGACGCGGCAAAACTGCGGTGGTTGGGGGCTGGTGCAACGTGTGCTTCGGCGCTGCGCCAGCACCGCCGCCCACGATCATGCGCGTCACTCACCAACCGGCGCAAGCCTCTGACCCGCCCCCATTGCGGTGATGCCCCCCGCGCCGAACCCCAGACCGTTCGAAGCACCTTTTCGATGCACCAGCTGGCATCTGACGCTGTTCTTCCTGCCGGCCTTCCTGCCGGTACGTCACGCCGGGAGTGCGTCATTTCAGCTGCTTGTCACCCTCGTCTCGACCTTCGAGCGCGGTGGAGGCCCAGGCCGCGATCCCGGCCGGAAGCTCTTGGTCACCCATCTGGACTCGCGCGGACCGCGGAACGATCAGGACGGGCCAATCGCCGCTGATGGCGGAAGGTGTCCCGTGCCGGGTTCAGTAGGGGAGCTCATGGGCGGCGGCCTGTTTGGGTACCGCCGTTCTCCAGGTCGCCGACCGGGAGAGCCCGGCAACACGACGAAGGGGGATGGCCGTGCCTCGAGGTGATGTCGAGACCTACCACTCTGGCGGGAAGTGGTTCAACCGGATCGAGGGTGGCGAAGATCTGCCCGGCAGCTACGACAGCAAGGACGAAGCCGTCTGTGCCGGCCACAAGATTGCCAGGGAACGGGGAGTTGAGCACATCATCCGCAGCCTGGACGGCCGCATCGGTGAACGTGACTCCTTCGGTCATGACCCCCGCAGCATCCGCGGCTGAACAGTTCCACTGGCTCGCGAACTGACTCTCACGCGGTGTCGGTCCTGTGACAACGGCGTCCGAGCCTGTTGCACTCCGGCTCCGACCCCGTGCTCGAGTGCGGTGGCGCCTGTCACCACGGCGCCGACCGTCCGTCCGAGGGGGCTAAATGGCGGGTCGGAGCCCTCTACGGTAGTGCGTAGAGCGCGAGCCGTACCCACCTGATGTGCGCACGTGGAACTCCGGGCGGTCGGTCACTTCCAAGAGCCCGGACCGTGAGCGCGAGCCGATTCAGACTGTCCGGGCGCTCTGATGGACCACAGGACCAGCTGGCCCCTGTCAATGGCCAAGTTGCGGTCCCCGCTGGTGGCCAACTAAAAGTCCCCACCCCTCGCTGAGTTTCAGCTGGTTTTGAGTCGTGTTTCTCCCTTCGCTCGGGCTTGCTTCATTCGGTAGGAGTCGCCGTCGGTGACGACGGTGTTGCAGTGGTGC
>NZ_BAAIGC010000022.1:0-87907 GCF_054653495.1 Nocardioides sp. AN3
ATGTGACACACCCAGGCCTGGCCCGTGGCGGCGTCCGACGCAAGGCAAGGCCGCTTAAGTGCGGTCGGCCCGACGCTAGTGCGTGCGAGACTTCACGCGTGCTCCTCCTACCAGATCCGCTCTACCGGACTGACCAGCTCAGCGGGGCAGCCTTCCTGTGGTTCAGGGACGTCCAGGTCACAATCCCGCCCCCGGTCGTAACGCCCGAAGCGGCGGATGTCTTTTCCCGCATCACCCCGACCACGCCATGGCGCAGTCAGTTCGAGGTCATGTTCGGCGGGTGGAACGTCCTGCGGCAAGGACACCGCAAGACCATGGACGACCTCGTCGACCTTCGCGACCGCATGCAAGTTGTCTGGCTTAGCTACAGCGCCGACATGACCGCGATTGCTCGCGTCGCTGATCTCATCGGGCTGGCAGGTCTCCAGCACGAGGATCTCCTTGACGTGATCGATGTTCCTGCCGCGTGCGGCGAACTCGCGCGCCATCTCCTCCTAGAGCGATGGCTCGAGGTCGACAAAGATCTCGACGCCCTCTGGACCATTTGCGATCAGACCTTTCAGCCGCACATGTTCAGGCAGCGGCTTGTCGAGTGTTACCTGTTGCGACTAGCCGCCCTGGGGACAGTGACAGGCTTCGCGCTCACCAACCCGCGACTCCTCGACTTCGTATGGCGATGCTGGACGGTGGCTGGCGGTCCGGCCGCATCGACCGAGGACCGCACCTTGGACGCCGACGCTGTGGGCTACGAAATCTTCCGCCGACTACTCTCGAAGTATCTGGACCCACTTGAGGGCGAGAACGCTACGCGCGCGGCCGTCCTGCTCGCCACCAAGGCCGACGAAATCGAAGCTATGCGCCGCCAATGCCTTCGTCTGGCAGAGAAGTTGCCCGGCGTTCCGCTGAACCGCCTTCAGGCCGAGGTCGCAGCGTACGTCGAACTTCACGTTGCCGATGAGCTGGCCGCCGTCCTAGAGATGACCGAACGCGGGGCTCAGGACTACCTCGCCAGCGTCCTCTCTGACCGCGTCGTCTGGACGTCCATGCTGGCGGCGATCGCTGGGGCCGCAGACGGTAACTCCGGGTTCACTGTCGCTGGCGGAATCGGCGTGGCGGCGACATTGATCGCGAAGGGCATCGGCGCGAAGCACAAAGCGAATACCAACATGCGCGACAGTCCTTACCGGATTATCCGAACTCTGACGAAGTAGACCCGGGTTCGCTGACGCCGCGGAGGCGGTGTCCAGCGCTTGTGTGTGCTCCATACCGAAACACCTGAAGGATGGGCCAAGATCTCGATGCTTGACGCGGCGGGATGATGCGAACGAGTCAGTGAGGGTCCTGGCGCCCTCCTGAGATTGCTGAGCGGTCTCGATCACCCGTGCAAGTCAACGACTGGCGGTTCTGAGTTACGAATGCCCTCGGCGAGTGCACTATGCGCACGCCTCAGTACATCCTTCGCTTGTCCGTCATTCATCTGCTCGCTGAGATCGGCCATGACCAGCAGACCCGAGCGCTTGAAGAAGTTCTTCGTCTGCTCTAAACCAATCCGATCGCGTATACCGAGGCTTTCCGACAGTTGGTCGTTCGCTGGCCGTTCTGTCACGAGCAGTCCGCAGGTCTCGTTCAGGTCCTCAAGCACACGGCTGCTCCAGTCGTTCCAGTCGCGGGGAGTCAGCTGGCCTTCCGAGAATCCATACGCCGAGACGAAGTTCACCGGCACGTCTTGGCCAGAAATGGACATACCTTCGAAGTCGATGGATCGGGTGGCCGACACGTCCATCGAAGCGGAAAACCAACCGCCGTCTGCCAGCTCACCGAGAAAGTCCCGATAGGCCTGGTGTCGGACCCACGACTGCTCGGAGTCCATCCGGGTGGGACTCGAGGGTATCGGGTACTTCGCTGCTTCGGACGTCAACGTCCGGATGACACTGTTGAAGCCACCACGGCGTCCTGGGCGCATGTCCGCATACAAACGCCCCTCCAGCTCGGTCGGGACATCGACTTGGTCAATAAGGACGGGCATGACCCGGCAGTCACCGGCAATCATTCTCTGAGTCGCGATGTCGAGCTCGTATCTGAGCCATCTTGACGATAACGAGGCCTCCGACACGACCACTATGACAATCTTTGCGTCCCGGACGCCCGCTGAAATCCTGGCCGCGAGCGCGTCTCCGACATCGATCTCCCGCTCATCTAGCCAAGTGTCGTAACCCTCGCTCCGCAGTCGCCGATCGAACCGCCGAACCCACGCCTTGTTCACGGATGAGTGCGATATGAAGATCTTCCCGAGCGCTGCCTTGCCGTGCGCCATGTTGCCCTTCCGATCGCGAGCAGATTGCGGCCCGACAGGATTGCGGCCGCTGACCGGGTTAGACTAATGCCGCGGCGGAGGGTTGCTCGGGTTCAGTTCGTCGTCGACGGCGATGGCGATGGCGACATCGTGGGGCCGCTGGGCATCCCCCAGGTCGACCGGCCCTGGTTGACCAAACTCGGCATCGGGGTTGCGGAGTCTGCGCAGGCTCGGGTAGCGCCCTTCCGGGTGCTCGCCCGCTCGACGTTAGCGGTCGGAGTCGTGGCACGGTGGTCGCGCCCACGAAAGGCGGATCCGACGGGCTGAGCAAGAGATGGGGCTGTCTGCACCGTGCTCGAAGGCGGAATCGCCGGCAGCGGCGAACCTGCGGCGCGCGTCAGGCGTTCACATCACGGCCCGGCGGGCTGCCGCAATCCGCTGCGTGCTGACAGCGTGCCAGTCGCGGTCGCGCTGCGCCGCACGATGCGCTGGCCGAGACGGATCGCGGAGTGCCTCTTGCGCAAGATGTCGGAAAATGCGACATTGAAGTCATGACATCGGACGTGGGGGCGGGCGGGAAGCCGAGCGGGGGGAGTCTGTTCCCCGCTTCGGTGGCGGTCATCCCAACGGTCCCAGCGCCTCCAGCGCCCAAGGAGGCGCAGTCGGCCCCGTCCTTAGCGCAGCGCGTCGAGGCGGTCCCCGGCTTGAGTCGGGCAGAGCTTCGGGCAGCTGACGCGGCTGCCTTGTCGGCGACCCTGTTGAACCTGTGGGCCGCGATGAAAAGCCAGCGAGCCGAGGAACTCGCGGCCGGCGAATTGCATCCTGACGGGAGTGTCCGGGTCAGCAGTCAGGTCGCGGTTTGGCTGATCGGCCGGATCTCTGAGGCGTACGGGCCTCGCAAACTCGTGAACTTGGCCCGCGTGAAGGACATCGAGTCGCTTCGAAGTCTCGGCGGGCTCACCCGACTCTTGGGGGCTGTGATCAAAGCAGACATGAAAGGCACCTTGGTATGAGCACTTACATCGAGCCCTCGTCGAATCTCAGCGAGGCATGGCTGCGCACGTTGGAACACGTCGCCGATGCAGGTGGACACGAGGTCAACGTACTCACCACCATCACGGACCCCTTGGCGGCCGAGAACGAGGGAATCCGCTCTGTGCTGGATGAGCTCCTCACCGCTCCGCGGGGAAAGCTCCGAGTGCAGTCGGTCGAGACAGTGGCCGGCACGATCTTCCCGCGTGACATCTACGCCGACACCGGCCTTACCTTCGTTCCCGGCATGGATGAGGGCTCCCTTGCCAAATTGGATGCAAGTGCCACGGACCTCTACGCGTGTTACATGGAGATGCTCCCGATCCTGACCACTGACACCGGAAACCGAAACGGGACCTACTTCGGGCGGATGGTGTGTTGGCCCGGCAGGACCGGGGGCGGGCGAAACCAACTCGCCGATCGGATCACACACTTCCGTCGAGCTAGAACCCGCAACATCAACCAGAGAAACCTCGAGGACATCGCCGTGGGTGGCGAGGCCGAGCTGTTGGACCTGCAAGGGTTTCAGATCTACGCCGCGAGCGACCTGCGCGAATACGGATTCCCGTGCCTCGTCCATGTCGACCTCACGCTCTACCAGGGTCGCATCAGCATGGCCGCCACCTACCGCCATCAATTTCTTATCACCAAGGCCTACGGGAACCTTCTTGGGCTTGCCCGTCTGCTCGGCTTCCTTGCCCAGCAGACCGGCTACGGCGTGGGCGAACTGATGGTCAACGCCACCTTCGCCGATGCTCAGCGCGCCGACTACACGAAGGCCGGCGTAGCTGAACTGATCACCGCTGCGCGGGCAGCGAGCTAGCAATGTGCGACAGCGATGCTGGCGTCGACGCAGTGAGCGTCAGCCAAACCGCCGCCATGCTCGAGGCCTCGGGCCAGCTCTACCGCGACATGTGCTGGAGCGCCGCAGAGCAGAAATACTGCGGTGAATCAGCGTCCCGCTATGCCGCGCGCTGGGCCGCCAAGGAGGCGGTCATGAAAGCGCTCGGTCACGGCATCGGCGAAGTCGACCCGCTGGACATCGAGGTGCTCTCCGTCGAAGGACAACGGCCGACGCTTCGGCTCTCGGGGACCGCAAGCGCGTTCGCCCACGAGGCGGGCGTCTCGTTAGCACTGTCGATGAGCCACGAGGGCGACATCGCCACTGCTTTGGTTGTGGCGACACGCTGCTGTACCAATCACGTTTCTGCTCACCCATGAGCACTCGTATCAGGCTCAACGGCACAACGGGAAGGAGATGAACATGGACGTGAGCGAACAGCAGGCAGTAGGACAGCGCCTGCGCAGTGCACGCGAGACCCTGGGCTTGACCCAAGAAGACGTTGCAGGCGCGCTGAGCATCCAGCGCACCAGCGTCATCGCAATGGAGGCTGGGAAGCGCAACGTCAGCGCGCTCGAACTTCGCCGACTGGCACGTCTATACCGGCGGAGCGTGGCCTGGATTCTTGGTGAAGAGCCGGCTGCCGAACTGATCGGCGACGACGGTGCCCTCTACCGAGCCACCGCCGAGCTTTCCGCCGAAGACAGGGAGCAAGTGCTCCGGTTCGCCGAGTTCCTTGCAGCGGCGAAGAATCGAAGCACCACGAAGTCCCGCACCCGCGCGGCCGGAACACGACCTGGACCCGAGGGCAATTGACCATGGTTTCGATGCAGGCGCGTCGCCACGCGCTCCAAGAAGCAGATGCGCTCCTGCGCGAACTCGCTGTCGCGCAAGATTTACCCATCGATGTCTTCGCCCTCATCGGCCAGCTCGACCTCGTACTCGTTTTCAATGACCTCAAAACGATCCTCGGAGCGCTCGTTCCGCACGGCGATGGCGGCATAATGCTGAGTACGCAACGTGGAGCCTCAGTCCAGCGATACACCGCGGCACACGAACTCGGGCACTGGATCCTCGATCACGAATCGGCCTTCGACACCGAGGCCGATCTCTACTACCCGACCCAGGACCGCGAGCAGTTGGCGCAGATCTTTGCCAGTCAGTTGTTGATGCCGCCGCCGCTGGTCTACGCGGTCGCGTCGCGCTACGGCGTCACAAACTCCGCCAGTGCCACGGCGCCGCAGGTCTACATGATGGCTCGTGACATGGGTGCCAGCTACGAGGCGGTCGTGCGCCAACTGGACAACCTCGAAGTGATCAGTCGGCACAAGCGTGATGAACTCCTCGCGATACAACCCGCGACCATCAAGACACAGCTCGCCTTGGGCCGCCGTCCGGTCGGGAACGTCGACGTCTGGGCCGTAGACGCGCGCTATTCCGGCCGTTCGATCACACTCACCCAGGGCGACGAGCTGATTATCGCGCTCCCAGAGAACCGCACCACCGGTTACCAGTGGCTCACCAGCGAGGAACTGCAAGAGCGGAGCGCACGCCGCATCCAGCCGCCACCGCCGATCGACCCCGAGGCGCAGATCCACCAAGCCGACGCTGACTGGGCGCCGACGAGGGCGATCGCGACCGACCGCTCGCGCAAGGACATCGACCGCGCGCTGGTCTCACTCCCGGGAAACACAGGCGCCGTCCGCATCCTGCCTAGAGAAGGCGGGGTCGCGTCGCTCAGTACTGCCCTGCACGAGGAGGCGCTCATCGCAGCTCCGAGCCTGCGAGTCGTCGAGGACTCATACCGTCCGTCCTGGACAGCCGCGCGTGCATCAGAACTGCGGTCCCTACGGCGGTCCATTGCTCACCGTGAGCAACTGGGTGGTGCGATTGACGCCGGGCCACGGAGCCCCGACGGAGAGACCTCTGCGGGAGCCCCAACTCCCGCCGATCTGCGTGCCGGCGGAACGGGGACTCGCGTGATCGCGCTGCGCTCCGCGGGTGAGGGTCGTGACAGCTACAGCCTCGTGTACAGCTCCGCCTATGACCCGACCGCGTCCGTGGCTGAGACGTACGAGATCGACGTAACCATCGCGCCGTCCCCGGCCGCCGCCCAGCGCAAGCATTATCTTCGAGTTGCCGAAGAAGCTGGCATCGATGACGCCGGCGGGGCCGGCGATGAGTGATCCAGCCGTGTCGACGGCGCCGGCGGGCGCCTCGCGCCTTGACGTCGATCTCCGCGCGCAGATCTCCAGCCCGCTGATGAACCAGGGTCCGCGCCCTCTGTGCGTGCCGTTCGCGCTCAGCTTGGCTCACGATGCGCTCGAGTGCTCGAGCTTTACAGTGGACACCGCCATGGCGCCGGAGGCGATCTGGTGGCACTGTGCACAACGCGGCAAGACCTACCCCGACGGCATGGCGCTCGATGACGCTGCCGAGGCGGTGGCGCACTCGGGGCAACCGCCGCTGAGCCAGTGGCCGTGGAACCCGAGTTTGGGATACGGCACGGAGGACCCGCCCGCGTCGGTGGGTGCTCCTCCATGGCAGCAGGCCGCGACGTATGTCTTCGAGCCCGCACACGACGGGGTTGAAGATCAGATCGAGGATGCCCTCGCCGCGGGACACCCTGTTCTCCTGGTCGTCGAGGTGACCCATGAATTCCAGAATCCAGCCCCGGACGGCTCAATTCAGGTTCCCGATATCCGAAGCCCTGCCGGTGACTACCACGCTGTTCTGGTCGTCGGCGCTGTTACCGACCCCATTGAGCGCAGGCGTTTTCTGATTCGCAACAGCTGGTCCGAGGCGTGGGGCGCATCGGGGTACGGCTGGCTCCCATTGGAGTACCTGGTTGCCAATGCAGTCCAAGCCGCGGTTGTCATCGCGTACTCAGCGAAGTAGAGGGGAAGTCATGGATATCGCGGAGTACCAGCGTCGGTCGGGCGCCAGCGACGTGCTGCCCGAGGACGACCTCACTCTTGCGCTGCTCGGGCTCGCCGGAGAGGTCGGCAATTTGGCGGCCGAGTACAAGAAGCGCCAGCGTGACACGGTTGGCTACCGCGCCTTTCGCGACGAAGTCCGCGAGGAGCTCGGCGACCTGTTCTGGTACGCCGCGGCGTTGGCACGGCGTTGCGATCTCGATCTCGGTCAGGTTCTCTCGGAGAATCTCCACAAGATCGAACAGCGATTCAAGCGTCCAGCTGACCCGCCTGCGCATCGTCTTTTCGACGATGACCGACCGGCCAGCGAACAGTTTCCGCGGCAACTCGACATCACCTTCACCGAAACCGTCGAGCCCGACCGTGGGAGGAACCCCGTCCCGGTCGTACGCATCTACCGGGGCACCGACACAGTCGGCGATCCCCTCGATGACAACCGAGACGAAAGCGACGACTACCGCTACCACGACGCCTTGCATCTGGGGCACATGGCGGTTCTCGGTTGGTCCCCGACGCTTCGGCGGCTTCTTGGCGTGAAGCGCAGGGGCGACCGAGACATCGACCGCATCCAGGACGGGGGCCGCTCGGCTGCCCTCGAGGAGGGCCTCACCGCCTACATCTTCTCGGTCGCCACTGAGCACAGCCTCTTCGCTAGCAGCGATCGCATCCCCGCAGACCTCATCAAGGCATGCCAACGGATGACCAGCCATCTAGAAGTGGCGCAGCGATCGTCCTCAGACTGGGAGTACGCGATCCTCGCCGGATACCGAGCCTTCCGCGAACTGCGCGCTCACCGCGGAGGCCACCTCCACGCTGATCTAGAAGCCAGGACCCTTACTTTCACGCCTCCGAGCAGCTGAACCCAAGGATGGATCTGTCATGTCGTCGTACCTGTCATCGCGCCAGCTGGCGCTGGCTCCAGGCAGCGTGGTCGTGTTCGAGGGCCTGGACAAGGCCGGAAAGTCCACCCAACTGGACCGGATGAAGCAGGTGATCGACCCAGCCCACACCACGTTCGCACACATGCCGTCCGGCTTCACCGAGTTTACAGCCGCGATCTACGCGGTGCTTGAGGACGGCAGCACAACACCGACTGATCCTCTCGCACGGCAGCTGACCCACCTCGCCTGCCACCGCGAGTCGATGCACACACTCGTAGAGAAGAGCCGAAGCGAGGCTCTGGTTCTCGATCGCTGGTGGTGGTCGACGCTGGCCTACGGCTGGTACGGACGCGGCGATCGTGATCTCGGGATCGACGAGCACACGTTTCGAGACCTCATCGAAGCGATCTGGGCACCTATCCAAGCCGACGCCGTGTTCCTCTTCCTGCACACCTACGAAGCCGACAGCAACAACGTCGACGGCGTCGCGCTGGGATACCAGACCATCGCGGATCAGAGCCCGTCGAACATCGTCCGGGTCCCCGCGTTGACGGAGCATGAGACCCATCACTTCGTGATCGCTGAGCTAACCCGACTCGGCCTGGTCGAGAACTAACCTGCTCGCACCGGCTTCTCTCTGTTCGCAGGCGCGCCTGGGGTGAGACCCCATTTCGGCGGAAAGAACGGAGACGCTAGAGGGCCGCGCGGAGCGAACTGCTGCTTGATCCGAGTGCGATTCCCGGTCCCGCGACGGTCTGGATGCACGACTCGGGCGTACTTGTCGGTCTCGCAGAACAGGTTCTGACAGTCGATGAGCTTCAATGGCCGGCCGAACAGGTCCTTGAAGTCGATTCCATAGAAGTCGAGTTGCTCGTCTTGCGTCTCAACCATCATGCGGATCAGGTCAGCCGGATCGATCTGGCGGGCGGCGCCGGGGAAGCATTTCGCGAGACCGCTGAGCGCGCCCGGTCCAGCCACGACGAAGTCGTTCTCGTCGAAGTCAATCAACGTCGAATAGTTGAGATCGATCGTCAACTGGAAGGCAAGAAAAGGGCCGAGTGAGGGATATGAGATCAGGTGGGAGAATACCGTCTCGAGGGATGATGCGCTCGCGAGATCACGCTCCAGACTGCTGCCCATCATGTGTTCGATTAGCCGGAGGTGGTTGCGGTGTTTGCGTCGTTCGCCGAACGGAGGCGGAGGAACGATGTAGGCAGCCGAGTACACCCGCTCTCCACGTTCGAGACGGTCATCAAGAACGCGCGCATACGCCTCGACATCGAAATCCGCTAGGTGAAGGCCCCCACGGTTCTCCTCCAACGCAGCCCAGGTTTCGGGCTTGTTGAAGAAGCGGAACAGCAAGATCCGGAAGAGAATGTCTTGCGGATCTTGCGAGCCCGAATAGGCCACGCGTATCAGGTCCTGCGAGACCCGATCAGCAGCACGGTAGGCGTTCGTGAATCGATACTGAGCGACGACGCGATCCTCGGTCCAAGGTCCAGGCTGGCCCTGCAAGCGAGCGTGATAAACACGCTGACGCTCGGCTGCCAGCGTCCAATAGCTCCGCAGGACCTCACTACCGACGACCTGCTGCCCACCGAGCTTTCCAGTCCACACGGGGACCATCCTCTCCTCTCGCAGTCCTGCTTGCTCACTCGACGTGCCGTCCTTGCCCATCGAGTCCGTGACCGCGAGCAAGTCTCGTCGCACATCGACCGCCGGCCGCGTCACTCTGGGCGGTGTGGGGCAGCATCTGGGCGTTGCGCCGCCGGGTTCCCCAGGAGGCAGTCCCCCACCGCGCGAGTCGCGGTTTCGATGTCCGAACGAGCCATAGCGAGCCGGCCCGCGCCCACAGGTCTCGCCTCCTGAGCCCGGTCGTCAAGCTTCCTCGCCATGGGATCCGCAGACATGTCCCGCGACTCCGCTTCTTTACGCCAAGCTGTCCTCCGTGACCCATGAGCCGCTCGCCGCTGGACTGTACGAGTCGCTCGTGACGTCCGAGCTCCGCGCTGCACTCACCAACGCCGAGCACGTCGAACTGGGTGAGGTCGACTCTGCCGACGCTCCGCACGTGCTCGCTCGACATGTGTACGAGATCGCTCAGCGTCGCCTTCGCGACGTGCGAGATCACGACAAGCGGCTTGCCCTGGTCAACCGCCTGCTGGTCGAGCTCGGGGAGCCGACGGAAGCACTCGAGTCGCCCGCCAGCCAGTTGCTGCGCATCGCGCCGCCGGTCGGCCCGGGTGCTCCGAGCTACGGAGACACTCGTCCGAGCACGCCGCTGGCTGATGCTGCATTACTGACCAACGCCCACGGTGAGCCCAACCTCGGCGGGGAGCTTCGCGCCGAGATGGACACCGCCGACGAGGTCGACCTGCTGTGCGCCTTCGTGAAGTGGCACGGCCTGCGTCTGCTCGAACCCGAGCTTCGCCGCCTCAGAACCCGCCGAGCGCCGTTGCGCGTCATCACCACGACGTATGTGGGCGCCACCGAGCGTCGAGCCCTCGACCGCCTCGTCCGGGAGTTCGGGGCCGAAGTCAAGGTTCAATACGACGCCCAGCGCACCCGACTGCACGCCAAGGCGTGGATGTTCGGTCGGGCCAGCGGGTTCGACACGGCGTACGTCGGCTCCTCGAATCTGTCGAAGGCGGCGCTGCTCGATGGAGTCGAGTGGAACGTCAGGCTGTCCCGAGTGGGCACGCCGTCGCTGTTAGCGAAGTTCGCCGCCACGTTCGACACGTACTGGAACGACAGCAGTTACGAGCTCTACGACCCGGACCGTGACGGCGACCGGCTCGATGACGCCCTCGCTGAGGCCAGCGGGCGGCTGTCCGTCGACCGCGTGACGGTCTCTTTGTCGGGGCTCGAGGTCCGGCCCTACCCCTATCAGCAGGAGATGCTGGACGCCCTCGACGCCGAGCGGGTCGTCCACGGTCGACGCCGCAACCTGGTGGTGGCTGCCACCGGCACCGGGAAGACGGTCGTCGCCGCTCTCGACTACCGCCGGCTCTGCGACGAAGCGACCGGAGCGCGGCCGCGGCTGCTCTTCGTCGCCCATCGCCAGGAGATCCTGCGGCAGTCGTTGCGCACCTACCGCGAAGTGCTGAACGACGCTTCGTTCGGCGAGCTGTACGTCGACGGCACCCGGCCGGAACGCTGGGAACACGTCTTCGCGAGCGTCCAGTCCTTGTCGTCTTATGGTGTTGACGAGATCCCGCCCGACGCCTTCGACGTGGTCGTGATCGACGAGTTCCATCACGCGGCGGCCAGCAGCTATCGCCGACTCCTTGATCACCTCCAGCCACGTGAACTGCTGGGGCTGACCGCCACCCCAGAGCGTGCGGACGGGGTCAATGTGCGCGATGCCTTCTTCGACGGCCGGATCGCGACCGAACTGCGGCTGTGGGACGCACTGGGTGCAGACCTGCTCTGCCCCTTTCACTACTTCGCGGTCGGCGACAACACCGATCTGAGCCGCCTGAGCTGGACCTCCGGACGCTACGACGGCGCCGAGCTCTCGAATCTCTACACGGCTGACGACGCCCGCGCCCGGATCATCCTGCGCGAACTGGCCGACAAGGTGCTCGACCCCGGTGCCATGCGGGCGCTGGGGTTCTGCGTCGACGTAGCCCACGCCGATTACATGACGCGCATCTTCAACGACGCCGGCCTTCGTGCTCGCACTGTGACCGGTCAGACCCCATCCGCGGAACGCGCCCAGATCATCGCCGACCTTCGAGAGCGACGGGTCAACATCGTCTTCACCGTCGACGTGTTCAACGAGGGCCTCGACGTTCCGTCGGTCGACACGGTGCTCTTCCTGCGCCCGACGGAAAGCGCGACGATCTTCCTGCAACAGCTCGGGCGCGGGCTTCGTCGCACCCACGACAAGGCAGTGCTGACGGTTCTGGACTTCGTCGGGCTCCAGCACAAGAAGTTCCGCTGGGACCTCAAGCTGCGTGCACTGACGGGACTCACCCGGGCCGGCGTGGAGCGGGAGATCAAGCGCGGTTTCCCGTTCCTACCCTCTGGCAGCCAGATCGTGATGGACGAGCATGCGCAGGCCGTCGTCCTCGACAACATCCGCTCCCAGGTCGCGTCGCGCTGGTCGCAGATCGTCGCCGAGCTTCGCGCATACGGCGACATGGAGCTGCCTACCTTCCTACGTGAGGCTGCGCTCGAACTCTCGGATGTCGTGCGAGGTGATCGCTCCTGGACCCGTCTGCGCCGCGATGCAGGGCTCCCCACGCGCACCGGCTCCGCCCGAGAGAGCCAACTGCTCAAGCGGAACCGCGCGGTCGCTCACGTCGACGACGAGCGACGCGCCGCCGCCTACATATCGATGCTCTCCGGGGACCGGTCCTACGACGACTTGTCGCCGGTGGAGCAGCGGCTGACCCAGATGCTGTTCTTCTCTCTGTGGCCTGACGGCGGCGGCCACGACTCGTATGACGCCGGATGGTCCGCGTTGCGCGCCGAGCACGCCGCTCGCGCCGAGCTCAGCGGCATCGTGGACTTCTCGTTCGATGCCGCCCGACAGCGATCGATCGCGCTTGGAGGCTCGCTTGCGTCGGTGCCCTTGCGCGTCCACGCCCGCTATCAGCGCGAGGAGATCCTCGCGGCGATCGGCTACGCCTCGCTGGAGCGGAGGCCGACGAGCATGATGCAGGGCGTCGCCTACGCGCCGGACACCAACATCGACGCCTTCTTCATCACGATCAAGAAGTCCGAAGCGGCCTTCTCGCCGACCACCATGTACCGCGACTACCCGATCAGCCCCACGCTGTTCCACTGGGAATCGCAGTCGACGACAACGACCGCCTCCCCGACCGGTCAGCGGTACATCAACGGCACCAGCACCGTGATGCTCTTCGTGCGCGAGCAAGAGAAGGACGACCTGGGCACCGCGCCCTATTTGTTCCTCGGGCCGGCTCAGCATCAATCTCATGCCGGCGAGCGCCCCATCGCGATCACGTGGCGGCTCGAACATGCCATGCCGATGGAGTTCGTCCAGGCTGCGAGTCTCGCGGCGGGGTGAGTCACTGTGCCCGGAAGCCGATGGCCCCCCAGCGTGAGCGACCCGCGAGCGCTTTTCGCTGGCCGTGACGTCCTCGGAGCGCGTGCACGTTGCAGGCATCAGCCCCCGGACTCTGGCGTCGGACGTCGTCAGGTGAGCGGGGTCGGCCCCGGCTTGACGAATCGCCTGCGCTCGCCCCTCCTAGGTCTTTAACCTTCCGTCGACGGCTCGGAGGAAGGTGTCTTGAATGCAGAGTCTCGTGTGTCCGCTGTGCCGGGGTGAGGTCGCGGCGAACTCGTCGGGCTGCCTGGCCTGTCACCTTTCGATGAACGATGTGGCACGACACCAGCGGAGCTCGTCGCGGGGCCGGGCATTCGCCCGCGCGATCTGGATCCGCGTAACCGGACTTGTGCTCTACGGAGCAGCCGTCGTCTGGTGCGTCTATGCGCTGCAGGAGTCGCTGCCGTTCGTCGTGCCGGGCGCTGTTCTTGGTGGAGGCGTTCTGCATGCCTGGAAGGGACGCCCCTGGCTAGGTCTCATGGTCTTCGTGATCATCGTGGTGATCGTGCCTTTCCTGCTGCTGCCGGCGCTCGGCATCGGCACGTACGCGGACCTGAGCAACAAGCTGTGAGTAACCCGCAGCGGGCGGGCCTTCCAGGGAGGCCACGATGACGTTGACACGAGGTTGGCACCCCGACCCCCGCGGCGATGGCGAGAGGTTCCATGACGGAGCGCGTTGGACGGGTGTCACGCGCGGCGGAGCTGGGGCCCGACCGTCTACCGCGCGGTATCCGGGGGTGGGGACCCGGCGGCATCGGCGACTGCCGGGGATCGCGGCGGTCATCACGGTGCTTGTGATACTCGTGCTCGTTGCCGCGGCGGCTCGCCTCGGCAAGGGGCCGCTGGTGCCACTTACCCAGAGCCTCGGGATCGGCGGCCCCGGCCGGCTTCGTCCGGTCGTCGTTCCCCAACAGACGTCGCGCGCCTACAAGATCCTCGAGACCGACGTCGCAGGTGACCCTGTGACTTACGACCCGTGCAAGCCGATCCACTACGTCATCAACCCGGCAGGCGCTCCGCCGGACTCCCTGGCCTTCATCATGCCGGCGATCAACGCCGCCCAGGAGGCGTCCGGGCTGAGGTTCGACTATGACGGCATTAGTGAGGACAGCTGGGAGAGCCGACAGCGAGGCACCAAGGCGGGGCCGGTCCTCATCGCCTTCCTTCAACAGTTCAACAGCGAGAAGGCAACCAGCGACGCCGTCGGGCTAGGCGGCAGCACGACGCTGAAGATCAACGGCATGATGATGCCGCACTACGCCACCGGTGCGATTGCGTTGAAGCAAGACTGGTTCGCGCGGCAAAGCGCCGAGCACAACACGGCCGCCGAACAGGCCGTCGTCATGCACGAGCTTGGACATGTGCTCGGCCTTGGGCATGTCGAGGACCCGGCTCAGTTGATGTATTCCTCCAACCACGGCCAACTGACTTATGGTGCTGGTGACCTCAACGGCCTTGCCAAGCTGGGTTCGGGAAGCTGCGGTTCCTGAATCTGCCCCCACGCCATCTCGTCCAATACGAGGCCGGAGACCTATCGGTCGCCGAGGTGAAAGGCGTGACGCTGGGCCGCTGACGAGCCTGCCTACGACGCCAGGCCTCGCGCAACATCGACGCCAAGGGGCCGGGCCATTCACTGCGCCGAAATCGCCCGACACGCCGAGCAGGACGGGCGAGTCGCGCCGCGGAGACGCAGGGAATGGCCAGCGGCGATCCGGGCAGCGGACCGTCCCGAGTCAAGCATGGGAGCGACCCCAGAAAACACAGAAACCGCAGGTCACCCTGCGGTTCCAGTCGGTGGAGCGTAGGGGACTCGAACCCCTAACCCCCTGCTTGCAAAGCAGGTGCGCTACCAATTGCGCCAACGCCCCGGAGGGTCTGACCAGCGGTCAGGCCTTGTGGGTCGGAGTGACGGTGTCGGTCGCCTGTGCCCACTGCGCACGCTCGGCGTTGCTCTTGTCGAGCTGCTTCTTGGCGAGCACGGCTGCGCCGGCCGCGAGTGCGATGAGGATCAGCTTCTTCACTGTCGGTCTCCTTGTGAAAAGCCCCGGTCCGCTGTCGCGTCCGGGGCTGTCCGTGGGCCTAGGAGGACTTGAACCTCCGACCCCCACATTATCAGTGTGGTGCTCTAACCGTCTGAGCTATAGGCCCGGGTGGCTGCCGGGTGGAAGCCCCGACGGCCGAGGGCAGACATTACCCGAGTCGCCGATCCGCCGCCAAAATGACGCCGGGGTCAGCGGTCCTCGGTCAGCGTGACGTCGATGCCGCCCAGCAGCGCTGCCGCCATGTTGTAGAGGAACGCACCGAGCGTGCCCACGGCCGTCATGAGGATCACGTCGATGACCGAGACGATCATCGTGAAGCCCATCACCCGTGACATGCCGATGTAGTTCGTGATGTCGAACGTCGAGGTGTCACCCACGATGTCCTGGACGGTCTTGTTGATCGAGTCCCACACGCCAGCGGCGCCGAGCACCGACCAGACGATGAAGACCGACACGATGGTCACGACGCCCAATGCGATGGACAGCAGGAAGGCCGTCTTCATCACCGACCACGGGTCGATGCGGGTGAGCCGCAGGCGGGCCCGCCGGGGGGTGCGGGCGGCACCCTGACGCTGCTTCTGCTGCTGCATCGGGCTTTGCCCCCCGTTCTGCTGGGCGCGGAACTCGTCCGCCGCTGCGCTCAGCCGCTCCTTGAGCTGCTGAGCGAAGCCGGGACGCGCGGCTGTGTCGTCGTTGCGCTGCGGCGCGGGATGACCGCCCACCCGAGTGGCGGTGCGCTCGCCGGGACGCTCAGACATCCTTACTCCTCCGTGTCGTCGGCTATCTCAGCCGCACCAGCGGCGTCGGCCGCTTCGATTGTTGCATCTGCGTCCACATTCGCCTCAGGCGCGGAGCCCGGCTCGAGCGGACCGTCGGCCGCTGCGGCGGCCAGCTCCTCCTCGAGCTCGTCCTCACGAGCCTCGACCGAGCGGGCCACCACTGCGACCGAGTCACCGTTCTTTGGCGAGACGAACTTCACGCCCATGGTCGAACGCCCCTTGGCCGGGAAGTCCTCGTCGATGGGTGAGCGGACGACCTGACCGTTCGTGGTGATCGACAGGATCTCGTCGCCGTCCTTGACGATGAACGCGCCCACAAGGTTGCCACGCTTCTCGTCCGTCAGCTGCATCGCGCGCACCCCGAGCCCACCACGGTTGGTGATCCGATACTCCGAGATCCTCGACCGCTTGGCGAACCCGCCGTCGGTGATGGTGAAGACGTACTGCACGTCCTCGTCGGACTCCTCGTGCGCCACATCGGCCGCCCGGATGATCGACATCGAGAGCACCGAGTCGCCCTCGCGGAACTTCATGCCGGTGACGCCCGAGGTCGCCCGGCCCATCGGCCGAAGCTGGTCGTCATCCGCCACGAACCGGACAGCCTGGCCCTTGCGGGAGACCAGCAGGATGTGGTCGTCGGGGTTGACCAGCTCGGCGCCGACGAGCTCGTCGTCGTCCTCCCGGAAGTTGATCGCAATGACGCCGGCCTGACGCGGCGAGTTGTAATCGGCGAGCCGCGTCTTCTTCACCAGGCCGGCCCTGGTGGCCAGGACGAGGTACGGCGCCTGCTCGTAGTCGCGGATCGCCAGCACCTGGGCGATCGACTCGTCGGGCTGGAACGAGAGCAGCCCCGCGACGTGACCGCCCTTGGCGTCACGTGCGGCCTCGGGGAGGTTGTAGGCCTTCGTGCGGTAGACCCGGCCGGCCGTCGTGAAGAACAGCAGCCAGTGGTGGTTGGTCGTCGCGATGAAGTGCTCCACCACGTCGTCACCGCGCAGCGTCGCGCCACGCACGCCCTTGCCGCCGCGCTTCTGCGAGCGGTATTGATCCGCGCGGGTCCGCTTGGCGTAGCCACCCCGCGTGATCGAGACGACCAGCTCCTCGTCGGGGATGAGGTCTTCCATGGAGAGGTCCCCGTCGGCGGCGATGAACTGGCTGCGCCGGTCGTCGCCGAACCGCTCCACGATGTCGTCGAGCTCCTCGGCGATGATCGAGCGCTGGCGCCCGACGTTGGCGAGGATGTCCTTGAGGTCGGCGATCTCGATCTCGATCTCGGCCAGCTGGTCGATGATGCGCTGGCGCTCGAGGGCGGCCAGGCGGCGCAGCTGCATGTCGAGGATCGCGTTGGCCTGCAGCTCGTCGATGTCGAGGAGCTCGATGAGGCCGCGCCGGGCGTCGTCGACCTCCGGCGAACGCCGGATGAGCGCGATGACCTCGTCGAGCATGTCGAGGGCCTTGACGAGACCGCGCAGGATGTGGGCGCGCTCCTCGGCCTTGCGCAGGCGGAACTCGGTCCGGCGCCGGATGACGTCGAGCTGGTGGGCCACCCAGTTGGAGATGAACTGGTCGATCGACAGGGTCCGCGGCACCCCGTCGACCAGCGCCAGCATGTTGGCGCTGAAGTTGGTCTGCAGCTCGGTGTGCTTCAGCAGGTTGTTGAGCACGACCCGGGCGACCGCGTCGCGCTTGAGCACGACGACCAGGCGCTGACCGGTGCGCGACGAGGTGTCGTCGCGCACGTCGGCGATGCCCTGGACCCGGCCGGAGTCGGCCAGCTCGGCGATCTTCAGCGCCAGGTTGTCCGGGTTGACCATGTAGGGCAGCTCGGTGACGACCAGGCACGTGCGGCCCCGGTTGTCCTCGTCCACCTCGATGACCGCGCGCTGGGTGATCGAGCCCCGGCCGGTCCGGTAGGCCTGCTCGATGCCACTGCGGCCCACGATCAGCGCGCCGTTGGGGAAGTCGGGACCCTTGATCCGCTCGATGAGCGCGTCCTGCAGCTCCTCGCGGGTGGCGTCGGGGTGCTCGAGCGCCCACTTGGCGCCCTCGGCGACCTCACGCAGGTTGTGCGGCGGGATGTTGGTCGCCATGCCGACCGCGATGCCGGCCGAGCCGTTGACCAGCAGGTTCGGGAACCGCGCCGGCAGGATCGTCGGCTCCTGCGAGCGGCCGTCGTAGTTGGGCTGGAAGTCGACGGTGTCCTCGTCGATGTCGCGCACCATCTCCATGGCGAGCGGCGCCATCCGGCACTCGGTGTATCGCATGGCCGCGGCGGGGTCGTTGCCCGGCGAGCCGAAGTTGCCCTGCCCGTTGATGAGCGGGTTGCGCATCACCCATGGCTGGGCGAGGCGCACGAGGGTGTCGTAGATCGCCGAGTCGCCGTGCGGGTGGTACTGACCCATGACGTCGCCGACCACGCGCGAGCACTTCGAGAAGCCGCGGTCGGGGCGGTAGCCCCCGTCGTACATCGCGTAGAGCACGCGGCGGTGCACCGGCTTGAGCCCGTCACGGACGTCGGGCAGCGCACGGCCGACGATGACCGCCATCGCGTAGTCGATGTAGGAGCGCTGCATCGAGGTCTGCAGCTCGATGGGCTCGACGCGGCCGCCGGGGCCGCCCTCGGTGGGAGTCTCAGTCATACGCTTCTACTCGCTCGCTGTGGTCATGCGGTCGTCAGCTGATCTCTGGGTGGTGAGCCGACGCAAGCGGGTCCTCGCTGCGGTCCGTTTGCGTGCTCACCCGCGGGCTAGATGTCCAAGAAGCGGACATCCTTCGCGTTGCGCTGGATGAAGGAGCGGCGCTGGTCGACGTCCTCACCCATGAGGATCGAGAAGATCTCGTCGGCGTGCGCCGCGTCGTCGAGCGTGACCTGGAGCATCAGGCGCTGCGACGGGTCCATCGTGGTCTCCCACAGCTCGTCGGCGTTCATCTCGCCCAGACCCTTGTAGCGCTGGACCGGATTCTCCTTCGGCAGCTTCTTGCCCTGCTCGATGCCGTCGCGCATGAGCGCGTCGCGCTCCGCGTCGGAGTAGACGAACTCGTGCTCGTGGGGCTTGTTCCACCGCAGCCGGTAGAGCGGCGGCTGCGCCATGTAGACGTAGCCCTCCTTGATCAGCTGCGGCATGAAGCGGAACAGCAGCGTCAGCAGGAGCGTGTTGATGTGGTGGCCGTCGACGTCGGCGTCGGCCATCAGCACGATCTTGTGGTAGCGCAGCTTGGCGATGTCGAACTCGTCGTGCACGCCGGTGCCCAGCGCCGAGATGATCGACTGGACCTCCTGGTTGGCGAGCACCTTGTCGAGGCGCGCCTTCTCGACGTTGAGGATCTTGCCGCGGATCGGGAGGATCGCCTGGATGCGCGGGTCCCGGCCCGACTTGGCTGAGCCGCCCGCCGAGTCGCCCTCGACGATGAAGATCTCGCACTCGTCGGGGTTGTTGGACTGGCAGTCGGCCAGCTTGCCGGGGAGGGCGCCGTTGCCGAGCAGGCCCTTGCGGTTGCGGGCGAGGTCGCGCGCCTTGCGGGCGGCGATGCGGGCGGTCGCCGCGGCCTGGGCCTTGCGGATGACCTCCTTGCCCTCGCCCGGGTTCTGCTCCAGCCAGGCGCCGAGCTGGTCGTTGACGACCGACTGGGTGAAGCCCTTCGCCTCGGTGTTGCCGAGCTTGGCCTTCGTCTGGCCCTCGAACTGCGGCTCGCCGATCTTGAGGCTGATGATCGCGGTGAGGCCCTCGCGGATGTCGTCGCCCGTGAGGCGGTCCTCCTTCTTCTTGATCAGGCCCCACTCCTCGCCCCAGCGGTTCATCAGGCTGGTGAGCGCGGCGCGGAAGCCCTCCTCGTGCGTGCCGCCCTCGGGGGTGTTGATCGTGTTCGCGAAGGTGTGGACCGCCTCGTTGTACGACGACGCCTGCCACTGCATCGCCAGCTCGAGGCTCATCGGGTTGGGCGCCTTGCCGTCCGTCTCCGCCTCGAAGTGGATCACCGGGGAGACCGGCGTCTTGCGCTTGTTCAGGTATTCGACGTAGTCGGCCAGCCCGTTGTCGTACTTGAAGATCTGCTCGAGGATCTTGTGGCCGTCGGCGTCGGTGGCGTGCACCTCCGAGGCGACCTCGCTCTCGACCGACGTCTCGTCGGCGACGGCCTCGGCGATCTCCTCGGTCTCGGGCCGCTCGTCGCGCAGGACGATCTTGAGGCCCTTGTTGAGGAACGCCATCTCGCGGAAGCGGGTCGAGATCGTCTCGAGGTTGTACTCAGTCGTCTCGAAGATGTCGTCCGACGCCCACCAGGTCACCTTCGTGCCGGTGCGCTCGCCCTCCTCGAGGGGGCGGACCTGGCGCAGCGGGTAGTCGGGGACGCCGCTCGAGAAGTCCTGCTCCCAGAGGAAGCCGCGGTTCTTGACCTCGAGCCGCAGATGCGTGGAGAGCGCGTTCACCACCGACGAGCCGACGCCGTGCAGGCCGCCGGAGACCTTGTAGCCGCCCCCGCCGAACTTGCCGCCCGCGTGCAGGACCGTCAGCGCGAGGGTCGCCGCCGGCAGCTCCTGCCCCGGCGCTGTGTCGGTCGGGATGCCGCGGCCGTTGTCCTCGACGCTGACCGAGCCGTCGGGGTTCAGCGTGACCAGGATGGTGTCGCAGTAGCCGGCCAGCGCCTCGTCCACGGCGTTGTCGACGATCTCCCAGATGAGGTGGTGGAGACCGCGGACGCCGGTGGAGCCGATGTACATACCCGGGCGCTTGCGGACGGCCTCGAGGCCCTCGAGGACCTGGATCGACGATGCGTCGTACTCCATCCCCACGGGGGTGGAGGAGGTGGGCTGCTCGGGAGTTGCCTCCTGTGTCGGCTGGGACTGCGTGTCGGCGGTCTCGTCGGCTTCGCTCACACGCCGATATTACCGTCTGGAGGCCCCGAACCCACGCTCCCGTCCCCCAGGAGGCAGGCGTCTGTGGATGAAATGTGCCCCGTGACGTGCCAGAACCGGCGTTGCGCGGCCCGATCAGGGGGCCGGATGGGTCCCTGTACGGTCGCGCGGCCCGCAGATCGCCAGATTCGGCCCGCGGATCCGCGTCGGCGGGACGACGCGGCGGGACTCGGTCTCACCCGTAGGTGTCGCGCGGCCCGCGCCCGTCCCGAGAGGACAGTCGACCCTTCCGCCACGACGGCCCGTGCGGGCCGAGCACCTCGATCGCGGTGACCGTGCCGTGGCCGAGCTCCTCGTTGAGACGGCGTACGACGGTCGGTGCCAGCAGGCGCAGCTGGGTCGCCCAGGCGGTGGAGTCGGTCCGCACGACCAGGCGGCCGTCGGCGAACGACTCCGGTGTCGCGTGGTCGGCGATCTCGGCGCCGACCAGCTCGCCCCAGCGGCCGAAGACGCCGTGGACGCGCAGGTCGAGCTCCCAGCCGTGGTCGGCGACCAATCGGCCGAGGGTCGCATCGAGGAGCTGGGGGTCGCGGTCGTCGGGGTGGCTGCCGCTGACGCGGCCCCGTGTGGCCCCGTCGGACAGGCGCTGGTCGGGGCGGCGGCGCCGCACCTTCCGCGTCGAGGCGCCGGCCGTGGCCTTCATCAGCGCTCGCGCCAGCTCCAGGCCATCGGCGGGCGGAGCGTCGTCGGGCGCCTGACCCTCCGCCTCACGCGGCGCGTCGTCCTCACTCCTCACGGGTCACCTCCCCGCCCGCAACGCGGTAGCGCACGCCGCGCAGCACCTCGGGGACGTCGGCTCCGACCGCGGCGGTGACGAGCACCTGCTCGGCGTCGGCGACGAGGGTGGCCAGCTGGTCGCGGCGCTCGCTGTCGAGCTCGGCGAAGACGTCGTCGAGGATGAGGATGGGGTCGTCGCCGTCGGCGCGGAGCAGGTCGTACGACGCCAGCCGCAGCGCCAGCGCGAAGGACCAAGACTCACCGTGCGACGCATACCCCTTCACCGGGAGGTGGCTCCTGCGCTCCGGGTCCTCGGGCGCAGGCGCGCCGGCGCCGATGGTGAGCAGCAGGTCGTCGCGGTGCGGACCGACCAGCGAGACCGCCCGGTCCAGCTCGTCGCGCTGCCGACGGGCGAGCTCGGCGTGGATCGCCTTCTCGAGCTCGGCCTGCGTGGTCGCGCCCTCGAGGTCGAACGACGGCCGGTAGGCGATCTCCGCGTCGTCGCGAGACGCGCCGCGGGCCACCGTCTCGTAGGCCTTGCCGATGTAGGGCCGCAGCGCCTCGGTGAGCGCCAGCCGCTCGGCGAGGATCTCCGCGCCGGTCCGCGCGAGCTGGTCGTCCCACACCGCCAATGTCGAGAGCAGCGATTCCTGTCCCCCGCGGCCGGCGGCGCGACCGGACTTCAGCAGCGAGTTGCGCTGCTTGAGCACCCGCTCGTAGTCGGCTCGCGCACCGGCGAGGCGCGGCGTACGCAGGACCATGAGGTCGTCGAGGAAGCGCCGCCGCTCGCTCGGGTCCCCCTTGACCAGGGCGAGGTCCTCCGGCGAGAAGACGACGGTGCGGACGAGGCCGACCAGCTCGCGGGTGCGTGGGAGCGGGGAGCGGTTGATGCGGGCACGGTTGGCGCGGCCGGGGTTGATCTCGACCTCGAGGACGGCGGTGCGGCCGTCCTTCACGACCGCCGCGCGCACGACCGCCTGGTCGGCGCCCGCGCGCACGAGGGGCGCGTCGGAGGCGACGCGGTGAGACTGCAGCCGGGAGAGGTAGTCGATCGCCTCCACCAGGTTGGTCTTGCCCTGGCCGTTGAGGCCGACGAACGCCGTCGCGCCCGGCTCGAGGGCCACCTCGGCGCTGTCGTAGGACCGGAAGTCGTGGAGGGTGAGGTGCGAGACGTGCACGACCCCTCCTCTCCGAACGTCCTGTGAGAGAACTCTAGGCGGAGGTGGGGACGACTCCGTGGTCGGCCAACATCTTCTCGAGCAGGTCGTGGCCGTCGGCCAGATGCCAGTGAATTCCGGCCATGCCGGCCTCGCGCGCACCGTCGACGTTGGGCTCGACGTCGTCGACGAACACGACCGTGCTCGGGTCCGTGCCGATCAGCTGCGCCGCCGTGCGGAAGTACGCCGGATCGGGCTTGGCCAGCCGCAGCTCGGCCGAGTAGCAGGAGACGTCGAAGAGGTTGTCGTACCCGAGCTCGGTGCGCATGTATGCCGCCCGCCGCAGGCTCTGGTTCGTGCCGAGATGGACGCCGTAGCCGGCCGCGCGGAGCCGTCGCACGAGGTCGAGGCTGCGTGGCACCGGCTCGATGTGGTGCCACACCGACTCGAAGACCTCCTCGGCCGGGGCGTCGACGCCGTAGCTGTCGAGGAACTCCGCGAGGATGTCGACCGGGTCGCGCTCGCCGCGGATGGCCGGCTTCTCCGCCTCGAACATCTCGGCGAGGAAGTCGCTGGCGCGGACGCCGAGCCACTGCTCGAACGCGGTCTCCCACCCACCCGGCCGGTGCTGGAGGACGCCGTCGGCGTCGAACAGGACGTGGCGGATGCTGCCGTGCTGGTTTCTCCCGCGCAGCAGGGCGCTCAGGCCTCCGACTCCGAGATGACGGCGTGGCCGCCGAACCCGTTGCGCATCGCGGCGATGGCCTTCATCGCGACGTCGTCCTCCTGGCGGGAGACGAAGCGGGCGAACAGCGACGCCGAGATCGCCGGCATCGGCACGGCGTTGTCGATCGCCGCCTGGACGGTCCAGCGTCCCTCGCCGGAGTCGTCGGCGTACCCCCGGATCTTGTCCAGGTGCTCGTCGGCCCGGAGCTGGTCGACCAGCAGGTCGAGCAGCCAGGAGCGGACCACGGTGCCGGTGCGCCAGGAGGCGAAGATCTCGGGCACGTTCTGGACGATGTCGACCTTGTCGAGCAGCTCCCAACCCTCGGCGTAGGCCTGCATCATCGCGTACTCGATGCCGTTGTGGACCATCTTCGCGAAGTGCCCGGCGCCGGGCGTCTCGCCGCAGTGGACCAGGCCGTCCTCGGTGTGGTCGGGCTTGAGCGTCTTGAGCGCGGGCATGACCTTCTCGGCGTCGGTCGTCTTGCCGCCGTACATCAGCGCGTAGCCGTTCTGCAGGCCCCACACGCCGCCGGAGACGCCGCAGTCGACGAAGCCGATGCCCTTCTCCGCCAGCGACGCGGCGTTGATCGCGTCGTCGGTGTACTTGCTGTTGCCGCCGTCGACCACCAGGTCGCCCTCGGTGAGCAGGTCCTTGAGCTCGGTGATCGTCGAGTGGGTCGGGTCGCCGGCGGGCACCATGACCCACACCACGGTGGGTCCGTCGCCCTGCTTGCGGAGCTGGTCGACCATGTCGGCCAGGCTGGTCGAGTCGGAGAGATCCTGGTTGCGGTCGTAGCCGATGACGGTGTGGCCGTCGTTGCGCAGACGAGCGCGCATGTTGCCGCCCATCTTGCCGAGGCCGACGAGTCCGATGTGCATGGCGCTCCTCTCGCGGGTGGTCCCGCTCCAGACTAGACGCTGGACAGGCCGCGACGGCCTGCCCGCTCAACCGCTCCTGTGCCCACTCGGGGCGTGGTTCAGGACAGGAGCCGGCGCGGCATCAGCAGGTAGCGGAACCCCGGGTCGGCGTCGGGCGCCGAGCCGCTGATCACGACCGGCTTCGAGGCCTGGGTGAACGCCAGCTCGACCGTGCCCTGGTCGATCGCGGTGAGGCCGTCGAGGAGGAACTGCGGGTTGAAGCCCGTGGTGAGGTCCTCGCCCTGGATGTCGGCCTCGATCGACTCCGACGCCTGAGCCTCGTCGCCTGAGCCGGCGTCGAGGGTCAGCACGCCGTCGGAGAACTTCAGCTGGACGGCGGTGTTGCGCTCGGCGACGAGCGAGACGCGCTTGACCGACTCGACCAGGGCGGCCTTGTCGACGAGCGCCTTGGTGAGGTGCTCGTTGGGGAAGAGGCTGCGGACCTTGGGGAACTCGCCGTCGAGGAGACGGGTCGTCGTGCGCCGTACGCCGCCCGCGGCCGCGCCCTCGAAGCCGATGATGCCCTCGCCCGCGCCGCCGGCCGACAGCGCGATGGTGACCTCGCTGCCGCTGGTCAGCGACTTGGCGGTGTCCGCGAGCACCTTCGCCGGCACCAGGGCCGCGAGCGTCTCGTCGGGCGTGGTGGGCGACCACTCGAGCTCACGGATGGAGAGCCGGAAGCGGTCGGTGGCCAGGAGCGAGATGGCGGAGCCGTCGATCTCGAGCCGTACGCCGGTCAGCACCGGCAGCATGTCGTCGCGGCCGGCTGCGGTGACGGCCTGAGCGACCGCGTGAGCGAAGACGTCGCTCTTCACGGTGCCCGCGGCGGTCGGCATGTCCGGCAGCGTCGGGTAGTCCTCGACCGGCATCGTCTGCAGGCTGAAGCGCGCGGACCCGCAGGTGAGGCTGGCGCGGGCACCGTCGAGGGTCAGCTCGACCGGCTTGGCCGGGAGGCTGCGGACGATGTCGGCGAGGAGCCGCCCGCTCACGAGCGCCTTGCCCTCGTCGGAGACCTCGGCCGAGAGCGTGGCGCGTGCCGACGTCTCGTAGTCGAAGGTCGACAGCACCAGACCCTCGTCGCTCGCCTCGATCAGGAGCCCGGACAGGACAGGCGTGCTCGGCCGGACGGGAAGGCTGCGGGCAGCCCAGGCGACGGCATCCGCGAACACGTCGCGGTCGACGCGGAACTTCACGATGGGTGGTCCTTCTTGCTCGGGCGGGGGCGGGCTGAGACGTAGGGACCTGAATCCTGCCATGTCCGGCGCGTGGTCGGCACGCGCGGGTGAGGTCGAACGACAGGCTCGTCGGCGTCGCCGAGCTCGCTTGTCGGGTGGTTGTCCCCAGGAAAGGGGCGTCGTGGGTTTTCACGAGCAATCGAGCCGGATGTAGTTCCGAGGGAGTCATAGGGTCGGTGGAAACTGTGGAGAACTCGCGTCCTGGCTGGTCGTGTGGAGGGATCGTCGCTCACAGCGCCTGTGGAGGCTGCCGTGGAGACGCGAGGGTCCGTGTGGGCGGCGGCCGACGCCGTTGATGAACGACACCGCTCGTCCTCAGATCCTCCCCGTGTAATTCGGGGCGTTCGGGGGTGGAATTACACAGGGCTGGCGTCCGCGCCTGGGTTTCGTCGGTCGAGGCTGGGGTGGGTGGGTCTCGATACGCTCGCTGGCGCTCGCTACTCGACCGACGGTTTCGGTTCGCTGGTCGATGAGCCCGAGCCCCTGGGCGAGGGCGTGTGTGTTCGCTGGTCGAGTAGCCCGAGCCCCTGGGCGAGGGCGTGTGTGTTCGCTGGTCGAGTAGCCCGAGCCCCTGGGCGAGGGCGTATCGAGACCCTCAGGACGCCCCTCGGACGCCACGAGGCCCCACGAGCAGCGCTCGTGGGGCCTCAGCAGGTCGGTGAAGGCGACGGAACGCCTCAGGTCTGCCGGGCCTGCAGCTTGACGCGGTTGGTGAGCTCGCTGACCTGGTTGAAGACGGCGCGGCGCTCGGCGAGGAGCTGGTTGATCTTCCGCTCGGCGTACATCACCGTCGTGTGGTCCCGGTTGCCGAATTGTGCGCCGATCTTGGGCAGGGAGAGGTCGGTGAGCTCGCGGCACAGATACATGGCGATCTGACGGGCCATGACGAGGTGGCGGCCGCGGGAGGGTCCGGTGAGCTCGTCGATGGAGAGCCCGAAGTACGCCGCCGTCTGGGCGATGATGAGGCCGGCGGTGATCTCCGGCTCGCCGCCTTCGGGGATGAGGTCCTTCAGGACGATCTCGGCCAGGGTCATGTCGACCTCTTGGCGGTTGAGGTTCGCAAAGGCGGTCACACGGATGAGCGCGCCTTCCAGCTCGCGGATGTTGGTCTGGATCTTGGTCGCGATGAACTCGAGCACGTCCGGCGGCGCGGTCAGGCGGTCCATCGCGGCCTTCTTGCGCAGGATCGCGATGCGCGTCTCGACGTCGGGCGGCTGGACGTCGGTGATGAGGCCCCACTCGAACCGGTTGCGCAGCCGGTCCTCGAGGGCCTCGAGCCGCTTCGGCGCGCGGTCGGACGTCAGCACGATCTGCTTGTTCGCGTTGTGAAGGGTGTTGAAGGTGTGGAAGAACTCCTCCTGGGTCTGGGTCTTGCCCTCCAAGAACTGGATGTCGTCGATGAGGAGCACGTCGACGTCGCGGTAGCGCCGCTTGAAGCGGTCCTGCCGGTCGTCGCGGATCGCGTTGATGAACTCGTTGGTGAACTCCTCCGAGCTCACGTAGCGCACCTTCGCCCCGTTGTAGAGGCTGCGGACGTAGTGGCCGATCGCGTGGAGCAGGTGGGTCTTGCCGAGGCCGGACTCGCCGTAGACGAGAAGCGGGTTGTAGGCCTTGCCCGGCGCCTCGCTCACGGCGACGGCCGCGGCGTGCGGGAAGCGGTTGGACGACCCGATGACGAAGGTCTCGAAGGTGTACTTCGGGTTGAGGCGCGTCTCGAGCGCACTGGGACGTGGGTCGGCTCCGTTCGAGCGCAGGTCCGGGGCCATTGTCGACATATCGACTTGGTGACTTGACGGCAAAGCGACAACGTCGGCGGACGGCGTCGGTGGCGTCATCGGCGTCACGGTGGCCAGCGGGCTCATCGGCATGGACGGCGGCGCTGCGTCGACCTCGAGCTCGGGATTCACGGTGACGGCGATGCGGACCTCGCGCGCGAGCTGTCCGCTCAGGGCGTCCTCGAGGTCCTTGCGCAGTGCTCCCTCGAGGCGGTTGCGCGTGAAGTCGTTGGGGACGGCGATGATCGCGGTGTCTCCGTGGATCGCGACCGGGTGGCTCGTGCGCACCCAGGCCTGCTGGCTCGGCTGGAGACCGAGCACGACGGCCGTCCAGGCCGCCTCCAGAGCCGTCGCACCGGGGTCCTCCGCGCCTCGGTAGGCCCCTGTCACTGCGGGCTCCGGCGCTGACGAGTCGTCCACGTGGATCAGCCTTCCCTGTGAGGTGTCTCGGACGCCCGTTCGACGGCCGCGGTCAGTCGTGCCTGTGCTGGTCTCCACAAGTTTGTCCACAGGCTGTGAACCCGGCTCGCGAGGTGTGGACCGAGCCGGACCGAGACACGGCGCCGATGCTGATCCCCGAGCGTCTCCGCAGGTCAGAGACGCATCCGAGTACTCTTGCGACTGCTCCCCCCGCGGAAGCGCCCGAGGGTCCACGGCGACGGCAGGGAACCTCGGTACCAGAGGAACGTAACCCCCGCCGCGTGGTCGGAGCAACATGTTGTCCACAGGCCGTGACGATCGTCCCGAGGGTCCCGTCCAAGGGGGCTATGGGGACACTCTGCGGGAGTTTGACCCTGTCACTTCGCACCGCGTACCGTTGGCCGGTCGCCGGTAGCAGAAAATGTGCGTCGACCGACGCCGCATGTCCACGGAATCCGGAGCTCTCGGGCTCGACCGCGGGCGGGCGGTGCCAGCCGACCGGGTCGATCCTCGGTGCCTCTCCCTCGCTTGTCGAGGCGGGGCACAGTGGATCACGGTGCTGCCGACTGTTGCCGGGCGACACGCCAAGAGCCGATCCACCGAAGGAAATCTCGTGAGCAAGCGTACGTACCAGCCGAACAACCGTCGTCGCGCGAAGACGCACGGCTTCCGCCTGCGCATGCGCACCCGCGCCGGACGGGCGATCCTCGCGGCGCGCCGCCGCAAGGGCCGCAAGGACCTGGCCGTCTGAGTCCGTCCCGGCCTCTGCTGACCGCGGCGTCGGCCCGGCTGTGCTGGATCGTGCCCATCGGCTCACCGACGCCACGGGCTTCGCGTCGGCGGTGCGCCGTGGGCGCCGCTCCGGAAGCCGGACCCTGGTCGTCCACCTCGAGACACCGTCAGGTGACGAAGGTGTGCGCATCGGGTTCGTGGTCAGCAAGGCGGTCGGGCCGGCGGTGACCCGCAACCGTGTGAAGCGGCGACTTCGACACCTGGCCCGGGAGCAGCTCTCCAGCTCGGAGACGCGGCTCCCGGGCTCTGCTGTGCTCGTCGTACGCGCGCTTCCCGCCTCCGCGGACGCCAGCTATGCGGAACTCGCCACGGACCTGGCTCGTTGCCTCGAGCGGGTGACCTCGTGATCGATCCACTGAAGCTCGTGCTCATCGGCCTCATCCGGGCGTATCGGCTGTTGATCAGTCCGCTCTACGGTCAGGTGTGCCGGTATCACCCGAGCTGCTCGGCGTACGCGTTGGAGGCGGTGCAGGTGCATGGCAGTCTTCGGGGCACCTGGTTGGCGGTGCGCCGCGTCGGGCGTTGTCATCCCTGGGCCGCCGGCGGCTACGACCCGGTCCCCCCTCGATCCTCTCGCGTGCGCACGCGCACGACCCACTGACCCCGTTAGGAGCCCGACCCCGTGGGCAATCTGCTGACCACCATCGGCACCCCGCTCTACTACGCCATCTCGGCGATCTGGCTGGCCTGGCACCGCCTCTTCGACCTCGTCCCGGGTATCTCCTCGGGCTGGTCGTGGACGCTCGCCATCATCGGCCTGACGGTCACGATCCGAGCGATGCTGATCCCGCTGTTCGTCAAGCAGATCAAGTCCAGCCGCAACATGCAGCTCATCCAGCCGAAGGTCAAGGAGCTGCAGAAGAAGTACGGCCACGACCGGGAGCGTCTCGCGCAGGAGACGATGAAGCTCTACAAGGAGACGGGGACCAACCCGTTCGCCTCGTGCCTGCCGCTGATTCTGCAGATGCCGATCTTCCTGGCGCTGTTCCACCTGCTCAACAACGCGGCGAAGGGGAACCCCAAGGGCTTCCTCACGCAGGCCGACGTGGACGAGATCAAGCACGCCGAGATCTTCGGTGCGAACATCTCCGAGTCGCTGACGCACCACACGACCACGAACGTCGTGGTGCTCGCGATCATCCTGGTGGTGGCCATGACGGCGACGACCTTCACCACGCAGCGTCAGCTGATGAGCAAGAACATGCCGGTCGACGCGATGAGCGGGCCGTACGCCCAGCAGCAGAAGATGCTGCTCTACGTTCTCCCCGTCGTCTTCGCCGTCGGCGGCATCGCGTTCCCGATCGGCCTGATGATCTACTGGACGACGTCGAACATCTGGACCATGGCGCAGCAGTTCTACGTCATCCGCAACAACCCGGCGCCCGGCACGCCCGCGGCGAAGGCCAAGGAGGAGCGCGACCGCGCCAAGGCCGCGCGCCATGGCGGGGCCGTCGCGCTCGAGGCTCCGGCGGCGACCGAGACCGTCGAGGAGACGCGGCCCTCCCAGCGCCAGCAGCCCAAGCGGCAGTCGCGCGAGCAGCGCAAGCAGTCTTCCCGCCCCACCCAGCAGAAGAAGGACGACAACGCATGACCGAGGAGACCAACGCGGCCGGCGCCCACGACGAGGATCGCGTGAAGCAGCTGGAGCAGGAGGGCGACATCGCGGCGGACTACCTCGAGGAGCTCCTCGACATCGCGGACCTCGACGGCGATCTCGACATGGACGTGGAGGGCGACCGCGCCGCCGTGTCGATCGTCGGCGCCGACCTCTCCCAGCTGGTGGGCCGCGACGGCGAGGTGCTCGACGCACTGCAGGAGCTCACGCGCCTTGCTGTCTACCGCGAGACCGGTGAGCGCTCCCGTCTGATGCTGGACATCTCCGGCTTCCGCGCCGACAAGCGGGCCGCACTCGAGAAGGTGGCATCGGAGACCGTCGCGAAGGTCAAGGAGTCGGGTGCTCCGGTGGCGTTGGACCCGATGTCGCCGTTCGAGCGCAAGGTGGTCCACGACGTCGTCTCAGCCGCCGGGCTGACCTCTTCCTCCGAGGGCGTGGAGCCCCGCCGCTACGTGGTCGTTCAGCCCGCCTAGCGGGCTCGTGGAGTGCAGATGTCCGTGCTTGCCGTCTCTCTCGACGGGCGCTGCCTGCGGCGCTTGTTTCACGTGAAACTCCGGGCACGATGACTGAGAGCCGCGAAGGGCTGTCACCCTCCCCTCCGCCGGATGCCCCGGCGGCTGCGGGGAGGGTGTTTACCGTTGAGAGAGTCGTGCTCGCCGAGCGGTACGCCTCGTGGCTCGCTGACGCGGGCGTCGTCCGCGGTCTCATCGGGCCGCGTGAGGTCCCCCGTCTCTGGGATCGACACATCCTCAACTGCGCGGTGCTGGCAGAGGCGATACCTGACGGGGCGTCGGTGGCCGACATCGGCTCGGGTGCCGGCCTGCCCGGGGTCGTGCTGGCGATCGCTCGCGCCGACCTGACGGTGACGCTGGTGGAGCCGCTCCTGAGGCGTACGACGTTCCTGGAGGAGGTCGTCGCCGACCTGGAGCTCGACAACGTAGAGGTCGTCCGGGGTCGCGCCGACGACCTTCATGGCCGCCGGGTGTTCGATGTGGTGACCTCGCGGGCGGTGGCGCCGTTGGAGCGCCTGTTGACGTGGTCGATGCCGCTCGTCGCGCCTGGCGGTGCGCTGGTGGCGATGAAGGGGTCGTCTGTGGTCGCGGAGGTCAAGGAGGCGGCGCCCGTGCTGGCTCGCCTCGGCTGTGCCGAGCCGGTCGTCACCGAGTTGGGCGTCGGGTTGGTGGACACCACGACTGTCTGTCTGCGAGTGGCTTGGGCCGATCCGTCGCAGGTATCTTTGCCGTCTGCTCGGCGGCCGGCGGCGTCGACGAAGAAGAAGCGGCGACAACCGGATCGTAGGGGGAACGCGTGACACAGGGCGAGCAGCGCGTGCAGGTGGCTGATGGGTTTTCCACCGCTGGAGACCGTGCCTCTGAGCGTGATTCTCCACAGGATCTCGATGGTTCTCCACAGGAAGGCTCCGAGATGAGTGGCGATGTTTCACGTGAAACGGGCCGTGCGGCGTACCAGGTGAAGACGGCCGCTGAGCTCGCGGAGCAGGCCACGGCGTTGGCTGACCACGAGACTCCCCTCGCGCGCGCCGCCGAGAACAGCGTGTTGGCGCGCCTCAGCTCCCAGAGTCGGCCCGCAGTCCCCCGGCCCGCCTCCACGCGCATCTTCGTGGTCGCGAACCAGAAGGGCGGCGTCGGCAAGACGACGTCCACGGTCAACATCGCCGCGGCTCTCGCACAGCTGGGCCAGCGCGTGCTCGTCATCGATCTGGACCCGCAGGGCAACGCCTCCACCGCGCTGAGCGTCGACCACTTCCAGGGGACGCCGGGCACCTACGAGCTGCTCGTCGACGGCACTCCCCTGCAGGACGTGGTGGTGCCCTCCCCTGAGCTGCCTGGGCTCGACGTCGTGCCGGCCACGATCGACCTCGCCGGTGCGGAGATCGAGCTGGTGAGCATCGTGGCTCGTGAGAGCCGGCTCGAGCGCGCGCTGCGGGCGCACCCCCGGGTGGGTGGCGAGAGTACCGCGGGCGAGGACCGCTGGGACTACGTGCTCATCGACTGTCCCCCGTCGCTCGGCCTCCTGACCATCAACGCGCTGGTCGCCGGCGCAGAGCTGCTGATCCCGATCCAGGCGGAGTACTACGCGCTCGAAGGGCTCGGCCAGCTCCTCAAGACCGTGGACATGGTCCGCGCGCACCTCAACCCCGATCTCGCGGTGTCGACCATCCTCATCACCATGTTCGACGCGCGCACGCGGCTGGCCGCCGGTGTCGCCGAAGAGGTCAAGTCGCACTTCGGCGACCAGGTGCTGCGCACCTACATCCCGCGCTCCGTGCGGGTGTCGGAGGCGCCGTCGTACGGGCAGACCGTGATGACCTACGACCCGGGCTCGCCAGGCGCTCTGAGCTACCTCGAAGCGGCGCGTGAGATCGCCTCGAAGGGGCTCGCCTCATGAACAAGCCCATCGCGAAGCGGGGGCTCGGACGAGGCCTCGGATCGCTCATACCGACGGCCCCTCCTGTCAACCATGACGTCCGTCATCCGGACTTTGCCCCAGAATCGACGAACAGCGAGGGGGTGGACCTGAGGTCCACCGAACCCGCGAACGGCTCTCAGATCGAAGATTCGCCTCTGAAGGCCGTCAATGGGGCCTATTTCGCTGAGATTCCCGTCTCGAGCATCACACCCAACGCCGTCAACCCGCGGCAGGTGTTCGACGAGGATGCGATGGCCGAACTGGTCGACTCCATCACTCAGGTGGGCCTCCTCCAGCCCGTCGTCGTGCGCAAGCGGGCTGATGATGACTATGAGCTCGTCATGGGCGAGCGTCGTTGGCGCGCGACGCAGCAGGCAGGGCTCGAGACGATCCCCGCGATCGTCCGCGAGACCGACGACACAGCGATGCTGCGTGATGCGCTGCTCGAGAACCTCCACCGCGCACAGCTCAACCCGCTCGAGGAGGCCTCGGCCTACCAGCAGCTGCTGGAGGACTTCGAGTGCACGCATGAGGAGCTGGCCACCAGGATCGGTCGCTCGCGTCCGCAGATCAGCAACACGATCCGCCTGCTGCGCCTCTCCCCCGCTGTCCAGCGACGGGTGGCTGCCGGTGTGCTCTCCGCCGGTCACGCACGGTCCCTGCTGGCGGTCGACGACGCCGAGGTGCAGGACCGGCTCGCGCAGCGGGTCGTCGCCGAGGGGATCAGCGTCCGGGCACTCGAGGAGATCGTCGCGATCGGCGAGACGGGCGAGAAGCGAGCTCCACGTGCAACGCGCGCGAAGCCGGTCGCTCCTGGGCTGGAGGAGATCTCCGACCGACTCGGTGACCGTCTCGAGACGCGCGTCAAGGTGGACCTGGGCCGCAGCAAGGGCAAGGTCACCATCGAGTTCGCGACGCTGGAGGATCTGCGCAGGATCGTCGACGTGATTGATCCCCGGAACCGGAGCGACAGGCCGATCTAGCGGATCGCGGGTCGCGTCGGTCGGCGTCCGGCGGTTTTGGTCGTCGTGGGTCGCGGCCCAGGGTCGGCCCCGGGGTCCGCGTGGGGTCGGCGTGGGGTCGGCGTAGGGTCGGCTTGGGCCCGGTGTGGGTGGGCGTGCATCGCCGTCGATCGCCGTAGGTCTGTGTCGGTCTGTGTCGGTCGGCATGGGTCGTCGACGACTGTTCGTGACACCGTCCGACTGAGACGTGGGGCCAAGCCGGCCCGCGGTGGCTCGGGAGCGGTTGAGGGAAGTGGCTGTCGCTTCGTTTCTTTGTCGATAAAGCCATACATCGCTCTTGGCGGACGGGTGCTGTCGAGTCCTACGGCGCGGCCCGGCGGCGGTAGGCGGCTGCTTGCGCGTGTGTCGCGACCAGCCGTATGTCGCCTGAACTGACTTATCTCTCAATCGGTTTGTCGACAAACCGACTCAGCGGCGGAGAGTCGGCGGCAAGGCCGGTGGGGCCAGCCATCTGCGCCTGCTCGGCAGCACACCCTCATCGGACCGCGTGGACCCGGGGTTGGGCACAAGGGCGTTAGGTGTTTTGGACTGTCAGGTCACAGTCAACTGACTGTGACCTGGAAGTGGTCCAGTTCATTGGTGACGCCGCCGCGCCGGCCGGGACCCGAGCATCTGCGTCCGGTCAGGGGTGGGTGGGTGAGGTGTGGGCCAGGTCGGCGGGGGGTTCGTGAACCTGTGCGCCCGGGTCGGCACGCAGGGCGCGAACAGCTGAGCCGTGTCGGCGCAGGCTGCGAACAGTGGCCCGGGCCAGCGCCCGTCGCGACCATCTGCGCCCGGTCGACGCGCACGGCGCGGGCAGTTGCGCCCGGTCGGCGTGCACGGTGCGACCATCTGCGTCCGGTCGGCGTGCAGGGGGCGGGCATTTGCGTCTGGTCGGCGGCTCAGCGCACGTCGGTGCCGGGGTTGTCCAGACCGGCCCCGAGCCGGAGCTCGCGGGCGTCACCGAACGTGTCGAGGAGCTCCAGCTCGGCTTCGACGACGCCGGCGAGGCGGCGTACGCCCTCCCGGATCCGCTCGGGCGTCGGATAGCAGTAGGACAGCCGCATCGCCGCCGACCCGAAGCCGTCGGCGAAGAAGGCGGTCCCGGGCACGTAGGCCACGCGCGCCGTGACGGCTCGGGGCAGCATCGCCTTGGCGTTGACGCCCGGAGGGAGGGTGAGCCAGACGTAGAAGCCACCGTCCGGCACGTTCCACCGCACGGAGGCGGGCATGAGGTCCGTCAGGGCGGCGATCATGGCATCGCGACGCTCGCGGTACATCTCGCGGAACTGCTTGATCTGGCCCTGCCAGTCGTGCGCGGCGAGATACGCCGAGATCGCCATCTGGCTGAACTGAGGCGGACACAGCGTCGCGCTCTCCTGCGCGAGCACGAGCTTCTCGCGGACCGTGTGAGGCGCGAGCGCCCAGCCCACGCGGAAGCCGGGCGCGAAGGTCTTCGAGAACGAGCCGAGGTAGATGATGTTGTCGCTCTGCAGCGACCGCATCGCCGGCAGAGGGTCGTGGTCGAAGCCGAGCAGCCCGTACGGGTTGTCCTCCAGGATGAGGATGCCCTCGGCCGCGCAGATCTCGACGATCTCGTGGCGTCGCTCGAGCGAGAGCGTCACGCCGGCGGGATTGTGGAAGTTCGGGATCGTGTAGAGGAACTTGATCGTCTTGCCGGCGGCCCTCGTGGCGCGGATGGCGTCGCGCAGCGCCTGCGGCACCAGCCCGTCGGAGTCCATCTCCGCGTGCACGACCTCGCACTCATAGCTCTTGAAGACGCCGAGAGCACCGACGTAGGACGGCGCCTCGCAGATGACGACGTCACCCGGATCGCAGAACACGCGGGTGACCAGGTCCACGGCCTGCTGCGAACCCACCGTGACGACCAGGTCGTCGGCGTCCGCACGGATGCCCTCCAACCGCATCACCGCGCAGATCTGCTCGCGCAGCTCCGGGAACCCTTGGCCCGAGCCGTACTGCATCGCCACCGGCCCCTGCGCGGCCACCAGCTCGGCGATCGCGCCGCCGACCACGTCGAGGGGCAGCCCCGAGATGTTCGGCATCCCGCCGGCGAGCGAGACCACCTCGGGGCGCGACGCCACAGCGAAGAGTGCTCGGATCTCGGAGGCGGTCATTCCTGCCGTGCGGGCTGCGTACCGGTCGACGTAAGGGTCGAGGACTGACGGATGACGCGAGGGCCCGGACGATGGCAGGGTTTCCATGATCCTCCTAGCATGGATGATGAGCCCAGGGCGCGTACACCGGTCTTGACCGATGGTCGCGTCACACCCGTGCGAGGTCAGGAGGCGTCGTGTCGCGCAGGGTCGCCCCGCTGACGCTGGACAGCTTCGAAGAGGTGCGGGCGCCGTGCCGCACGTGCCTGTTCTGGGAGCTCGACCCGGTACGCCGCATGCAGGTGTGCGACGGCGAGGAGGCCGACGAGAAGGACGCGTGGCTGTCGGGCGTGCTCCGTGACTGGGGCTCGTGCGGACGTGTGGTGCTCGTGGACGACGAACCCGTCGGCTACGTCATCTACGCGCCGGAGGCGTTCGTCCCCGGCGCTGCCAGCTTCCCCACGGCGCCGGTCTCCTCCGACGCCGTGCTGCTGACGACCGCCTGGATCCACCCCGACCACCGTGGCGGCGGGCTGGGCCGCATCCTCATCCAGGGGATGGCGCGCGACCTCATCCAGCGAGGTGGCATCCGTGCGGTCGAGGCCTTCGGGGACCGAGGACCGATGAGCGGCGTCCACGGGAGCCGGTGCGCCGCGCCGGAGCAGTTCCTGGCACGCGTCGGCTTCAAGACCTACCGCGCACACCCGACCGCGCCGCGCCTGCGGATGGACCTCAAGAGCGCACTGCGGTGGCGGGAGGAGGTCGAGGGGGCGCTGGAGCGGCTCATCGGCGTCGTACGACCCAAGCACCCCGCGCCCAAGGCGACCCGTGCGGGTCTGCGCTCGCTGCGCTCCCGCACTCCAGGGAGCTCATGACGACGCACCGGCCCGGCCCTGGGACGTCATGCGGACGGAGCAACCGCTTCCACCGTCCGCATGACGCTACGCGGAGCAGATCCTCAGAGACACCACTGCCCCAGCACCATGAGGTGCTGGGGCAGTCGACGGAGTCTCGTCAGGCGTTGATGAACTCGGAGAGCTCGTTGAGGATCGCGGCCTTCGGGCGGGCGCCGACGATCGACTTCACGACCTCGCCGCCCTTGTACACGTTGATGGTCGGGATGCCGGTGACGCGGTAGTTCGACGGGGTGACGGGGTTCTCGTCGACGTTCATCTTCACGAACGTCACCTTGTCGCCGTGCTCGCCGGCGATCTCGTCGAGGATCGGGGCGACCTGCTTGCACGGCCCGCACCACTCCGCCCAGAAGTCCACGAGGACGGGCTTGTCGGACTTGAGGACCGTGCTGTCGAACTCGGCGTCGGTCACGGCGGTGATGTTGTCAGCCACAGGGGCCACCCTTCGGTATGAAAGTGAACGAAACGTCTGATGGAGGAACCTACGGGGCGCCTCGGACATTCCCGAGGCGCCTCGCGGCCGGGTCAGGCCTGAGCGAAGGCCGCGTCGACCTCGGCGGCCTCAGCGGCCCGGTGAGTCGCGCCCTGCTCGTGCTCGAGGAGGGCGAGGAAGCGCTCGGCGTCCAGCGCGGCCGCACACCCGGAGCCGGCGGCCGTGACGGCCTGGCGGTAGGTGTGGTCGACCAGGTCGCCGGCGGCGAAGACGCCGCGGAGGTTGGTCGCGGTCGAGTCGGTGTGGGTGAGCACGTAGCCCTCCGCGTCGAGGTCGACCTGGCCGGCGACGAGCTCGGAGCGCGGCTCGTGCCCGATCGCGATGAACAGGCCGGTCGCGGGCAGGTCGCGGGTCTCCCCGGTCACGGTGTCCTTCAGCGTGACCGACTCGAGCCGGTCGGCGCCGTTGATGGACTCCACGACGCTGTTCCACTCGATCTCGAGCTTGGGGTCGGCGAAGGCACGCTCCTGCATGATCTTGGAGGCGCGCAGCTCGCCGCGACGCACGATGAGGGAGACCTTCGAGCCGAAGCGGGTGAGGAAGGTGGCCTCCTCCACGGCCGAGTCTCCGCCGCCCACGACGGCGATGTGCTGCTCGCGGAAGAAGAACCCGTCGCAGGTGGCACACCAGGAGACGCCCTTGCCCGAGAGGGTGTCCTCGTGGGGCAGACCGAGCTTCTTGTAGCCGGAGCCCATCGCGAGGATGACGGCCTTCGCGTAGAACGTGCCCCCGTAGGTGACGACCCTCTTGATCTCACCGGTCAGGTCGACCTCGATGACGTCGTCCGCGACCAGCTCGGCGCCGAACCGCTCGGCCTGCGCACGCATGTTCTCCATGAGCTCGGGGCCCATGATGCCGTCGCGGAAGCCGGGGAAGTTCTCCACCTCGGTCGTGTTCATCAGCGCGCCGCCGGCCGTCACGGAGCCCTCGAACACGAGGGGCGCGAGGGACGCGCGGGCGGCATACACCGCCGCCGTGTAGCCGGCGGGTCCGGACCCGATGATGATGACGTTGCGGGGCTCGGTCTGGTCGGTCATTGCTCTCCTCGGTTGGCTCCCCGCCGCCCGAGACGCCTCGTGACGGCGTCCGCTGCGGGGCAGTTCCTGTAACCGATCCTAGGTGAGGTTTGTTCCGTCTCCGGAGTCGGCGAGCCGTGCGGTCAGCCTGCCGGAACAGTGACCGACGCGAGCACCTCGGCGGACCCGCACGCGAGCACGTCGGCGACCTGCTTCCCGTGCGACGGGGGACGGAGCACGAGCATGACGTCGACCCCATCGAGGCGGGCCGGGACGGCCTCGCCGGGGCCCCAGTCGGCGGGCGCGCAGCCGGCGTCGCCGGCCACTGCCGGCGGTGCGCTCGACATGAGGCCGGACCGGAGGGCGGTCGTCGCGCGGCGTACGTCGGCCTCGAGTGTGGCCCGATGCAGCTCCGCGACGCCCGCAGCGGCGCTGGGTCCGGCGACCTGCCCGCCGGACTCCTTCATCGCCGAGGAGTCAGACGCCGCGCTGCCTGAGCTCGAGCCGCCGGAGTGGTCCGGCCCCAGCGTGCGCACGACGGCCCCGCCGACCACGACGGCCGCCGCCGCGACGAGCGCCACCGCCCAGCGCCGGCTTCGAGCAGATCGACGGGCGGCAGATCGATGCCCGGCAGGCCGGGCCGAGCCGGGGAGAGCCGAGTCAGCCGCCGACGAGAGGGGCCCGGGCGAGGAGAGGGCGCCAGGGGAGTTGGGCTCAGGGGAGTCGGGGTCAGGGTCAGATGTACGCCGGCCCGCGAGCGGCGTGACCTCCCGGCGCTCGGCCGTGAGGTCGTCGAGCACTCCTTCGAGACGCGCGACGACGTCGGCCGGCATCGGCTCGTCGTGGCGTGCGTCGGCGAGCAGGCGGCGGACCTGCTCGTCGTCGGGAGTGTCGGGCATCGGTTCCTCGAGAGAGTGCGAAGGGGCGGTGCGTGGTCACCCGTCGGGCGCGTGCATTCGGTTGCTGACTCACCGCTCGGGCAGTCGGGGGGGTCACCCAGGAGGTGCCCGGGCGGGTGGCTCCGTCGATGGGACGGATGGCGGCGGCTCGCGGTTCCCCTCGACGGCCGACGTGTCGTTCGACGAGATCACGCCGGCGGCCCGCAGCAGCACTGCCAGACGCGCCCGCCCCCGGGAGGCGCGGGACTTCACGGTGCCGACCGGCACGTCGAGCACCGCGGCGGCCTCAGCGACGGGCATCGCCTCCATGTCGATGAGGACGAGAGCGGCGCGCTGGTCGGCGGGGAGCTGCGCGAGAGCGGCGAGCACGAGCCGCCGTTGCTCGGAGCGCTCGGCGGCGGCGGCCGGGTCGACGGCATCGGCCGCGGGCGGCGGCAGCGCCGCGTCATGGTTTTCGGGCAGCGGGGAGGTGCGGCGTACGGAGGCCGCCCGGACCCGGTCCAGGCAGGCGTTGACGACGACCCGGTGCAGCCAGGTGGTGACGGCGGAGTCGCCGCGGAAGGTGTGGGCACGGCGGTACGCCGCGACGAGGCCGTCCTGGAGCCCGTCGGCGGCGTCGTCGGCGTTGCCCATGGTCCGCAGGGCGACCGCCCAGAGCCGGTCGCGATGGCGGGCGAAGAGCTCGGCGAAGGCGTCGGCGTCGCCTGCGACGTGCGCGGCGATCAGATCCGCGTCGGAGCGCTCGCTCACGCCTGGGTCCCGGCGACCGAGACCTCGGCCACCTCGGTCCGGAACCCGCCCGTGACCTGGGGAAGCGAGGTGAACCAGAGGGTGACGTACCGGCCCCGCGCCGCCGGGGTGATCGGCACCACCGCCGTCTGCGCTGCGGTCGCGGTCACCGCCGGCTTCCCGAGGGCGCTGCCAGAGGTGGGCGCCGTCGCCCCGACGTAGATCGACACATGTGTCCCGGGCTGGATGAAGGTGATCCGCACGCGGCTCACGTCGAAGGTGGCGTGGAGGTCGACGATCAGGCCGACGCCGCTCTTGATGCCGCCCGGGCCGAGGTTCTGCAGGTAGGTCGACGTCCGCCATGTCGTGGCCGGGTCGCCGTCAACGGCGCGCGGAGCGAGGTCGCTGTTCTCCGCGGGCGGGTTGCCGAAGGGGTCGAAGTCCTTCACCGTCAGCGCGCTGATCGGATGCGCCGCCGGCGTCGCCGAGCCGCTGGCGCTCGGAGAGCCCGACGACCCGGCGGACGGCGTCGTGTCGTGGTCGCCCTGCAGCTGGGCGACCACGATGCCGCCCAGGACGAGCAGCACGAGGAGCACGAGCCCCAGGCCCAGCCGCAGCCAACGGCGGCCTGGCACGGGCGGCTCCTCCGGAGTCGCGTCGAACGGCCAGAACGACGCGGAGTCGTTCAGCGGCTCCGGAGGCGGCGGTGGCGTCGCGGACGGCCGGGCCCGACGGACAGGGCTTCCGTCACCAGGATCGGGAGCGAAGAGCGGGCGCTCCGGCGGCGGCTCGAGCGGCGGCGGTGGCGCCGGGATGTCCTCTCGCGGCGTGAGCCACTCGGTGCCCGCAGCCCCCTCCGCCGGGTCGGCGGCCCCCTCGGCGCGATCTGTCCCGGTGGAGCTCTCGGTGTCGTCGAAGACCGGCAGCCCGGCCACGGTCGCCTCCGGCTCCGGGTCCGGCGCGCGCTCCGCGGTCGGCGTGGGCTCGGTTGGGGGCTCACCACCGCGCCCCGCAGCGGTCCCGGTGGCGTTCGCGGCTGCGGCCCCGGCCGCCGATCCGGCCGCCAATCCCGCCGCCAACGTCGAGTCGGGTGTCGAGTCGGCTGCGGCCCCCGCCGCGGACCCAGCTGCCGGCGCCGACCCAGCCGCGGACCCGGCTGCGGACCCGCCCGCCAGCCCAGCGGCGGCAGGTGGCCGCTGGGCGACGACGGCCGTCTGGGACGTGTCGGCGAGCTCGTCGGAGAGGCCGTTGCGGTCGCCGACGTACGCCGACAGGATCTCGTGGAGCTCGCGAGCGGTGTTGGGGCCGGCGTGGCGGCCGTGCGGGCGGTTGAGCACCTCGTCGGCCAGGTCGTCGAGCACGCGGGGGACGCCGGCCCGGATCTGCCGTGGCCTCAGCACGCGATACTCGGCGCCGTGCTGCTCGCGGGGCGCACGCGGCATCGCGGACTCCGAGGCGCCGGCCCACTTCCCGGTGAGTGCGAACTGCAGGAGCCCGGCCAGGTCGACGACGTCGGTGCCGATCCGGTCGGGTGCGAGCCCGAACAGGGCCGCCTCGACGGCGAACCCGATGATGCGGACGGCGCCGGTCGTGTCGATGAGGACGTTCTCGGGGTTGAGCCGGCCGTGCGCGATGCCCCTCTCGTGCGCGGTCTCCAGCGCGGCGGCCACCTCGGCGACGATCCAGGCGGCTCGTCGCGGCAGCAGCGGGCCCTCACGTGCGACGAGGTGGTCGAGGGAGACGCCCTGACCCCACTCGTTGACGACGTAGCAGATCCGCCCGTCGTTCTCGATGTCGAGCACGCGCAGCAGGCGTGGCTCAGCGACCTGGGCGGACGCGCGAGCCGCCTCCATCAGCCGGGCCGCCCGCTCGTCGTCGGCGTCGATGACGTGGATCGCCACCGCGCGCGACAGCACCTGGTCGTAGCCGCGCCAGAAGCGACCGCGGCCCGTCTCGCTGAGCAGGTCGTCGAGGCGATAGCGACCCGCCAGCACGTCACCGGGACGCTTCCTCGTCATGGCACCTCCCCCCGGTGACGACATCAGACCTGGCCGCGTCGCCATCGTAGGACGTCCGGCAGGCGGCTACCGCCGCAACCGCCTGGTCACCGTGTCGATGACGTCGGTCAGCTCGGTGATCCGCATGGCTCGGGCGAGCAGCAGCAGCACGGTCACGTCGAGCACGCCGATGACGAGGCACTGCGCGGCGGAGCCGAGGACGCCGTACGACGTCGACAGCGGCGGGACCAACCGGACGACGACCCAGGTCAGCCCGGTCGAGACGCCGACGGCCACCGCGAGCCGGATGAGGAAGCGCAGCAACGTCCGCGTCTTCAGGCCACCGACCCGGTGCGACAGGGTCAGGTAGGAGACGGCGGAGCCGACGACGTACGAGAGCCCGTAGGCGACCGCGAGCGCCGGCGCCGTCTGGCGGGCCGACGTCAGCGAGACGAGGACGAGCGCGGCGACGACGTTGGTCGACGCGACGGCGCACTGGATGTAGAAGACGACGCGGTTCTCCTCGCGGGCGTAGAAGCCGCGCAGGAGGAGGTAGTGGACGGTGAAGAAGACGAGGCCGGGCCCGAACAGGACCAGCGTCGGCACGTAGTTGTCGACCTCGGGCTTCGCCGCGCCGTATCCCCAGAGCACCTCCGCCGCGGGGCCGGCGAGCAAGGGGAGGGCGGCCGCGAACGGGATCATCACGGCCAGGGCCGTCCGCAGCGTCGGGGCGAGCGTGCGGGCGAGGGCGCGCTGGTCGCGGGCCTCGGCGAACGAGGACATCCGGGGCAGGATCGCCGTCGCCAGCGAGACGGTGATGATGGCGTGCGGCACCATGATGATGAGGAAGGTCTGGGAGTAGATCGAGTAGCCGGTGCCCTCCGAGCCGCCCCCGGCCGTGCCGGTCGAGGCCAGGTGCACTACGACGGCGTACGCGATCTGGTTGGCGATGACGAAGAACACCGTCCAGACCCCCAGCCGCAGCGTGTGACCGAGGCCGGAGTCGCGGAAGTCGAAGCGTGGCCGCAGCGAGACGCCGGCGAGCCGGAGGTAGGGCACCAGCACCACCAGCTGGGCGACGATGCCGAGGGTCGACCCGACGCCGATCAACAGCGCCCGGCCGCTGGTGAACGGGCCGAGGTGGGGGTCGTCGACGCCGAAGGTGGCCAGGTAGGCGACCAGGACGGCGATCGAGATGACGTTGTTGGCGATGGGCGCCCACATCATCGGGCCGAAGTAGCGCCGGGAGTTGAGCACCTGTCCGACGAGCACGAACATGCCGTAGAAGAAGACCTGGGGCAGGCAGTAGCGCGCGAGGGTGACCGCCGAGTCGTACGACGCTCTGCTCCACGAGTCGTCGACGAAGATCTGCAGCCACCACTGCGCGGTCAGCATCAGCACGACCGTCACGACCGCGAGGAACAGGCCGACGAGGGTGATGACGCGTCGGGTGTAGGCGTCGGCCCCGTCGGCGTCGTTCTTCAGCGACCTGACCAGCTGCGGCACCAGGACCGCGTTCACGACGCCGCCGGCCAGCAGGATGTAGAGCATGTTGGGGATCGTGTTCGCGATGTTGAACACGTCGGCGTGGATCAGGTTGCCGAGCGCCGCGGCCAGCAGGGCCGACCGGACGAACCCGGAGGCGCGGGAGACCAGCGTGCCGGTCGCCATGACCGCGCTGTTGCGCAGGACCGACTGCTGGTCGGCATCGCTCTGGGCGCCGCGGGGGCCTGCTCGATGGCTCACGCGCGTGCCGTCCTGACCCGGCGGACGAGCCGGACCGCGATGGCGCCGAAGAGGAGGGCGCCCCCGACGGCGAGGAAGAGCCAGATGATCTTGCTGACCTGAGCGGCGCGGATCGGGACGTACGCCGACCCGCCGGTGCGCTCACCCTGCGTGTCGACGATCTGGAGACTCACGTTGTGCACCCCTGCCTGTGCCTGGCTGGCGTCGAGAAGGACCGTGGCGCGGCCCGAGCCTGCCACCTGCACCGACTTCGGCGCTGAGATCGCGATGCCCGGGTCGGTCAGCGCGTGGATGGCCACGGTCACGGGCTCGTCGAGCCCGTTGACGACGGTCGCGGCGAACCGTCCCGACGACCCCGACAAGGTCACGGCCGAGGGCGCCTGCACCCTGATGCCGGCCAGCTGGGTCTCGATCCAGCCGCGTGAGGCCACCGCCTCGTCGTTGGTGCCGCCCACGCGCGCCGAGTGCCCGAGGGTGGTCAGCGCCTCGTCCACGACCTCGGAGGCGACGGTGTCGTTGCGGGTGAGCACCCGCTGCAGGCTCCGGCCCGTCCGGATGAGGGCCTCGGCGGCGAGGAAGGAGCGTCCCGTGAGCTCGTCGTGCACCGAGCTCGACGGATAGCGCAGCGCCTTCGGGTCGATCTGCGGCGCGACCTGGCCGGCGGTCGCGGCCGACAGCCCGGCGACCTGCAGCCACGGCTGGGAGAGGCCCTGGACGAACCCGGCCGGGTCGGCGGGACGCCACCGGTCGGGCAGGGTGACGATCAGGGGCGCCTGGGCGGGGTCGAGGGCACGCACCGCCGCCTCGGCGAGGACACGCTGGCGCAGCGGTACGTCGGCCAGCGGGTCGCCGGGGCCGGGGCCGCCACTGGCGGCCTCGGAGGAGGACACGGCGATCCGCCACGACCCGGCGCTCACGACAGGCGGCGCCGAGTCCTGGCCCCAGGCGAGCTCCTCGGGCAGGGCCGTGTCGGAGAGCACCGTCGGCGAGGCCGGGTCCGTCATCTGCAGGGCCGCGGCGCTGGTCACGCCTCGTGGCGGCGCGCTGACCTGGAGGGCGTTGATGCCGAGACCGTCGAAGAACGCGGCGCTACGGCTCCGCGCGGTCGCATACAGCTTCGGGTCATGGACCGCCGCGGCCGCCTCGTCCGTGTCGCCGTAGGGAAGCGCGAGCACCTCCGACTCCCTCAGCATCGGGAGCATGGCGTCCAGCCAGCCCGAGGCCACCGCGGCGGTGGCCGCCGCCTCGGGGCTCGGCTTCGGGTTGCCGTCCCCGTCGCTGTCGGCGTCGGCGGACGGTGTGGGCGTCGGCGTGGGGCTCGGCGAGTCGGAGGCGCCGGCCGGCGGCTTCGCCGTCGGGGCGAGGTTGCGCGCGGGGTTGCCGGCCGCCAGCTGCTGGAGCGCGTCCAGCACCGCCGGGTCCACCAGCCAGCTGAGCGACCGACCCCCGGGGGTCGAGGCCGCCTCGCGCAGCCGGCCCAGCCGGCCGGTGGCCGACAGCAGCCGCTGCCAGCTCCCGAGCGCCGCGACGGAGCCGTCCGGGTTGCGCGTCACGTGCGCGCGCACCGGCACGAGCACGGCCGCGCGGACCGGCGTCGTCCGCCCGGACACGACCGGAAGGAACGTGCGGGCACGTCCGTCGGCGACGCTGTCGTAGCCGTCCGGCCCGGACCCGAGCGCGTGCACGCCGAACCAGTAGACGCCCGGGTCGGTCGGCAGGTCCTGGCGCGGGACGAGCAGCGTGTAGCTGATCGTCTGACCCGGCTGCAGGTCGCCGATCGCGACGCGGTCCGTGACGATCCGCTCGCCCACCTCGGCCGTCTCGTCGGTCTCGGCCGCCTGGGCCAGCTCGGTCATCGTCGTCATCGGGGTGAGCGAGCGGAACGGATACAGGCTGACGTCGCGCCAGGTGGCGTCGTCGGCGTTGGTCACCGTTCCCGTCACCGTGACCACGCCGCTCCCGCGGGGTCTCAGCGCGGACGGCGTCAGGGTGTCGACCGTGACGGTGAGCGGGGCGACGTCGGAGTCGGTTCGCGCCGCGTGAGCGGGTGCGGGCGCGACGCCCAGCAGCACCATCGTGAGTCCCCCGAGCACCGCGGCGAGCACGGTGACGCGGGCGCGACGAAGCGCCGCTCGGGGTCGAGGCATGGAGGGGAGGATATCCGCCGGGACTGTGCAGGCCGCGTCGGCGCGATCGGGCAACTGCACGCGCGAGCACCTAAACTCACCCCCCGTGTCCGAGACCGAGCCCGCCGCCCTGACGATCGCCGACGTCCAGCGCTCAGTGGTCGCGGAGCTGGACCGCATCGGTCCGGTCATCGACGAGCTGGGCGAGCTGTTCGCCGCCGCCGGGCACGAGCTGGCGCTCGTCGGCGGACCGGTCCGCGACGCGATGCTCGGCCGTCAGCACAATGACCTCGACTTCACCACCTCGGCGCGACCCGGCGACACGGAGCGGATCCTCAAGCGCTGGGGCGACGCCACCTGGGACATCGGACGCGACTTCGGCACCATCGGCTGCCAGAAGGGCCCGTGGCAGGTCGAGGTGACGACGTACCGCTCCGAGAGCTATGACCCCACCTCCCGCAAGCCCGACGTGAGCTTCGGCGACTCCCTCGCCGGCGACCTGGTCCGCCGCGACTTCACGGTTAACGCGATGGCCGTGCGCCTCCCGGGGCGGGAGATCGTCGACCTGTACGGCGGCGTCGTCGACCTGGCCACCCGGATCCTCCGCACCCCCGGGACTCCCGAGGCGTCCTTCTCCGACGACCCGCTCCGCATGATGCGGGCCGCCCGGTTCGCCGCGCAGCTCGGCTTCGACGTCGCGCCCGAGGTGGTCACCGCGATGACGGACATGGCCGACCGGATCACGATCATCAGCGCCGAGCGCGTCCGTGACGAGCTGGTGAAGCTGGTCACGGCGCCGTACCCCCGTCGGGGCCTCCGGCTCCTCGTCGACACCGGCCTCGCCGACCGGGTGCTGCCCGAGCTGCCCGCCCTGCAGCTGGAGCGGGACGAGCACCACCGGCACAAGGACGTCTACGAGCACACGCTCACTGTGCTGGAGCAGACGATCGGCCTCGAGCCGCGACTCCCCGACGGCGGACCCGACTTCGTCGCCCGCTTCGCGGCTCTCATGCACGACGTCGGCAAGCCGAAGACGCGGCGCTTCGTCGACGACGGCACCGTGACGTTCCACCACCACGACGTCGTGGGCGCCAAGCTCACCCGCAAGCGGATGCAGGCCCTGAAGTTCTCCAACGCCGACATCGACGCGGTGAGCCACCTGGTGGAGCTGCACCTGCGCTTCCACGGCTACGGGTCCGGCGAGTGGACGGACTCGGCCGTCCGTCGCTATGTGCGCGATGCCGGTGACGAGCTCGACCGCCTGCACGTGCTCACGCGCGCGGACTGCACGACCCGCAACCGGCGCAAGGCGGAGCGGCTCTGGCGGACCTACGACGCGTTGGAGGAGCGGATCGGGCGGCTCGCCGCCGAGGAGGAGCTCGCCTCCCTGCGACCCGCGCTCGACGGCAACCAGATCATGGAGATCCTCGGGCTCGCACCCGGCCGCGAGGTCGGCGAGGCCTACCGCTTCCTCATGGACCTGCGCCTCGACGAGGGCCCGATGACGCCCGAGGACGCCGAGGCGCGCCTGCGGGAGTGGTGGGCGGCTCGCGGCTGACTCTCGTTGGTCGAGTAGCGAGCGTCGGACGGTCGCCGGTCGAGTAGCGAGCGCCAGCGAGCGCATCGAGACCCTCCCACCCTCGAGCGCGCGAAGGCCCCGCCTCCCTGGGGAGACGGGGCCTTCTGGGTCTCGATACGGCGCTGGCGCGCCTACTCGACCAGCGGGGTCACTCGCCGGCGATGAACTTCTCGAGCAGCGCGCGACCCTCGGTGTCCTCGATCTGGACCGGCGGGCTCTTCATGAGGTACGCCGACGCGGGGATGATCGGGCCGCCGATGCCGCGGTCCTTGGCGATCTTGGCCGCACGGACGGCGTCGATGATGATGCCGGCGCTGTTGGGCGAGTCCCAGACCTCGAGCTTGTACTCCAGGTTGAGGGGGACGTCACCGAAGGCGCGACCCTCGAGGCGAACGTAGGCCCATTTGCGGTCGTCGAGCCACGCGACGTAGTCGGACGGGCCGATGTGGACGTTCTTGTCGTCGATCTTGTCGGCCAGCTCGCCGGACAGGTTCGAGGTGACGGCCTGCGTCTTGGAGACCTTCTTGGACTCGAGGCGCTCGCGCTCGAGCATGTTTTTGAAGTCCATGTTGCCGCCGACGTTGAGCTGGTAGGTGCGGTCCAGCGCGACGCCGCGGTCCTCGAAGAGCTTCGCCATGACGCGGTGCGTGATGGTGGCACCGACCTGCGACTTGATGTCGTCACCGACGATCGGCACGCCGGCGGCCTCGAACTTCGCGGCCCACTCGGGGTCGGAGGCGATGAAGACCGGGAGGGCGTTGACGAAGGCGACCTTCGCGTCGATCGCGCACTGCGCGTAGAACTTGTCGGCCTCCTCCGAGCCCACCGGCAGGTAGGAGACGAGGACGTCGACCTCGGCGTCCCTGAGCACCTTCACGACGTCGACCGGCTCGGCCGCCGACTCCTCGATGGTCTGCTTGTAGTACTTGCCGAGGCCGTCGAGGGTCGGGCCGCGCTGGACCTCGACGCTCTTGAACGGAACGTCCGCGATCTTGATGGTGTTGTTCTCCGAGGCGTTGATGGCCTCGGACAGGTCCTTGCCGACCTTCTTGTCGTCCACGTCGAACGCGGCGACGAACTCCACGTCACCGACGTGGTAGTCGCCGAACGTGACGTGCATGAGCCCGGGGACCGTCGTGGACGCGTCGGCGTTCCGGTAGTACTCGACGCCTTGGACGAGGGAGCTGGCGCAGTTGCCGACACCCACGATTGCTACACGTACCGAACCCATCAGGGCTCCTTTCCTAGTGCGAAGATGCGTGCGGGTCGCTCTTGGTGGAGCTCCCGCGGCTGACGCCGCTTTCTGGGGTTGGGTTTGCAGGGTTCCTCTCGGCATTGATGAGGTCGGAGAGCCACCGCACCTCTCGCTCGACCTGCTCGACGCCGTGTCGCTGGAGCTCCCCGGCGTATCGGTCGACCTCCGCCTGGGTCATCGCCAGCTCGCGCTGGACGCGGTCCAACCGCTCCTGGAGCCGGGTGCGACGGCCTTCGAGGACGCGCAGCCGGATCTCCATGTCGGTGCGGCCGAAGAACGCGAACCTGATGTCGAAGTTGTCGTCCTCCCATGCGGTGGGACCCACCTCCGACATCAGGCGCTCGAACTCCCGATGCCCCGCCTCGGTGACCCTGTAGACGATCCGCGGACGGCGGGTCACCGGGGTGACCGATGCCGTCTCCTCCTCGATGAGGTGGGCCCGCAACATCTTCTTCAAGGTGGGGTAGAGCGAGCCGTAGGACAGCACCCGGCCCCAACCGAGCATGAGGTTGAGCCGCTTGCGCAGCTCATAGCCGTGCATCGGACCCTCGTGCAGCAGTCCGAGGACTGCCAGCTCGATGGTCTCTGCGCGACGTGCCATGCGATCTATCGTAGCGATATATCCGCGAATTGCGAACCCTCGGTACATCGGCGAGTCATGTCGGGTTCGCCGAAAGGTCGCGCCGCGGTGTGGTAGACGACGATCTGACCGCTTTGGGGTGGGGCCCGTACCCTGTTGCCCCGTGAGTTCTCCGACCCCCAGTGGCAAGCGACGACAGCCGCCGAAGAAGGCACCCGCCGGGGGGCGGGCCAGGACGACCGGCCGCAAGGGGAAGGCCGCGCCGGCGCCGCGCGGCGTCAAGGGCTGGCTGCTGTGGCTCCTCAAGTGGGGCCTCGTCGCCGCGCTCGGACTGGTCGTGCTGCTCGCCGTGGTCCTCTTCATCGCCTACCAGCGCACGTCGATCCCGAAGGCCAACGAGGCCTTCCAGACGCAGACGACGAACATCTACTACGCGGGCGGCAGGAGCAAGATCGGCCAGTTCGCGGTGCAGAACCGCGAGTCGATCCCGTTCGCCCGGATGCCCGACTGCATGAAGCAGGGCGTGGTCGACGCCGAGAACCGGTCGTTCTGGACCGACAAGGGCATCGACCCCAAGGGCATCATCCGGGCCGCGTTCAGCAATGCGAAGGCGGGCGGGACGACGCAGGGCGCCTCCACGATCACCCAGCAGTACGTGAAGATCCTCTACCTCAACCAGCAGAGGACCTACACGCGCAAGATCAAGGAGGCCTTCCTCTCCCTCAAGCTGCAGCGCACGATGAGCAAGCAGCAGATCCTCGAGGGCTACCTCAACACCATCTACTTCGGCCGCGGCGCCTACGGCATCCAGGCCGCCTCGCAGGCCTACTTCGACAAGCCCGCCGCCAAGCTGACGCTGCCCCAGTGCGCCGTGCTGAGCGCCGTGCTGAACAACCCCTACGGGCTCGACCCGGCCAACGGGAGCGCCGCCGAGTCCGCGCTGCTGGCCCGCTACCGCTACGTGCTCAACGCGATGGCCAACGCCGGCGACATCAACGACACCCAGGCCGCCAAGGCCGAGTCCGCGCTGCCGAAGTTCCCCAAGATCAAGGCGAGCTCCTCCCGTGGTGGCCAGAAGGGGCACATGCTGACCCTGGTCGACCACGAGCTGCACCAGCTGGGCTTCACCGACGAGGAGATCACCGGCGGCGGGCTCAAGGTCACGACGACCTTCGACAAGCAGGCCATGGCCAACGCGGAGGAGGCCGTCAAGGAGGTCGCGCCGACGCGGACCAAGGACGGCACCGGCAAGATCACCGACAAGACCCTCCACGTCGGCGTCGCCTCGGTGGTGCCCGGCACCGGGGCGCTCGTCGGCTTCTACGGCGGCCAGGACTTCCTCAAGTCCGAGATCAACTGGGCCTCGGCGGGCGGCATGGCCGGCTCGACGATGAAGCCGTTCACGCTGGCCACCGCTCTCAGCAACGGCTTCTCGCTGAAGGACACCTTCGACGGCAACTCGCCCTTCACCTACCCGGGGTCGACGCTCCAGATCCACAACGAGGGCGAGCAGGCCGGCGAGGCCAACGGCCACTCCTACGGCGCCCACATCAGCGCGATCACGGCGCTCGAGCAGTCGGTGAACACCGCCTTCGTCGACATGTCGAGCGCGATTCCGAACGGTCCGAAGAAGATCTACGCGACAGCGACGAAGATGGGTCTCGCGCCCGCCACGCCGCAGCAGGCCCTGCCCGGGATCCCGTCGAAGACGCCCGACCTGTCGCCGAAGGACGCGCTCATCACCCTCGGCAAGGCGCAGGTCAGCCCGATCAACATGGCCAACGCCTACGCGACGATCGCCAACGGCGGCGAGCGCGCCGACGTGCACGTCATCACCAAGGTCGTCGACCGCAACGGCACCGTCCGCTACCAGTACAAGAACCACACGACGCGGGCCATCTCGCAGGACGTGGCCGCCGACACGGCGTACGCCATGCAGCAGGTCGTCAAGGCCGGCACGGGTCGCTCGGCGCAGGCGATCGGGCGCCCGGCCGGCGGCAAGACCGGCACGGCGACCAACGACAAGGGCCAGGTCTCCTCGGCGTGGTTCGTCGGCATGACCCCGCAGCTCTCGACCGCGGTCATGTATGTCCGCGGGACCGGCCGCGAGCAGCTGGACGGCTGGATGCCGTCGTACTTCGGCGCCGACTACCCGACCGACACCTGGCTCGCGGTCATGAGGCGCGACCTCGAGGGCACCCCGATCGAGCAGTTCCCGCCGCCGGCCTACGTCGACGGCACGGCTCCGACCACGGGTCACGCGCCCATGCCGACGTACACGCCCCCGCCGCCCAAGCCCAAGCCGACGAAGAAGCCGAAGCCCACGAAGACGGCGGCGCCCCCGCCGCCGACGACGTCCGCGGCTCCGCAGACCCAGACGCCGAAGCCGAGCCAGACGCCGAACCCGACGCCGACCCAGCCCACCACGACGGTGACCCTCGGGCCCGGTGGCGGTGGTGGCGGTGGTGGCGGTGGCGGTGGCGGTACGCCGCGCTCCACGGCGCCGGCGGGCGGCAGCCCCCAGTAGCGTTCGGTCCGTGCCCGTCGTACACCCCACCGAGGACGACCCGGTCGCCCGCGCGCTGAGCGAGGGGATCGGAGGCCCACGGGGCACGCGTGCAGCCGGGCACCGCTGGTGGACCCCGCTGCGCCTGCTGCTCGCGCTGACCGCCCTGACGTTCGCGCTCGGCATGGTGCAGAAGTCGGGGTGCTTCGCCGACACCTGGGAGGACGGCACGGCGCGCTACACCCAGATGTGCTACTCCGACCTGCCCTACCTCTACACGGGCCGCGGGTTCGCCGAGCTCAACTGGCCCTACAGCTCCGACCCCCAGGTGCGCGCTCGCTACGAGGTGATGGAGTATCCCGTCGGGATCGCCTACTGGGCGTACGGCGCCGCCTGGGTCACCCACTGGCTCAACGGCTCTCCACCGCTCGACCAGCGCTACGTCTCGCCGGTCGACAGCCTCTGGGGGATGCCGAGCGTGCATCGTGAGATCCGGCTCTACGTCGTGGTCAACGCGGTCGGCTTCGCCGTGCTCGCGCTCATCACGACGTGGCTGCTCGCGGGCGTGCGCCGAGACCGTCCCTGGGACGCGGCCGGGTTCGCACTGGCACCGACGCTCCTGGCCGCCGGGCTGGTCAACTGGGACCTGGTCGCCGTGGTGTGCGTGGCGGGTGTCCTGTTCGCCTGGGCGCGAGGCCGGCCCGGCTGGACGGGCGTGATGATCGGGTTGGGCACGGCGGCCAAGCTCTACCCGCTGTTCCTGCTCGGGGGCGTCCTCGTCCTCGCCTGGCGCTCACGGCGCTGGGCCTCGTTCGGCTGGGCGGTGGCGGGGGCGGTCGGTGCGTGGGTGCTGGCCAACCTGCCGGCATTCCTGTCCGGGCCGGACCAGTGGAAGGTGTTCTGGTCGTTCAACTCCGGCCGGGGTGCCGACCTGGGGTCGCTGTGGCTCGCCGCCTCGGACACCTTCCACACGACCTTCGGGGTGTCCACGATCAACCACTGGTCCTGGCTGCTGTTCGGCGCCTGGTGCGCGGTGGTGCTCGCGGCGGGGCTCCTGGCCCGGCGTGCGCCGACCCTCGCCGAGCTCGGCCTCCTGATCGTGACCGGGTTCCTGCTGGTGAACAAGGTCTACTCGCCGCAGTACGTGCTGTGGCTCCTTCCGCTCGCCGTCATCGCCCGCCCGCGCTGGCGCGACCAGCTGATCTGGCAGGGCGCCGAGCTCGTCTACTTCGCGAGCGTGTGGTGGTATCTCGGGGCGTTCCTCACCTCCGGGCGCGGCGACACGCACCCGTTCTACACGTTCGCGGTCCTCGTCCGGGTGGCCGGGGAGCTGTTCCTCGTCGCGCTCGTGCTCCGGTCGTGGTTCGTGCGGCCTGTCCCGGGCGGCGCTCTGCCGCCGGGTCGCGACCCGTCAGCGACCGATGATCAGCTGACCGTGACCGAGTCGAACGCCGTGGCGGTGTAGCGGACGCGCACGTCGAGCGTCTCGCCGATGCCCGGCACCCGCGCCCCGCGGGGGAGCAGGAGCATCGAGGCCTGCATGTGCGGCGGCTCGGCGAACTGCAGGGCCTTGCCGTCGAGCACGTACGGCGACCTCAGGACCCCGAGCGACTCCAGGCCGCCCTTCGCCGCGACCGCGGCGCGCCGACGCAGGCTCGACTCGCCCGAAGGAGCCGCCAGGCCGATGCCGTGCGCGGTCCCGCCGGAGACGACCAGGAGATGCCCGGAGGCGCCGTGCCGCTGGCGGTAGCCGTAGGACTCACCGCGGGCGATCGGGTGCACGTCGAGCACCTTCGCGGTGACCGTGAGGGCGCCGCGGTCGCCCAGCCACAGGCCGGTGCCGACACGGGGGCGCAGGGTGATGTCGGGGTACGTCGCCCGCAGCCGCTCCAGCTCGGTGGGGGTGAGGTGGCTGATCCAGACGGTCGTGGCCTCCGCCCCGACGACGTCGTCCATCAGCTGGAGCGCCTCGGGGAGGTTCGCGCCCGTCATCGGCAGGTGGATCGTCACCCCCTCGACGCGGACCCGGCGCTGGGCGACGGGGGCGAGGTCCCAGAGGTCGGCGGCGCTCATGCCGTGGCGGCGCATCGACGTCATCCGCTCCAGCACCACCCGGGCACCGGGCTGCTGGGCGGCGAGGGCGCCCAGGTCCGCCTGCCGGGAGATCGTGTGGACGACCCGCCGCTGCAGGTCGGCAGGGAGCGCCCCGATCCACGGACGCCAGGGGGTGAGGACGACCAGCGACCCACCGAAGCGCTGCGCGACCTCGGGCAGCTCGTCGTACGTGCCGACGGCGAGGGTGTCGACACCGAGCCACTCCGCGCGGCGCGCCAGGCGCCCGAGGCCGAGGCCGTAGCCGTTGCCCTTGGCCACCGGGACGAGTCCCGGGGTCGCGGACGCGACGGACTGCAGGTGGGCCCGCCAGCGGGGGCCGTCGACGTGAAGATCGAGACTCATGACCTCACCGCCGGCTCATGTAGAAGGTGAACGCCTGGTAGATCCATGACCGCAGCGGGAGGTCCCACTCCCCGGCGTACTCGACGGCCTGGCCCCCGGTGCCCGCCTTGAACTGGATCAACCCGACGTGCGGGTCGTCGGCCGAGAGCGTCGGCGTGATGCCGCGCAGGTCGTAGACGTCGCACCCGGCCGCGAGCGCGTCCCGCATCATCGCCCACTGCAGCGCGTTGGAGCCGCGCACCTCGCGCTTGTGGCTGGAGGAGGCGCCGTAGGAGTACCACGCGTGCGCGCCGACGCGGACCATCGTGGTCGCGGCGACGAGGTCGCCCTCGTGCCGGGCGAGGTAGAGCCGGATGCGGTCGGGGTCCTCGGCCCGCATGGCGTCGACCATGGTGCGGAAGTAGGACAGCGGCCGTGGCGTGAAGTGGTCGCGGTCCGCGGTGTGGACGTAGAGGTCGTGGAACGCCTCGAGGTCGCCGGGCGCCCAGTCGGAGACGGTCACCTCGACGCCCTCCTTCTCGGCACGCTTGATGTTGCGGCGCCACAGCTGGTTCATGCCCCTGAGGAGGTCGGCCTCCGACTTCGCGACCGACGCCTCCGGATGGTCAGGGTCGGCATGGCGCAGGGGCACCTCGTAGGTGTACTGCGGCTGGCCGACCCCGAAGCCGTCCTCGGGGGACTGCGGGATCCAGCCCGCCGCGCGCAGCTGCGAGACCACCCTCGCGCCAGCGGGGTGACGATGCTCGGGGGGCAGGTCGACGAGGCGGCGTACGTCGTCCGAGGCGACGCCCTCCTTCACCTGCGCGGCGCTCCAGGTGGCTGTGCGCACCGGCGGCCCGAGCCGGACCGCGAACGCGCCGCCGGCCTTGAGGTGCGCGGCGAGCGGGTCGAGCCACTGCGCCAGCGAGCCTGCGTCACCTGACCAGTCGATCGCGGGGCCCTCCGGGAGGTAGGCCAGCGTGTAGCGCTTCAGCCGCGGCACGGGCCGGTGCAGCACCAGCCCGGCGCCGACCAGCTCGCCTCCGCGGAACCAGCCGAGAGACTCCGAGCGCCACTCCGTCTTCACGCGCGCCCAGGCGGGCGTCTGCAGGAAGCTCACCGAGCGCTGGCGCGCGACGAAGGCGAGATGCTCCTCGGCACTGATTCCTCGGACGGTGAGAGCCACACCGAGACCCTATGGGACGCCCCGTCGGCGTTGGGCGGGCGGGACGTCATGCGGAGCGTGGAAGTGGTTGCACCATCCGCATGACGTCCCGGGCGGATCGGTGCCAGGCTGGGTCCCGGCGGAAAAATGTTCTCGGGGCATGTATCAACGCCTCCTCCCGACCCTCCTAGGGGGCGTGACAGTGACGAGCACTCGGGGAGCAAGACCCATGAGCAGCAGCACGATCACCGAACGCGGTGATGCCGGGCAGGCGCCCGGCGGCGTGTGGGCGGAGTCCGCCGACGCCTTCGACCGGTGGATAGCGGGGGATCCATCGGCGTTGGACGACCTCGTGCGGGTGATGACGCCCGTGCTGTGGCACGTCGTGCGCGCCTACCGACTCGACGCCGAGACGGCGGAGGACGTCATCCAGAGCACCTGGCTGGCGTTCATCCGGCGCAGCTCGGCGATCCTCGACACCGCGGCCGTCGGAGGCTGGCTGACCATGACGGCGCGCCGTGAGGCCTGGCGCGTCGCCAAGGGGTCGGGTCGTGCCACGCCGACGGATGAGGAGGGGCTGGCGGCGCACCTGCCCCGGCAGCGGTCGGCCGAGACCGACGTGGTCGAGGCCGACCGTCGCGACCGTCTCTGGGGGGCGGTCGACGGACTGCCGGAGCGGTGCCGCCGGCTCCTCCGAGTCGTGGCGTTCGAGAACAGGCCGGACTACGCGAGCCTGGCCAGCGACCTCGGCATGCCGATCGGCAGCATCGGACCGACGCGCGGACGTTGCCTCGCGAAGCTGCGCGTCGCCCTGATCGAAGCAGGAGAGCTGTGATGACTGAGATGAGCCGCGACCAGCTGCTGGCGGTCGTCCGATCGGCGTACGAGGAGAACGACCCCGTCCCGCCCGGACTGGTGGACCGCATGCAGGCCGTCGCCCGCGGCGGCGCCGAGGACCTCGGGATCAGCCTCGAGCTCGAGCTGATGACCCTGCTCGAGCAGAGCTCCGAGCTGGCCGGCACGCGCAGCGCCGGCGATGCCACGACCCGATCGGTCTATACGCTCCGGTTCGTGCACGGTCAGCTCGACCTGTTGCTGCGGGTGGCTCCGGAGGGCGAGGCCTCCCGGATCGACGGCTGGGTGGTGCCCCCGGAGCCGATCACGGTCCGCGTCGTGCACGACGACGGAAGCACCTATGCCGCGGTCGTCAGCGAGACCGGCCGCTTCGACATCGCCGACGTGCCGCTCGGGCTGGTCCGGCTGCGGCTCGAGCCGCACGACGACCGCCCGCCGTTCGTGACCCCGAGCTTTGAGATCTGACCCAGTCCCACCTCCCCCAGGAGAACAGCCGCATGCGCCCGTCCGACGACCAGCCCCGCCCGAAGCCGCTCGACCGCGAGCCGGCGCTTCCGCGCAAGGAGACCATCGCGCAGGTGCAGGGCCGGGTGCTCGACCCGGCCACCGCGATCACGGTCAAGGGGGTGACGCCGCGGCCGACGGTGTACGTCGGTCCTCGCCTGCTGATCTCCAAGAGCGTCGACTTCGACGGGGCCGTCGAGGTCCTGCAGGCGGTCGCGAAGCCGCTCGGCTGGGTGATCGTCCCCGAGCCGGAGGACCCGCGCACCGTCGGGCTGCGGTTCGGCGTCCGCGCGGTCCGCATCGAGGTCGGGTCCGCGCAGGCGACGATCGCCCCCGACGGCTGGACCCTGCTGCAGCAGACCAGGGCGCAGTTCGGTGTCGAGAACGTCGTCGGCGTCGGCCTGGACCATGTCGTCTTCACCGACCCCTTCGGCGAAGGGCACCCGTTCGGGGAGGGGCACCCCTTCGGGGAGGGCCATCCGTTCGGCGAGGGACACCCCGCTGACACCTACGCCATCGCCGGCACGGGCGGGCGGCAGCCGATCGCGTACGCCGGCCCGGCGCCGACGCGGCCCCACGTGCCTGGTCGCCGGCCGGTGGTCGCCATCCTCGACACCGGCTGTGGCAAGCACCCGTGGCTCGACGGGGTCGTCCGCAAGGACGTCACCCTCGACGGCCACACCATCGGCTTCGACCACACCGTGCCGGACTCCGAGCTCACCGGGGACCTGGTCGGTCCGCTGGACGGCATGATCGACCCCCACGCCGGACACGGCACCTTCATCGCGGGTCTGGTGCGTCAGGCGTGTCCTGCCGCCGACATCGTCAGCTGGCGGATCATGCCGCCGGACGGCCCGATCCTCGAGACCGACTGGATCACCTCGCTCGCGCAGATCGCCGAGCTCGTGCGGCGCTTCCGTGCCGGTGAGGCCGGCGGGCAGGCCATCGACGTGCTGTCGATGTCGATCGGCTACTACCACGAGACGCCGGAGGACGCCCTCTTCGACCCGACGCTCTACTCGATCCTCGAGGATCTGTCCGCCAACGGCTGCCTGGTGGTCTGCTCGGCCGGGAACGACGGGACCAGCCGCCCCTCGTTCCCCGCGGCCTTCGCCCCGTGGAGCGACGGAGCGGGCCCCATCCCGTCCTCGCCGGACGTCCTGCCGGTCGTCTCGGTCGGTGCCCTGAACCCCAACCGCACGACGGACGCGCTCTTCAGCAACGCCGGCCCCTGGGTGCGCGCGCACGCCGAGGGCGCGGCGGTGATGAGCACGATGCCGGTGACCTTCCAGGGCGGGCTGCAGGCGAGCGCGGCGACGAACGCGTTCGGTCGTTCGCGGGCGAGCATCGACCCCGACGACTTCACCGGCGGCTTCGCGGTGTGGAGCGGCACGTCCTTCGCCGCGCCCCTGCTGGCCGGCCGGCTCGCCGAGGCTATGCGCATGTGCATGGAGGAGGACGACACCGTCGACAAGGCGCGGGCGCGCGCCTTGGCGGCGGTACACGAACTGACGACGATCGCGCCATGATGTGATCGTGATGACCGCGGACGAGCTGCACCGCCGCGGTGTCATCGCGATGAACGCCGGCCGCCTCGCTCGCGCCCGCGGCCTCCTCCAACGCGCCCAGCATGCGGCGGAGCAGTCCGGCGACCTGGCCATCCAGGCACGTGTCGAGGCGAGCCTCGCCTACGTGGCCACCGACTCCTCCGAACCGACGCGTGCCCTCACGCTGTGCGAGCGTGCCCTGGAGTTCCCCGACGTGCCGGACGACGTCCGTGGGGTCCTCCACGCCCAGCGCGCCGCGATCCTGCGCCGACTGGGCGATCCCGTCGGCGCCCTCGACGCGTTCGGTGTCGCCGTGGACGCGTTGTCGGCGCTGCCCCACGACCTCGGCAAGGCGCTCCTCAACAGAGGGCTCGTCCATCTCGACCGCCACGACCTGACGTCGGCCGGAGTGGACTTCGAGGCCGCGGTGGCGGCCTACGAGCGTGCCGAGGACTCCCTCGCCCGGGCCAAGGCCGTCCACAACCAGGGCTACGTGCGCTATCTGCAGGGCGACCTCGTCGGAGCGCTCGAGCTGATGCGGTCGGTCGAGACCGAGCTGCACCGCGACGGTCCGGTGGCACGGGCGGTCTGCGGGCAGGACCGCGCCGAGGTCCTGGTGGCGGCGGGCCTGGTGGCGGAGGGGAGCGCGCTCCTCCGGGACGCGGCCGCGAGCTATGGACAGCGGCGCATGCGCCAACGGCAGGCGGAGGCCGAGCTGGTGCTGGCGCGGCAGCTGCGCTGGCACGACCCCGACGGCGCCCGTCGAGCTGCGACGACTGCCCGGAGTCGGTTTCGCCGGCTGGGTGTCGAGGCGTGGCACGTCCGGGCCGAGCTCGAGGTGCTGGCCGCTCGGGTGGCGAGCGGCGACCGGTCCGTGGGGCTCGTCGGCGTGGCCGACGAGACGGCGGCGGCGCTCGACGCGCAGGGCCTGCGGTGGGAGGCGGCCAAGGCGCGGCTCATCGCCTGCCGGATCCTCGTGCGCAGGGGTGCGCTCCGGGAGGCGGCGGATCGGCTGACGACCGTGCGCATGGCGGCCGCCTCCCTCGACGTACGTCTTCTGGCCGCCGATGTCCGCGCCGAGCTCGCCGCGGCCCAAGGCGGCCGGGCGGCCGCGTTCAAGCACCTGCGCACCGGCTTGGAGGACCTGCACGCGTGGCAGTCGTCGTTCGGCTCGCTGGACCTCCAGACCAACGTCGCTGCGCACGGCGTCCGCCTCGGCACCCGAGGTCTTGCGCTCGCCGTCGAGTCCGGGCGTCCCGCGACGCTGTTCGAGTGGTCCGAGCGGGCCCGCATGCTCGCCTCGCGCGTCCAGCCGGTGCGTGCGCCCAGGAGTCCTGATCTTGCGGAGGGTCTGGCGGAGCTGCGCGGCGACCTCACGCCCGCCCGCGAGGCCGAGCTGCGAGCCCGGATCCGCGAGCTGGCGTGGCGCCGTGACGGCTCGCGCGAGGTGATGCACCCCGTCTCGATGGTCGACCTGCAGGCGGCCCTCGATCAGGAGACTGCCCTGGTGGCGTACGTCGTCACCGCCGACCGCGTCGTCGCCCTGGTCGTCACCGACCGGGCTGGTGATCGGGCTGGTGATCGGGCCGGTGAGCGGGCGGGCGATCGGGCGGGCGATCGGGCGGGCGGCCGGGCTGCCGTCTGGCACGATCTCGGGCCCCGTGCCGCCCTCGATGCGCTGTTGGGCGGCCTGCTGCCCGACCTCGACATGGCTGCCGCCGCGCTGCCTGACCCGATCGGGCCGGTCGTCCGCTGCGGTCTCGTCACTCGCCTACGTGACCTGGCGGCCCTGCTGGTGACGCCGCTCCTCGACGACCTCGGCGGGCGTGGCGTCGTGCTGACCCCCTCTGGCGTCCTGGCCGGTGTCCCGTGGACGCTGCTGCCGGGGCTGGTCGGCCGGCCGGTCACCGTCGCCCAGTCCGCCACGTCGTGGCTCGCCCGACGTGCGAGCCCGCTGCGCACCGCCTCCGCCGGCTTCGTGGCGGGCCCCCGTGTCGCGCGGGCCGAGGAGGAGGTCACCGCGGCCGCCAAGGAGTGGCCCTCCTCGACTGTGCTGAGTGCGCCCGATGCGACCGCCGAGGCGGTCTCGGCGCTCGCCGCCACGGTCGACGTGCTGCACATCGCCGCGCACGGCCGGCACTCGGCCGAGAACCCGCTCTTCTCCGGGCTGCAGCTCTCCGACGGGCTCTGGTTCGGCTACGACATCGACCAGCTCGCCGCCGTGCCCGACGTGGTGCTGCTCAGCGCGTGTGAGGTCGGCCGCTCCGCGGTCCGCTGGGGCGAGGAGCTCATCGGCATGGCGACCGCCTGGCTGCACGCCGGCGCGCGCTGCGTCATCGCGTCGCCTGCCGCGGTCGCCGACGAGGCCGCCTACGAGGCGCTCGTCGCGGTGCACCGCGGGCTCGCGGACGGCCTGGCCCCCGCGGCTGCTCTCGCCGCCGCGGTGCCCGAGCCGACCGCCGACCGGCCGCCTGTGCCGCTCCTGTGCTTCGGGTGATCCTTCGCCGAGCCGGCGCTTGTTGGCGAGCTGAGGGCGCCGCGTCGCCGTTCCTTCGCGACCTCGGCTCGGCGGGTGCGAGCTCGGGGGTGCGAGCTCGGGGGGTGCGAGCTCGGAGGGGATGGAGATGGCGCCCGGCGCGCTCAGGGGCAGCGCCGGGCGCGTCGTGGACGTTCGGGCTGCGTCGCAAGTCCCGCTGTCGCCTCCGGCCGAGGCGACCGACGAGTCGGAGTGTTGAAGAGGCGCTGCCACTTCGTGAACCAATTCACGAAGTGGCAGCGCCTCTTCAACCCCACGAAACCGCGGGCGGTCGGGCCCGTTCCAGCGGACACACGAAGCGCTGACAGCGAGCCTCGCACCTCAGGGGTGCGTGACGACCCGCAGCGTCCGCGTCTCGTCGGCCCGCACGCCACCGGACCGCCGGAGCACCAGGTCCTGCACCGCGACGTCGGACCGGAACGCCAGGAAGCTGAACGATCGTCTGCCGACCTGGAGCGGCACGAGGTTGCACGGTCGGGCGACGACCTCCCAGTGCGAGACGAGACCCGTGCCGCTGAACCGCAGGTCGAGGCGGTTGCCGGCTTCGATCTCGACGACGGCGCCCCCTGCGGGATCCCGGACCGTGAGGACGTCGATCGTGTCGCCGTGCTCCGGAGACGACGGCTGCTGCAGTGTGGTCATGACAGGCTCCTCGTGACGACTTGCCGTTGAGGAGCCTCGTCCCGGCGTCGTGATACCGGATCACCCGAACTGGGGGGTCGGCGCCGGGAGTCGCGCCGACTCGGGGTGCGGGGAGTGCGAGGTAGCGCCGAGTCGGGGTGCTGGGAGTGCGAATGAGCGCCGAGTCGGCGAAGGCGAGGTGGGTCAGCCGATCCGGGAGCGCATCCACTCGAAGTCGGAGCGGTGCTCGGCGGCGCCTCCGGGCGTCTCACACACGACCGGTGCGCCGGCGTCGCGGACGACGGCAGCGAGGAGATCGGGGTCGATGTGGCCGGCGCCGAAGTTGGCGTGCCGGTCGGCACCGGAGTCGAAGTCGTCGCGGGAGTCGTTGGCGTGCACCAGGTCGATGCGGCCGGTGATCTTGCGGACGTCGTCGACGATCGTCTCGAGCGGGTTCCCGCCCGCGTGCGCGTGGCAGGTGTCGAGGCAGAAGCCGACCTGGTCGAACTGCTCGGCGCCGGAGATCGCGTCCCACACGCCCGCGATCCGGTCGAGGTAGCGCGTCATGGCGTTGTCGCCGCCGGCCGTGTTCTCGATCAGCAGCGGCAGCTTGAGGTCAGTCGCCTCCACGGCCTTGCGCCAGTTGTCGAAGCCCTTGGCCGGGTCGTCGGCCTTGTTGACGTGGCCGCCGTGGACGATCAGACCCTTCGCGCCGATGGAGGCCGCTGCGTCCACGTGCTGCTGGAGGAGCTTGCGCGACGGGATCCTGATGCGGTTGTTCGTCGTGGCGACGTTGATGATGTAGGGGGCGTGCACGTAGAGGTCGATCCCGGCGGCTTCGGCGTCGGCGCGCAGGGCGTCGGCCCCGCCGGCGTACGCGAACTCCGGCCCCTTGTATCCCTGGGGGTCGCCGAGGAAGAACTGCACCAGCGTCGTGCCGCGCGCCGTCGCCTCCGCGATCGGGTCGGTCTGGTCGACATGGGCTCCGATGACCACCATGGGGCAAGCCTAGGACGCGCCACGGACAGTTCCGGCGACGCCGGGGGCGCCTACCCTCCGGGGGTATCCTGGCGGACATGAGTCACGAGCATCCCGGTTATGTCGACCGGAAGGCAGACCACCTCAAGCGCCTGCGTCGCATCGAGGGCCAGATCCGCGGCCTCCAGCGGATGGTCGAGGAGGAGCAGTACTGCATCGACGTGCTGACCCAGATCTCCGCTGCGACGAAGGCGCTGCAGTCGGTCGCACTCGGACTGCTCGACGAGCACCTCGGCCACTGTGTGGCCGACGCCCTCAAGGAGGGAGGCGCCGACGCGGACGCCAAGCTCCAGGAGGCCAACGAGGCGATCGCCCGCCTCGTGCGGTCTTGAGTGCCGCCTCGTGAGGCCGGGCGTGACTCCTGGGTCACCCTTACCTTCACACCACCTAGAGTCGCGGCATGAGTGTCGGGACCACCTGGGCCGGGTCGCACGCCTACGTCGCCCGAGAGCTGCGCCGGCCGGCCTCCCTCGGCGAGCTCTCCTCCCTCGTGACCGCCGAGCCTCGGCTGCGGGCGCTCGGCAGCCGGCACTCCTTCACCGACCTGGCCGACTCGCCCGGCGTGCTGGTCGACGTCACCGGGCTGCCGGGGACGGTCGAGATCGACTCCGAGCGCCGTGTGGCGCGGGTGCCGGCGGCCCTTCGGTACGGCGACGTGGCCACCATCCTGCACCAGGCGGGCTGGGCGCTGGGCGCGATGGCATCGCTGCCCCACATCAGCGTGGCGGGCGCGGTGGCGACCGGCACCCACGGGTCCGGCAACAGTGTGGGCTCTCTGGCCTCCGCCGTGACGGCGATCGAGCTCGTCGACGGCTGTGGCGGCAGTCGTCGACTCGGCCGCGGCGATGACGACTTCGCGGGGGCGGTGGTCGCTCTGGGCGCGCTGGGGATCGTGACGGCCGTCGAGCTCGCCATCGAGCCGGCGTACGGCGTCTCCCAGGTGGTCCTCGAGGGGCTGACGTGGGACGCGCTCCTCGACCGGGTGGACGAGGTGACGGCGGCGGCGTACTCGGTCTCCGTCTTCACCCGGTGGACCGGTGCGGAGGTCGGGCAGGTCTGGCTCAAGGAGCGGGGCGCACCGCGGCCGCTCCGGGGCACCCACCCCGCGGCTGAGCAGCGCCACATGATCGCGTCGATGGCCGTGGAGAACACCACTCAGCAGCTCGGCGTGCCGGGACCGTGGCACGAGCGACTGCCGCACTTCCGGACGGGGTTCACGCCGAGCGCCGGGGAGGAGCTGCAGTCGGAGTACTTCGTGGCCCGTGACCGCCTCCCCGACGCGCTGGCCGCCGTCCGGTCGATCGGCAACGTGGTCGAGCCCCAGCTGCTCGTCTCCGAGGTGCGCACCATCGCCGGGGACGACCTGTGGCTCTCAGGGGCGCACGGCGGCGACGCAGCCGCGCTCCACTTCACCTGGCGGCGCGACCCGGCCGCCGTCGGAGCGGTGGTCGACCGGCTCGAGGCCGTGCTGCTGCCACTCGGCGCCCGGCCGCACTGGGGGAAGGTCTTCGCGATGGGCGTCGACAGGATCGCCCCGCTCTATCCGCGCCTCGATGACTTCCTCGAGCTGGCCCGGCGGTTCGACCCCGAGGGTCGGTTCCGGAACGGGTGGACGGCGCGGTCCCTGGGCCTGTGAGGGTGCCGGTGACGCATCCACGCGTTGATTTCAGGCGGCCGCCGCGCTCTTGATAGCCTGTCGCGTCCCTCTCCGACCTGGGAGAGGGCACACCGCATCAGCCCTCCTGCCACGGAGAGACCGTGGCCGCCGAGTCCAGAGGAGGTGGAGATCGCTATGCGTGCATATGAAGTGATGGTCATCCTCGACCCGAGCCTCGACGAGCGCACCGTCGCTCCGTCGCTCGACAAGTACCTCAACGTGGTCCGCAACGACGGTGGCACCGTCGACAACGTGGACGTGTGGGGTCGTCGTCGCCTGTCGTACGAGATCAAGAAGAACGCCGAGGGCATCTACGCCGTGGTCACGCTGACCGCGGAGCCCGCGACGGTCAAGGAGCTCGACCGCCAGCTGACGCTGAACGAGTCCATCCTGCGCACGAAGGTCATCCGCCCCAGCAAGTGAGCTGTGGATGACCCACGTCTCTGTCGGTGCCATCCGCAAGGATGTGCTCCGACACGGACACCGATCAGAACGAGCTAGGGAGTACTCATGGCAGGCGACACCGTCATCACCGTGATCGGCAACCTCACCGACGACCCGGAGCTCCGCTTCACGCCGTCGGGCGCTGCGGTCGCCAACTTCACGGTGGCGTCGACCCCTCGCACCTTCAAGCGTGAGACGAACAGCTGGGAGGACGGCGACACGCTGTTCCTGCGTTGCTCGATCTGGCGTCAGGCTGCGGAGAACGTCGCCGAGTCTCTGACCCGGGGCACGCGCGTCATCGTGCAGGGCCGGCTCGTCTCGCGGTCCTATGAGGACCGTGAGGGCCAGAAGCGCACCGTCAACGAGCTGCAGGTCGACGAGATCGGCCCGTCGCTCACCTGGGCCACCGCCAAGGTGACCCGGGCCTCCCGTCAGGGTGGTGGCGGCTTCGGCGGCCAGCAGTCGGGCGGGCAGCAGTCCGGCGGCCAGTCGGCTCCCGCCAACGACCCGTGGGCCACGCCCGCTGCTCCGTCCGCCCCGGCGGGCGGCGGTGGGTACGGCGGCGGTCAGCCTGCTCCCGCGAACGATCCCTGGGGCGCGCCCGGCGTCGGCTCCGACGAGCCCCCGTTCTGATCGAGCACGATCTGATCCAGCACCACCCGTCAACCGAATCCGTAACCATTCCGGCACTCAACCCGCCTCAGGCGGGGCCGGGCTTCTAGAGAGGAAGCACCACAATGGCCAAGGCAGTGATTCGCAAGCCCAAGAAGAAGGTTTGCCAGTTCTGCAAGGAGAAGGCGACCGGCGTCGACTACAAGGACGCCGCCCTGCTCCGGAAGTTCATCTCCGACCGCGGCAAGATCCGCGCGCGTCGGGTGACCGGCAACTGCGTCCAGCACCAGCGCGACGTGGCCATCGCGGTCAAGAACGCCCGTGAGGTCGCCCTGCTGCCCTACACCTCGACCGGTCGCTGAGAGAGGAGCTGACACATGGCTACCAAGATCATCCTGACCCAGGAGGTCACCGGCCTCGGCTCCCCCGGCGACATCGTCGAGGTCAAGGACGGCTACGCCCGCAACTACCTCGTCCCGCGGGGCGACGCGATCCGTTGGACCCGCGGCGCCGAGAAGCAGGTCGAGGCGATCAAGTCGGCTCGTGCGGCCCGCGCCCTGCGCGACGCCGACCACGCCGGCCAGGTCAAGGCCAAGCTCGAGTCCGGTCCGGTCCAGCTCAAGGTCCGGGCCGGCAAGGAGGGTCGTCTCTTCGGCTCCGTCACCGTCGGTGACGTCGCTGAGGCGATCTCCGCCGTCGCCGGTGAGTCGGTCGACAAGCGCACCGTCGTGATCGGCAACCCGATCAAGTCCCTCGGCGCGCACCAGGTCTCGGTCCGGCTCCACGACGAGGTGTGCGCCACGGTGGCCCTCAACGTCGTTCCTGCCTGACGTCTCGAGTCACACGAGCGGGGTCGGTCCTTCGGGACCGGCCCCGTTCGGCATCTCCGGACGGGGCGGGTGGGGGTCCGGACGTCATACGGGCTGGTGGTCGGAGCAGCCACCTCGCATGACGTCCGCGCGGTGCGGGGGGGGACGTCATACGGGCTGGCGGTCGGAGCAGCCACCTCGCATGACGCCGCGCGGGGCGGCCGTGATCAGTAGCGCTCGGCCAGGGCGGTGAGCTTCGCGACGTACGCCGGCCAGTCGATGTCGTCCGGGACGTTGCTGTTGCGGGTGTTCAGCCCCGTTGCTCCGTCGATCTGCTCCCGCAGGATGTCGGCGTGCCCGGCGTGGCGCGCGACGTCCTCGGTCACGTGGACGATGATCCGCTGGAGCGTGACCTCCCCGCGCTCCGGGGGCCACCACGGCACCCGGCCGACGGAGTCGAGCGGCAGCTCCTCGATCGTGGCGTCGACGTAGCCGCCGACCCGCCGGTAGAGGTCGATCAGGCCGGCGGCGGTCTCGGACTCGCTCGCATACCAGTCCACCTGCGGGTCGGTCTCGAAGGCGGAGAAGGGGATCAGCTCGTCGGCCATGGGGACCCGTCGGCCGAACGTCGGCCCGAAGTAGCCGGCCTCGACGTTGAGGCAGTGCTTCACGATGCCGATGAGGCTCGTGCCGGTCGGTGTCCGCGGCAGCCGCAGGTCGCGCTCGGACAGGCCCTCGGTCTTCCAGAGGACCGCCTCTCGCGCCGCGCGGAGGTAGGTCAGCAGCACGTCCTTGTGGCTCGCTTCGTTGGAGGATGTCATGACACGACGCTAGGCCGGAGCGCCGACAACCAGCCACGCGTTTCCACGGGCCCTCGTCGTGAGCACCACGAACCGGGCGCCCATGAAGACCACCGAGAAGGCCATCCAGACGGCGAGGAGCGAGGGATGGACCAGCAACACGGTCGGCGCATAGACGAGGAGGGTGAGGACGCCCCCATAGGCGAGGTAGCGGCCGTCGCCCGCGCCGATCAGGACACCGTCGAGCACGAAGACGACCCCGCACACCGGCTGGGAGACCGCGACGACGAGCAGGACCGGCACGAGCAGCTGGCGGACGTGCTGGTCGTCGGTGAAGAGCGCGCCGAGGAAGGGGCTCGTGACGGCGAGCAGCACGCCGGTGACCACACCGGAGACGACGCCCCACCACACCATCCGTGCCGTGATCGCGCGGGTGCCGTCCACGTCGGCGGCGCCGAGCGACCGGCCGGTCAGTGCCTGAGCGGCGATGGCGATCGCATCCAGCACGAAGGCGAGGAACGTCCAGATCGTGAAGGCGACCTGGTGCGCGGCGAGCTGGGCGTCCTGCTCCGAGAGTGAGACGAGGGTGACGGCGTACGTCGTCACCAGCAGGGCGGCCCGCAGCGTCAGCGTCCGGATCACGAGGGGGACGCCCGCCCTCCCCGCCTGACGGATGCCGGGGAGGTCCGGCCGCAGGGGCACGCGGAGTCGGCGGGCACCCCGCACCACGACCGCGGCCAAGGTGGCGGCTGAGGCGGTCTGGGCGATGACCGACCCGGTCGCGGAGCCGGCGATGCCCCAGCCGTCGAACGAGCCGATGCCATAGACGAGGAGCACGTTGAGGACGATGTTGAGGATGTTGCCGCCGACGGCGACCACGAGCGGCGTGCGCGTGTCCTGAAGTCCTCGCAGCACGCCTGTCGCCGCGAGCATGACGAGGAGCGGGGTCACGCCGAGGACGGCGATGCGCAGGTACGTCGCCGCCTGGTCGACCACCTCCCCGTGCGCGCCCACCGCGCGTGCGAGCGGACGAGCGCACAGCAGGGAGGGGACCGTCACCACGACGCCGATCACGACCGCCAGCCAGAGCCCGTCGATGCCCTGCGCGATCGCGCCCGGCAGGTCGCCGGATCCGACCCGGCGCGCAACGCTGGCGGTGGTGCCGTAGGCGAGGAAGACACAGATCCCGACGATCGACTGCAGCACGGCCCCGGCGATGCCCAGGCCTGCCAGTGACGCGGTGCCGAGGTGACCGACGATGGCCGAGTCGGCCAGGAGGAACAGCGGCTCCGCGACCAGCGCGAGGAAGGCCGGGACCGCCAACCGCACGATCTCACGGTCGTGCGTCCGGTCCATAGCAGAGCACGATAGGGGGCGTCTTCGGATCGGTGGAAAACCGGGGGATAACTATGGTCCCGGGACGGTCCTGACCACTTTGTCGACATACGGGCGCGAAGACGGCACATGACCGGAAAGTGAACTGGGTCACGGCCGAACTATTTCCGGCTCACAGGCTCAGAAAACTGTCTCTGCAGGTCAGTGCCCGCATTTTGCCAAACAGGGGCAACTGCTCCACAGGTCCCTCCCCAGGCAGTGCACACGCCACCGCGTGTCGTCCACGGGGTTTGGTCAGTTATTCACACCCCCCTGTGGACAAGGCGATTTCCTGGCGGGTGCGAGGCGACCTACCGTGGCTCGTCCGCACATCCGCCCGCAGGGTGTCGCGGGCTGCGTGCACGGATTGTCGGTGGGTCACGACTAGCGTGCGGAGCAGTGGGTCGAGCCGTCACGAATGGTGCAAGGAGCGAGCAGTGAGCGTGACCGAGTCCGACCCCCGCGGCGTCGACGAGCCGCCTTTCGACGACTGGGGCGACGGGCCCGCGGCCTACGAGCCGGGGGAGTCCCGCGGCTCCTCGCCCGTCGACAGGACGCCGCCCCAGGACATGGCCGCCGAGCAGTCCGTGCTCGGCGCGATGCTGATCTCCAAGGACGCCATCGCCGACGTCACAGAGTCGATCCGCGGCGCGGACTTCTACCGGCCGGCGCACGAGACGATCTTCGATGTCGCCATCGACCTCTACGGCCGCAACGAGCCGGTCGACATGGTCACCGTGGCCGCGGAGCTGCAGCGGCGTGGCGAGCTGCAGAAGATCGGCGGCGCGCCGTACCTCCACACGCTCGCGGCCAACGTCCCGATCGCCTCCAACGCCGCCTTCTACGCCGAGATCGTCAAGGAGAAGGCGACCCTGCGCCGCCTCGTCGAGGCCGGCACCAAGATCGTGCAGATCGGCTATGCCGGCGAGGGCGACGTGGACGACATCGTCGACGAGGCCCAGGCCGAGGTCTTCAAGCTCACGGAGAAGCGCGCCAGCGAGGACTACGCGCCGCTGAGCGACATCATGGGCGGCGTCCTCGACGAGATCGAGGCGATCTCGAACCGCGAGGCGGGGATCTACGGCATCCCGACGGGCTTCGCCGACCTCGACGAGCTGACCAACGGCTTCCACGGCGGCCAGATGATCATCGTCGCCGCGCGTCCCGCCATGGGCAAGGCGCTCGCGCTCGACACCCCCCTTCCGACGCCGACCGGCTGGACGACGATGGGTGCGGTCAGCGTCGGAGACCTGTTGTACGACGCCCACGGGCGCCCCACCCGGGTGGTCGCCGCCACCGAGGTGATGACGGATCGGCCCTGCTACGAGGTGCACTTCTCCGACGGGTCCGTGATCGTCGCGGACGGGCAGCACCAGTGGCGTACGACGGCGCTGGCCGGCGCTGGCTCCGGGAACTGGTCTCAATCGGCAGATCCGGCGCCGTCTGAGGCGCCAGTTGAGACCAGTTGCGCCATCAGGACCACCGAGGAGCTCGCTCGGACCATCACCGCGCTCCACACCATCGAGACGCCCGACGGCTACCTGGTGAAGATCGCGGCTGTCCGGCCCGTGCCGAGCGTCCCGGTGCGATGCGTGCAGGTGGACAACGACGAGCATCTCTACCTGGCGGGACCCACCGGCATCCCGACGCACAACTCGACCCTCGCACTGGACTTCTGCCGCGCCGCGTCGATCGCCAACAACCTGACCAGCGTGTTCTTCAGCCTGGAGATGGGGCGCGCCGAGATCACCATGCGCCTGCTCAGCGCCGAGGCGAAGGTGCCCCTCAACCACATCCGCAACGGCAACATGACCGACGACGACTGGAACAAGCTCGCCCGCAAGATGGGCGAGGTCTCCTCAGCGCCGATGTTCATCGACGACTCGCCCAACCTGACGATGATGGAGATCCGCTCCAAGGCCCGGCGGCTCAAGCAGAAGCACGACCTCAAGCTGATCGTGCTCGACTACCTCCAGCTGATGAGCTCGGGCAAGAAGGTCGAGTCGCGTCAGCTCGAGGTCTCGGAGTTCTCGCGTCAGATCAAGCTCCTCGCGAAGGAGCTCGACGTCCCCGTCATCGCGCTCTCGCAGCTCAACCGTGGGTCCGAGCAACGATCCGATAAGCGACCGATGGTGTCCGACCTTCGTGAGTCGGGCTGCCTCACTGCGGACACCCGACTCCTACGCGCCGACACCAACGCCGGGATCACGCTCGGCGAGCTGATGGAGACCGGCGCGACCGACGTACCCGTGTGGGCGCTCGACGACCGGCTCAAGCTGGTGCCGCGCACCCTCACCCACGCGTTCTCGTCCGACACCAAAGAGGTCTACGAGGTCACCTTGGCGTCGGGACGCAGGGTGCAGGCAACGTCCAACCACCCGTTCCTGACCTACGACGGCTGGATGCCGCTCGGTGAGCTGACCGTCGGAAGCCGGGTCGGTGCCGTCCGGCACGTGCCCCCACCGCTCCTGGAGACGCCGCGCGACGAGGATGAGATCGTTCTGCTCGCTCACCTGCTCGGCGACGGATCGTTCGTCAAGCGCCAGCCGATCCGCTACGCGAGCATCGACGAGGCGAACCTGACCGCCGTGGCAGAGGCGGCGTCGCGGCGCTTCGGCATCGTGCCCAAGCGCGATGAGTATGCAGCGGCGCGGGTGACCACGCTTCGACTGCCCGCGCCCTTCCGGCTCACGCACGGCAAGCGAAACCCGATCGCGGCGTGGCTCGACGCCGATGGTCTCTTCGGGCTGCGCTCCCACGAGAAGTTCGTGCCTGACTGGGTGTTCGGCCTGCCGAAGGCTCAGGTCGGTCTGTTCCTCCGCCACATCTGGGCGACGGACGGCTCTGTCGGCTACGACGAGAAGAACCGGCTGGGACGTCTGTACTACGCCTCGACGAGCCGCCGGCTCGTCGACGGCATCGCGCAGCTCCTGCTGCGCTACAACGTCTTCAGTCGCATCAAGCGGGTGAAGAAGGCGGGCTACCGCGATAGTTGGCACCTGTACGTCTTCGGGGCAGAGAACCAGCTCCGCTTCTTGGACGAGATCGGCGTTCACGGCCTTCGGGGTGACAAGGCGCGTCAACTTGCCGCGCAGCTCCGGGACGTGCGTCCGAGCACCAACCTCGACACCGTGCCCGTCGCGGTATGGAAGGACGTCCGCGGAATCCTCGCCGAGCAGGGCATGACCCATCGCGAGTTCGCCGCCGCGATGGGCACTCAGTTCTGTGGATCGACGATGTGGAAGCGCGCCCCCAGCCGCGAGCGGATGGCCAAGGTTGCGACGGTGCTCGGCAACGCGGAGTTGGAGGTCCTCGCCACGAACGACGTGTACTGGGACAGCATCGTCTCGGTCGAGTCGTTAGGCGAGCAGCCGGTCTACGACGCCACGGTTCTGGGGCTGCACAACTTCATCGCGAACGGAATCGCACTTCACAACAGTCTGGAGCAGGACGCCGACATGGTCATCCTGCTGCACCGCGACGACGTCTACGAGAAGGAGTCGACCCGGCCGGGCGAGGCGGACGTCATCGTCGCCAAGCACCGAAACGGCCCGACACGGGACATCGTCGTCGCGTTCCAGGGTCACTACAGCCGGTTCGTCGACATGGCGCACTGATCGGCAACAGCTGTCGAGATGCAGCGAAGATGAGGCGATCGAACTTTCTCCTCAAGAACACTGAATCGGTAGACATTGAGACGTCGGCGGCCGCGCTGGGAGAGTTCAGCGCGGCGGCCGACGCATCAGCAGCTCGAGTTCAGGCGACTCCGGCGCTGTCCGAGGTGGAGTTCTCAGCAGCGATGTCTGCGGCCTCGAGTCGCCTTCGTGATGTCGCCGGTCTCAGTCAACTGGGCCACTCGGCGTGCTGAGACGCCCAGAAGGCGTGCAGCGGTCTCGCTGTCAACCAGGCCGTCCAGGTTCACTGTCAGACGCCTTCCGATTGCGGTAGTGATCTGACAGTGCCGCGATGAGAGCCAGAGACGGACCGTCGACGGCACGGCACCGCTGTGGTTGTCTGGTCCCCAGTCCAGACGGGTAACGGGGTAGCCATGACTCGTGATGCCGAGGTGCTCGACGCGGCGCGGCAGCTGTCGCAGGCGCTGCGCCCGGGCGATCTAGACGCGACGTTGGAGCGGATCACCCGGGCCGCGGTCGAGGTTCTGCCGGAGGTCGACTACGCCAGCATCACGGTGAAGCACGCCTCTGGTCATCTGGAGACCGCCGCACCGACCGACGAAGCGATCATCAAGCTCGACGCGGCGCAGTACCAGCTCCAGGAGGGCCCCTGCTACGAGAGCGCCACCGAGACGGTTCACGTGCTCTCGCCTCATCTCGCAGACGACGTACGCTTCCCGCGGTATGCCCCCGTCGCCGTCCGGGCGGGCATCCTGGCTCAGGCTGGCCTGCGATTGTTCGACACTCCGACCGCGAACGGCGCGTTGAACCTGTACTCCGTCCACGAGGGGTCCTTCGAGGACCTCGGCACGCTGCACGAGCTGTTCGTGCATCATGCGGCGACGGCCTTGGCCTACGCCCGCGAGATCGGCCAGCTGCAGGAGGCGGTCAAGACGCGCCAGGTGATCGGCCAGGCGGTCGGCGTCACCATGGAGCGCTTCGGCCTCAACGAGGCACGAGCCTTCGGGTTCTTGACCCGGCTGTCCCAGGACACCAACGTGAAGCTCCGCGTCGTGGCCGAGCGACTCCTCGAGGAGACGGGCAAGGACCAGGACCGCTAGCCGCCGCGAATAGGGGGCCGACGCCGAGCCGCCGTACGATGGAGGCAGTAGAGGGTCTCACGCGTCTTGGAGGTGGGTTCGGCGCGTCGTTCCGACGCACCCGAAAGGCCCCTCCGTGTCACCTCTCGCGACCTATCGACGACTCTTCGAGCTCGCTGGACCGACGTACGTCGTCATCGCGTTCCTCGCCCGCCTCCCGCTGGCGATGAGCCAGCTCGGCACGCTCCTGCTGGTCTCACAGGCGACCGGCAGCTATGGACTGGGCGGGCTCAGCGCGGGCGCGCTCGCGGTCGCCAACGCGATCGGCGCGCCGTTCGCCGGGGCCGTCGCGGACCGGCTGGGGCAGCGCCACGTCGTCCTCCTCCAGTCGCTGGTCGGTGGCGCGGCCCTGACCGCCCTCGTCGCGGCCGTGCAGGCAGGGGCAGCGGACTCGGCGGTGGTCGCAGTGGCGGCGCTGGCCGGGCTCACCATGCCGCAGGTCGGCCCGCTCGCGCGGGTGCGCTGGCGTCCGATCGCCGCCCGGGCCGGCGCCCACCAGGGTCGGTTCGTCGACATCGCGTTCTCCTACGAGGGCGCCGCCGACGAGGCGTCCTTCGCCCTCGGTCCCGCTCTCATCGGGCTCGGGGCCGTGGTGGTCTCTCCAGGCGGCGCACTGCTGTTCGCGGCTGCCCTGCTCGTCGCGTTCGGCGCATGGTTCGCCCTCCATCCGACCGCGCGGACCGGTCGGCGCAACGATCAGGGCGACCACCCCGGGCGGCTCCTCACCCCGGTGCTGGCCGCCCTCGTTCTCGCCCAGGTGCTGATCGGCATGCTGTTCGGCGCGACGCAGACCGGCACCACCGTGCTGGCCACCGTTGCCGGACACCCGGGCGTCGCCGGTCTCATCCACGCGACCCTGGGCCTCGGGAGCGCGCTCGCCGGGTTTGCCACCGTGCTCATCCCGCAGCGGATCGGTCTCGAGCGCCGGGTCCTCGCTGCCGCGGCCGCGCTGCTCCTGCTCTCACTGCCGCTTCTGCTGGTCGACCGCCTCGGCACCTTGGTGCCCGTCGTCGCCGTCCTCGGCTGTGCCGTGGCGCCCTTCATGATCGGTGTCTTCACAATCGCCGAGCGCGTCGTGGTCCCCGGTCGCGTCGCCACCGCGATGACGGTGCTGGCCAGCGCCACGGGCCTCGGGTACGCCGTCGGCTCCTCAGTCGCCGGACGGCTCGCCGATGCGCGGGGCCACACAGCTGCGTTCGCGGTGACGGTCGCCGCGATGGTGCTCGCGCTCGCTCTCGTCACAGCGTCGCAGCGCCGGCTACGCGCCGCCCTCGCCGCCCCTGCGCTGACCCTCGACCAGACCGACGCCCAGGCGAGCGCTCAGGCCGACTCGCGGGCGGACGCGCAGGCGGCCGACCAGACCTCGAGGCCGGGCTCCTCCGCGAGGGACTCCTCTCGAACCTCAGCCGTGGCCTGACGAGCGACGAACCTCAGCCGAGCGCGGTCGGCCCGACGGTCGACGCGCTCCTACGGGCTTTGGCCGCGGGGGCGACGACCGGCGGCGGCGCGTGGGATCCCTCGGCGGCGGGCACCGGACGGCACATGGGTCGGAGGGTGGCGACCGCCTGGTCGGCGGCCCAACGGACTAGGTCGGTCACGCCGGCACGGTGGACTCCTCGACCTCCCCACCGTCAACAGGGGGACGCGCGGCACTCTCCGGCGACCGGCGGCGCGCCTCTGCCTCGGTCCAGATGTCCAGGATCACCGCCGGCCAGATCTCCTCGCCGGTGGAGGCCAGCTCGTCCCGGCCCCACCACCGGTGGGATGTCATCGTGATCCGCTCCTCGGCGGTGTGCCCGGCGTCGGAGACGTCGAAGCCGTCGACCCAGCAGGCGTAGAAGACATCGGTCTGGTCGATCACCACGTCGGTGTAGCCATGGACCACCCGCCGGGTGAGGACCGGCCCGAGCAGCTGCTCGGGCGCCACGGCGAGGCCGGTCTCCTCCTCGAGCTCCCGGACGCCGGCGTCGAGCTCGCTCTCGCCCGGGTCGATGCCGCCGCCGGGAGTGATCCACCACCGCGTGCCGGGCAGGCCCGGATCGGAGTCGGAGAAGAGGAGCAGCCGGTCACGGTCGTCGACGACCAGGACGCGAACCGTACGCCGGCTCCGACGCGGACGCTCCTCCGGCGGGACCGGGACGAGGGTGCGGACGGGATCCGGCTCGGTGCTCACCGGCTCATTGTGCCGACCGGCCCCTCGACCCCTGCGACGCTGCTGCGCCGCTCGACGAGGACGACATCGCGCCAGCGGCCGGCGTACGCCCCGAGCGACATGCGCCCGACCCGCTCGCGGGTGCCGACCACCCGGAACCCGGCGGAGCGGTGCAGCGCGAGGCTGGCGGCATTCTCGGGGAAGATGCCGGACTGGATGGTCCAGATCCCGGCGGCCTCCGTCGAGGCGATGAGCGCGTCGAGGAGCGCGCGGCCGGTGCCGCGGCCACGGGCAGCCGGGTCGACGTAGACCGAGTGCTCGACGACGCCGGCGTAGGCGCAGCGGTCCGAGATCGGCGAGGCCGCCACCCAGCCGATCACGCGGCCGGTTGTCGGGACGGTCGCCGGGCCGGTCGTGGGGCCGGTGGTCGGGCCGGCGTCCACGGCCACCCAGCGGTGGTCGGGAAGCCTGCCCGCGTCGAACCGCTCCCAGCTCGGTGGCTCCGTCTCGAAGGTGGCGTCGCCGGTCGCGATCCCGGCCGCATAGATGCGCCAGACCTCGGGCCAGTGTGAGGGGTCCATCGGCACGATCGCCATGCCTCCATCATGGGCGCCTCCTCCAGCAGGCCCTGTCACATTGTCGGACGCCGTGTCGTCAGAGGAGGTGAAGGACCACCCGAGCGACTGGAGGACTGACATGACCGAGGGAATCAAGACCGTGCTGCACCCGGTGACCGACCTGGCGGCGGCGAAGGCCGTCTACACCGCCCTGTTGGGCGCCGAGCCGACCGCCGACGCGCCCTACTACGTCGGCTACGACGTGGCCGGGCAGCACATCGGGCTCGTGCCCGGCGGCGCGGAGCAGGGCATGGCCGGCCCGGTGGCCTACTGGCACGTGTCCGACATCGCGGCGAAGCTCGCCGAGGTCGAGGCGGCCGGCGGTGTCGTCAAGGACACCCCGCGCGACGTCGGCGGCGGTCGCCTCGTGGCGACCTTCACCGACCCGGACGGCAACGTGCTCGGGGTGCTGCAGGACCGCTGAGCGCTCTGGCCGGGGTAGTTCGGGACGTTTACCACGGTCTACTGGCCGGTAACGGTCGGAAACGTCCCGAACTACCCCACCACGCGCGGAGCCGACGTCAGCACCAGCTCGGCCATCTCCTTCGCGACGCCGACCGCGGCGGGGTGGTGGTCGAGCCGGGCGTTGGCGACGGCGCCGTCGTAGAGCACCCACAGCCGGTCGGCCACGGCGGTCGGATCGGCGAAGCGCGCCTCGGTCGCCAGCGAGACGAACAGGTCGGCGAGCCAGCCGCGGAACGTGCGCAGCGCGACGGCCTCGACGCTGTCGGGCGGGGCCTCGGCGCTGGCGTTGGAGAACGCACAGCCGTTGTATCCCGGCTCGCTCACCGCCTCCTGCAGGGCGTCGAAGACGGCCAGCAGCTTCTCGACGGGGTCCTCGAGGCCCTCGCAGTGGCGGGCGATGCGCGCGCGGCGACGCTCGTCGCGCCCGGAGAGGTACGCCGCCACGAGCTCGTCCTTGCCGGAGAAGTTGTAGAAGAGCGAGCCCTTCGCGACCCCCGCCTCCTCGATGATCCGGTCGATCCCGACCGTGTGGACGCCCTCGGCATAGAAGAGCCGATCGGCGGCCTCGAGGAGCCGCTCGCGAGCGGGAAGGCGCTTGGTCGTCACGTCATCCACCGTATCAGACAGATCTGTCCAAAAAACCTTGCGCACTTTGAACAGATCTGTCTAAGATCGAGTCTCGACTAGACAGACCTGTCTAAGGAGATCCGATGTCCCGCACCCTGCCGCCCACTGCCGCGTTCGCGGGTGTGGCCGCCGTCTTCGCCGCGTTCTTCCTCGCCGCGGGAGCGCCCACGCCGTTGCTCGCGCTCCGCCAGCAGGAGTGGGGATTCTCAGCCGGCACCCTGACTCTCGCGTTCGCCGTCTACGCACTGGCCCTGCTCGTCGCCGTGCTCGTCGGCGGCTCTCTGTCCGACCACCTCGGGCGCCGCCCGGTGCTGCTGGGTGCGCTCGTCGGCGAGCTCGCCGCGATGGTGGTGTTCCTGGCCGCACCCGACATCACCTGGGTCATCGTGGCGCGCGTCGTGCAGGGCGTGGCGACCGGCCTCGGCGCGAGCGCCTTCAGTGCCGCCATCGTCGAGCACGCGCCCGCGCACCTGAAGTCGCTCGGCTCGAGCTTCGCGGGGACGGCCGCCACGGCTGGCCTGGGCGTCGGGGCGCTGCTGACCGGCGCGGCGGTCCAGTACACCTCCGACCCCAACGGGCTGGTCTTCGGCGTCTTGGCGGTGGTCATGGTCGTCGGTTTCACGGTGGTCCTCGCCACCGGGGAGACGAGCTCCACCCGACCAGGCGCGCTCCGCTCGCTCGACCCCCGCATCACGGTCCCCGCCCGTGCGCGCCGTGAGTTCCTCGGCGGCCTGCCCGTGCACGTGCCGGGCTGGATGCTCGCCGCCTTCTTCATGGGCCTCTCGCCGGCCGTGCTGCGAGTGCAGTTCGGGTTGGACGGCGGCCTCGTCGCCGGCTTCACCGCCTTCCTCGGACCCGTCCCGGCCGCGGTCGCCACGCTCGCCTTCGGCCGGGTGAGTGCTCGCCGGACCACCGTCGGCGGTGTCGGACTGGTCCTCCTCGGCATGAGCGTGATCCTGGTCGGCGTCCCCGGCGAGTCCCTCGCGCTCCTGTGGCTCGGCGCGATCATCGGCGGGGCAGGGATGGGCGCCTCGTTCGCCGGGCATCTGCGTCTGCTCGGCCCTCACGTCGAGCCGCAGCAGCGTGCCGGGGTGTTCGCGGGTGTCTACACCGCGGCGTACCTCTCCTTCGGCGTCCCCGCCATCATCGCCGGCCAGCTGGCCACGCGGATCGGCCTGCTGCCGACGCTGGAGGGGTACGCCGCGGTCGTGCTGGTCACCGCGCTCCTCGGACTGCTCGTCCAACTGAGGCTGGCGCGAGGCGACCGCCTCATGGTCGCGCCGGTGGCCCCCGATGCCGACCCGGTGGACGCGGTCGCGTGCAAGGCGGCGTGAGCGGCGCCGGGTGGGGAGTGGCGGTGAGTCATCAACCGGAGCGGTCAGCTCACCGGTTGACCACTCACCGCTGCCTGCCGGCACAGAAGCGCGGCGACTGCGTGCCTACCTCGACGAACAGCCGGAGGCCCACCCGACGATGTGCAGCCACCTCGGCCCCGGTGGCACGATCCGAGCGTGCGTGACTTCATCCAGGGCCTGCCCAAGGCCGAGCTCCACGTCCACCACATCGGGTCGGTCTCGCCGCGCATCGTGGCCGAGCTCGCGTCGCGTCACGCCGCGCCGGGTGACGGGCGCAGCGCGGTCCCGACCGACCTCGAGGAGCTCCGGGCCTACTTCGAGTTCCGCGACTTCGCGCACTTCATCGAGGTCTACCTGTCCGTCGTCGACCTGGTCCGCACGGCTGACGACCTCCGCTACCTGACCTACGAGATCGCCCGCGACATGGCGGAGGCCCAGTCCCTGCGGTACGCCGAGCTGACGTGCACGCCCTACACCTCCGTGATCCGCGGCATCGGGATCGAGGCCTACACCGAGGCGATCGAGGATGCGCGCACCGCGGCCGAGCGCGACTTCGGGCTCGTCTTGCGGTGGATCTACGACATCCCAGGGGAGTCCGGGCTACCTGCGGCCGACGCGACGCTGAGCTACGCGCTCGACCACGCGCCGCAGGCGCTCGTCGGCTTCGGCCTCGGGGGTCCGGAGGTCGGCGTGCCCCGGTCGCAGTTCCAGCCGCACTTCGAAGCCGCGGTCGCCGCCGGCCTGCACTCCGTCCCCCACAGCGGCGAGACCTCCGGTCCCGAGACGGTCTGGGACGCCGTACGCCTTCTGCAGGCCGAGCGGATCGGCCACGGCACCTCGGCCGCGCAGGACTTCACGTTGCTCGAGCACCTCGCGGCCGCCGGCATCGCGCTCGAGGTCTGCCCGTCCTCCAACGTCGCGACTCGTGCCGTCGCGACGCTCGAGGAGCACCCGCTGCGCACCTTCGTCGAGGCCGGCGTGCCGGTGGCGATCGCCTCCGACGACCCGCCGATGTTCAACACGACGCTCAACCGGGAGTACGAGATCGCCGCCGAGCTCCTCGACCTCGACCGCGACGGCATCGCCGACCTCGCCCGGACGTCGGTCGAGGTCTCCTTCGCGCCCGACGACGTCAAGCAACGAATCCTGCGGGAGATCGACGCGTACGTCGCCTTCGCCGCAGGCTGAGTCGTCTGTCAGCTCTCGCTCTCGGTGCGCGCCTGCGGCGCCCCTCGCAGGAGGCGCACTGCGAGCCAGACGTCGAACTGACCGTGCCGGCTGTCGACGTAGGTCCGGAACCTCTCCTCGAAGGCAGCGATCTCCTGACGCAGTCCCCACATCTGGAGGTCTACCTGGCGATCCTGCGAGCACAGGTGTCGCTCGGGCGCGTTGCGATCCACGGACTCGCCGCAGCGCTCGCATGGCACATCACGGGACCCGAACACCTCGGCACCTCCTCCTCGCCCCAGGGGCGACCCCGTCCAGTACCCGCCCGGGAGGCGTCCACACCGGCACCCTGATGGCGCCGAGGCGCGCCCTCGCCTGGACGCAGCGAAGCGAGGGAGGAACGACCGAGCGCAGCGGAGGAAGGCGAGGGTCACGAGCGCCTCGGCCGCGCGAGCGGAGCGAGCGCCATTCAGGCTTGCGAGACCCGGATCATCTCCTCGCGGGGCACGACCTTGATGCGCTCGCGGCCGGCGGCCTCGCCGAGGGCCAGCTCGTGGGCGTCCAGGAGCGCCCAGCCGGCCTCGGTGGTGAACTCGACGCCGCGGTCCTCGAGGTGCTCGACGATCGCGTCGGGGTCGGGGACCTCGGCTGAGGCGAGGCCGGACTCGACGTCGGCGAGCAGGTGTTCGATGGTCTCCTTGGCGTCGGACTTGGTGTGCCCGATGAGCCCCACCGGACCGCGCTTGATCCAGCCGGTGACGTAGATCCCGGGGACCTGCTCCCCGTCCTCGACGACGCGGCCACCCTCGTTGGGGATCACGCCGGCGGCGTCGTCGAACGGCACGTCGGGAAGCGCCGTCGAGAGGTAGCCGACCGCGCGGTAGACGGCCTGGACCGGAATCTCGACGAACTCGCCGGTGCCGTGCACGGAGCCGTCGCCGTTGTACTCGGTGCGCTCGGTGCGGATCGCCACGACGCGACCGTCCTCGCCGAGGATCTCGACGGGGTTCTGCATCATGTGGATGTGGATCTGGTGTGGCGCACCGGTCGGCTCGGCCTCGAGGTACTTCAGCAGCGTGTCCACGACCAGCTTCGTTCCCTTGTGCGCCGAGATCGCGGCCTGACCGGCGTCGTCGATCTCGAAGCCCTCCTCGGTGACGAACACGTCGACCGAGGGGGAGTGGGAGAGCTCGCGCAGCTCCATCGGCGAGAACTTGATGTGCGCCGGGCCGCGGCGGGCGAAGACGTGGACCTCCTTGGCCTTGTTGGCCTTGAGCCCCTCGTAGACGTTGTCCGCGATCTCGGTGGTCAACTGCTCGTCGGCGGGCTTGGCGAGCATGCGGGCGACGTCGAGCGCGACGTTGCCGGCGCCGAGCACGGCGACCGACTCCGCCTCGAGCGGCCAGTCGCGCGGGACATCGGGGTGACCGGCGTACCACGACACGAAGTCGGCGGCGCCGTAGCTCTGCGGCAGGTCGATGCCCGGGATGTCGAGCGCGCGGTCGGCCATCGCGCCGGTCGAGAAGATCACCGCGTCGTAGTAGCGCTTGAGGTCGTCGAGCTTGAGGTCGGTGCCGTAGTCGACGTTGCCGAAGAAGCGGATCCGCTCGTTGTCGAGCACCCGGCGCAGAGCCTTGATGATCTCCTTGATGCGCGGGTGGTCGGGGGCGACGCCGTAGCGCACCAGGCCGTAGGGCGCGGGCAGACGCTCGATCACGTCGACGTGAGCCTGCTCGTGCTCGCGGGTCAGGATGTCAGCGGCGTAGATGCCGGCCGGGCCGGCACCGACGACCGCCACACGGATGGGTCGCATGAAATGTCCTCCAAAAGCTGCGAAGGCAAGCCTAACTTGGCGGTGGTGTCCGGCCCCCGAGAGATGTCTCACGCAGTGGACGCTGTGATCCCCGTCGCCGAGTCCATAGCAAGGGCTCGCGCAATGCTTGTTCCCGGTGTGATCGGCCTCGCACGGGCCTTGCAGCCCGTGATCAGGAGGACTCGCCGACGACGACGTACGGCGTCCGCGCGGCCAGCCGTGTGACGAGGATCGCGGCGACCGTCATCGCCAGACCCAGTGCCGCGAGCACGACGAGCTGGAAGCGCGCCGCGTCGACCGGGCTCGCCCCACCGAAGAGCGCACCGACGAACGCGCCGGGCAGCGTGACGAGGCCGGTCGACTTCGTCTGGTCGAGGTTGGGCAGGACCGACTCGCGCACCGCGATCCGTCCGATGTCAAGGTGCGCCTGCGGGCCGGTGGCCCCGAGCGCCAGCCAGCCCTCGACCTCGTCCCGCCGTGCGGCCGCGGAGTGCAGGAAGCGGCGACCGGCGAGCGTCGACGCGCTCATCGTGCCGCCGATGACGATGCCGGAGATCGCGACGAGGTGCCGGGCGTCGGTCTGGGCGAGCTGGAGCGCGATGACGACGCCGATGGCGACCACGGAGCCGCCGAGCACTCCCACCACGGCGATGCGGCGACCGTGCCACAGCCCCTGGGTGCGCCGCCCCGCCGTCCAGGAGGCGGTGGTCAGCATGAGGGCGATGAACGCGCCGACGGTGAGAGGGGCGTTCAGCACGCCGTGGAGCAACGCGGCGACGACGGACAGCTGCACGGCGGCACGGGCGAGGGCCACGACGGGCAGCCAGCCCAGCCCGGCGCCAGCCCAGCGGGTGAGTCCGAGGGTCAGCAGGCAGACGACGAGCAGGCCCGCGCCGAACCAGACGTCGCTCACGAGGCTCAGCGTAGGGAGGGTCGGCATCGATCTTGGTGATCTCGTGCCGACGCGACGGCACGATCCCTGCGGCGCCGCTAGCGTCGACTCCATGGACGAGGTGGTGGGAGTCGTCGGGGGCGGCATCGTCGGACTGGCGGTCGCGCGCGAGCTCATCCGGCGGCGGCCCGGCGTACGCGTGGTGGTCTTCGAGAAGGAGGACCGCCTCGCCGCCCACCAGACCGGGCACAACTCCGGCGTCGTGCACGCCGGGATCTACTACCGGCCGGGCAGCCTCAAGGCGCAGCTGTGCACGCGCGGCCGCGCGCTGCTGGAGGAGTACGTCGCCGAGCACCGGATCGCCTATCGCCGGTGCGGGAAGCTCGTCGTCGCCGTGGACCCGGGCGAGATGCAGCGGTTCGACGCTCTCGAGAAGACCGCGACCGAGAACGGCGTGCCGGGTCTGCGGCGGGTGCAGGGTGCCGAGATCACCGAGATCGAGCCCCATGCGTTCGGCATCGCGGCGCTGCACTCGCCGGCCACGGGCATCCTGGACTACGTCGCGGTGGCCGACGCGCTCGCCGACGAGATCCGGCAGGCCGGTGGCGAGGTGCTGCTCGGCACGGAGGTGACGGACGTGGTGCGAACGCCGGGCGGCGTCGCCGTCGCCGCCGGTGAGGAGCGCCGGCGGCTGGATCGCCTGGTGGTCTGCGGCGGGCTGCAGTCCGACCGGCTCGGCGAGCTCGTCGGTGGCCCCAGAGCGCCGCGGATCGTGCCGTTCCGCGGGGAGTACATGCGCGTCGCCGCCGAGAAGCAGGAGCTGGTGCGCGGGATGGTCTACCCGGTGCCGGACCCGCGCTACCCGTTCCTCGGCGTCCACTTCACCCGGCGGGTGGACGGGACGCTCGAGGTCGGACCGAACGCGTTCCTCGCGCTCAGCCGCGACCGCTACGGCCGCGCGTCGGTCAACGGCCGCGACCTGGGCGACACCCTGGCGTGGGGCGGCTTCTGGCGCTTCGCGGGTCAGCACTGGCGCACCGGGATGACCGAGCTGAGGGGGGTGCTGTCGAAGCGCGCCTACATGAGGGCGGCGCAGCGCTATGTCCCGGAGATCGGCGCGGCTGACGTCGTACGTGCGGGGATGGGCCTGCGCGCCCAGGCGCTCGCCGCCGACGGGTCGCTGGTGGACGACTTCGTCATCGACCAGCTCGACCACGTCACGAGCGTCCGCAACGCACCGTCGCCCGCGGCGACCTCGAGCCTGGCGATCGCGGAGTACGTCGTCGACCGGATGAGCTGACGCCAGGACGTCATACGGGTTGGTCGCTTGGGCAGCCGACTCGTATGACGTCCGCGGCTCAGTGCCCGGCGATGGCCGATGCGACGGCGGTGTGCACGTCGTGGTGGAAGACCGACGGGATGATGAAGCTCGGGTTGAGCTCCTCGTCGCTCACGACGAGCGCGATGGCATGGGCCGCGCGCAGCATCATGTCGGTCGTGACCTCGTGGGCGCGGATGTCGAGCAGACCGCGGAACACGCCGGGGAAGGCCAGCACGTTGTTGATCTGGTTGGGGAAGTCGGAGCGGCCGGAGGCGACGACGGCGGCGTACTTCGCGGCGGCGACCGGGTCGACCTCGGGGTCGGGGTTGGCCATGGCGAAGACGATCGGCTTCTCGGCCATCTCCTTGATCCACTCGGCGTCGAGGACGCCCGGCGCCGAGACGCCGATGAAGACGTCGGCGCCCTGCAGCGCGGTGCGGAGGTCGCCGCTGACCTTGCGGGGGTTGGTGGCCGCGGCGAGCTCGGCGTGCGCGGCGGAGAGGGCCGGGTCGTCGGCGACGAGACAGCCGTTGCGGTCGTAGACGACGACGTCCGGCACGCCGGCGGCCAGCAGCAGCTTGACGATGGCGGTGCCGGCCGCGCCGCCGCCGGAGACGACGACCTTGATGTCGTCGAGGGTCCTGCCGACCACGCGCAGGGCGTTGGTGAGGCCCGCGAGGACCACGATGGCGGTGCCGTGCTGGTCGTCGTGGAACACCGGGATGTCGAGACGCTCGCGGAGCTTGGCCTCGATCTCGAAGCAGCGGGGAGCGGCGATGTCCTCGAGGTTGATGCCGCCGAAGCCAGGGGCGATCAGCTCCACGGCGCGGACGATCTCGTCGGTGTCCTGGGTGTCGAGACAGATCGGCCAGGCGTTGATGCCGCCGAACCGCTTGAACAGCGCGGCCTTGCCCTCCATGACCGGGAGCGCGGCGCCGGGGCCGATGTTGCCCAGGCCCAGCACGGCGGAGCCATCGGTGACCACCGCGACGGAGTTGCCCTTGATCGTCAGGCGCGAGACGTCCTCGGGGTGCTCGGCGAGCGCGCGGGAGACGCGGCCGACCCCCGGGGTGTAGGCCAGCGACATGTCGTCACGCGTCTTGAGCGGGACCTTGGAGGAGACCTCGATCTTGCCGCCGAGGTGGATCAGGAAGGTGCGGTCGGAGACCTTGTGCACCGTCACGCCGGGCACTGCGGCGACGACCTTCTCCAGCTCGATGGCGTGGTCGCCGTCGGCGGCCGAGCAGGTGACGTCGACGACGAGCCGGTCGTGGCTGGAGTCCGTGACGTCGATCGCCGTCACGACGCCGCCCGCACCCGAGATGGCGGTCGCGACGGCGCCCACGACGCCGTGGTCCGGCGCCGTGTAGAGGCGCATCGTGATCGAGTTCGAGGAGGCTGTCGCGGTCTTCACCCTGCGACTATGCGCCTGTGGGCCCACTACTCGGAAGTAGCGGAGGATCCCGATCTGCGCCTTGAGCGTGCGGTGTGGCGCGGGTCTCAAGATCAGGGGTGGATCGATCCAAGTCAGGGGTGTGCTGAGGTGGGCGCATGCGCATCCTCGTCCTCGGCGGCACCGTCTTCCTGAGCCGCGAGATCGCGGCCCGCGCGGCGGCTCGGGGACACGAGGTGACGTGCGCGGCTCGGGGCACGAGCGGGAGCGTGCCGGACGGCGTACGCCTGATCGGCTGGGACCGCGGCGAGGCGCCGCCGGCGGAGCTGGTCGGGCTGCGGCCCGAGGCGGTGGTCGACGTCGCCCGGCTGCCCTCGCACGTACGACGAGCCGTCGGGCTCTTCCCCGACGCGCACTGGTCGTTCGTGTCGACCTGCAACGTCTACGCCGACGAGGGCATGGCCGGAGGCGCCGCTGACTCCGCGCTGAAGGAGCCAGTGGAGGAGGACCTCGATCCGTCGTCCTCGCCCGAGGCGTACGGCGCGATGAAGGTCGCCTGCGAACGACTCGTGCAAGGGCGCGCACGGTCGTTCGTCGTCAGGCCGGGACTCGTCGTCGGGCCGGGCGACCGGTCAGGACGCTTCGCCTACTGGCCGGCCCACGCTGCTGCTGCGGCGGAGGACGGTGGCCCGCTCCTGGCGCCGGGGATGCCGGACGACCCCGTCCAGCTGATCGATGTGCGCGACCTCGCCGACTGGATCCTCGACGCCGCCGAGGCCGGCAGAACGGGGACCTATGACGCCGTCGCCGCGCCGATCACGAGGCGGGCGTTCTTCGAGGCGCTCGCCGAGGGCACCGCAACGGAGCCGGACCTGCGCTGGGTGTCGTCCAGCCTCCTCGTCGAGGCAGGCGTCGCCTCGTGGGCCGGGCCCGGGTCCCTGCCGCTGTGGATCGGTGAGCCGGGCTACGAGGGCTTCATGGCCCGGGACGTGAGTGCCTCCCTTGTTGCTGGACTCACCACGCGCCCGTTGGCGGACACCGTCCGTGACACGCTCGCGTGGCTCCGCGTCGAGCCCGACGCGGTCCTCACCGGCCTCACCCGTGCCGAGGAGCTGGCGCTGCTGGAGCGAGTCGGCGCGGTGGCCTCCTGACCGCTGCCAGATGTGAGACGGGTCTCTTTGGAACGTTCCCATCCGCCTCGCGGACTGAGACGTCCTTCCCGCACGGGTGCATCGCTGGCAGGGTGCTTCCACCCGCCTGAGGACGTCCGTCCCAGACTGAAGGAGCCAAGATGTTGATCGGAGTGACCCGCGAGACCCGCCCGGGGGAGACACGCGTGGCCGCGACACCGGCAACGGTCAAGCAGTTGATCGGCCTGGGCTATGACGTGGTGGTCGAGCGTGGTGCGGGGGAGCTGTCGAGCTTCTCGGACAAGGCGTACGCCGAGGCCGGTGCCGAGCTGGGCTCGATCGGTGAGGCGTGGGGTGCCGATGTGGTGTTCCGCGTCAACGCGCCCTCGATCGGTGAGGTCGCCCAGCTGCGTCAGGATGCGTTCTTGGTGAGCCTGCTGGCGCCGGCGTTGAACCCGGAGCTGGTCGACGCGTTGACGGCGCGGGGGGTGACGGCGCTGGCGATGGATGCGGTGCCGCGGATCTCGCGCGCCCAGTCGCTGGATGTGCTCTCGTCGATGGCGAACATCGCCGGCTATCGGGCGGTGATCGAGGCCGCGCACGAGTTCGGCCGGTTCTTCACCGGCCAGGTCACCGCCGCGGGGAAGGTGCCGCCGGCGAAGGTGCTGATCGCCGGTGCGGGTGTGGCGGGGTTGGCGGCGATCGGGTCGGCCTCGTCGCTGGGCGCGATCGTGCGGGCGACCGACCCCCGGCCCGAGGTGGCCGACCAGGTCAAGTCGCTGGGTGGTGAGTATCTGCCCGTCGACGTCGAGGTGGAGCAGTCCGGCACGGGCTATGCCTCGGCGACTTCGGAGGCCTACGACGCCCGCGCGGCGGAGATCTACTCCGAGCAGGCCGCCGACGTCGACATCATCATCACCACCGCGCTGATCCCGGGGCGTCCGGCGCCGCGGTTGATCACCGCCGCGGATGTGGCCTCGATGAAGCCCGGCTCGGTGATCGTGGACATGGCGGCTGCCCAAGGCGGCAACGTCGAGGGCTCGGTGGCGGACCAGAAGGTGGTGACCGCCAACGGCGTGACGATCCTGGGCTACACCGACCTGGCCGGCCGGCTGCCCACCCAGGCCTCCCAGCTGTACGGCACCAACCTGGTCAACCTGATGAAGCTGCTCACCCCGGGCAAGGACGGCAAAGTCGTCCTCGACTTCGAGGACGTCGTGCAGCGGGGTGTGACCGTGACCCGCGATGGGGAGAAGCTGTGGCCCCCGCCGCCGGTCCAGGTCTCGGCCGCACCGGCTCCCGCCGCAGCGGCGGAGAAGGCCGAGCCTGCGCCGAAGAAGACGATGTCGCCGGCCACGAAGCTGGGCCTGACCGCGGTGGGGCTGCTGGTGCTGTTCTTGGTCAACGCGACCGCCCCCGCGCCGATCCCGCAGCACTTCACCGTCCTCGTGCTCGCCGTGGTGGTGGGCTACTACGTGATCGGGCATGTCCACCACGCCCTGCACACCCCGTTGATGAGCGTGACGAACGCGATCTCGGGGATCATCGTGGTCGGCGCTTTCCTGCAGCTGGCCACCGACGACACCGCCGTCCGGACCCTGGCGTTCATCGCGACGCTGTTGGCCTCCATCAACGTCTTCGGCGGCTTCGCCGTGACCCGACGCATGCTCGCCATGTTCCATCGTGAACCCGCCAGCAAGGGGAACTGATCCGATGTCTGCTTCTTCGATCGCGACCGCGGCCTACATCGTCGCCGCGCTGCTGTTCATCCTCTCCCTCGCCGGACTCTCCAAGCACGAGACCGCCCGCCGCGGGGTCATGTTCGGCATCGCCGGGATGACCATCGCGCTGATCGCCACCTTCGCCCTGGTCGTGGACCTGGCCACGGGGGATGCGATCAACGCCGGCGGTGCCACCAGCATCGTGCTGCTCATCGTCGCGGTGGTCATCGGTGCCTCGATCGGGCTGTGGCGGGCCCGGATCGTGGAGATGACCGGGATGCCCGAGCTGATCGCGCTGCTGCACTCCTTCGTCGGCCTGGCTGCCGTGCTGGTGGGCTGGAACGGCTACCTGGAGGTCGAGCGGCAGGTCAAGGACCACCCCGGCCTGCGGCTCTTCGCCACCGACAGCCTGCTGCGCATCCACCACGCCGAGGTCTTCATCGGCATCTTCATCGGCGCGGTCACCTTCACCGGCTCGATCGTGGCCTTCCTCAAGCTCTCAGCGCGGATCAAGTCCGCCCCGTTGATGCTGCCGGGCAAGAACGC
>NZ_BAAIGC010000023.1:0-83068 GCF_054653495.1 Nocardioides sp. AN3
GTCTGCCGTCCAACCGGGACCGAATACGCCTGCCGCCGTGCTCAGGGGAGCCGCCGTGGGGTCCTTGAGCGTTGTCAATGTGCGTCCGATCGATAGCCCGCCCAGCGATGACACGGCCGAAGCATCAGTCTCAGAGACCTGCAGGTCGCCGGTAAGGAGCGACAACGCCCCCGGTCCTACATCGGTCGCCGCTGAGGCGTACCCGAACGATGCTGGCGCATAGGTGAGGTTCCAGGCGGTCGCGCAAAGCGGCGATGGGTCGCTGGAACCCGTGGAATAGCAGGCGCGGGCCTGCAAACTTCGTCCACTCTGGTAATCCGCGCCAAGGGTCCCGGACACGTCCCATGTGTACGGTGCGAACTCCGCTGCGCTCCCCGTTCCGACCGCCTGGACCGGCCAAGAGCCAGGCTGAGCATTGGTCGAGTCCCTCACGTTCACGAGTGGTACGTCGTTCCAAAGACCACTCGTCCCTTCCCGATACTGGTACCTGACCCAGGTCCGCGAAGCCGCCAACCCGACACTGGAGGCCTTTAGCGTGACTTTCTTTTGAGTGATCGACTGACCACCCACAACAACCGCATCAGATGCCGCGAACCACCCTTGCAGTTGAATGAAGATCGAGATCGGCTGAGAGGAGTTGTTGTAGACATTGATCCTTCCCTCGGAGCCGACGCCAATAGTGGTCGAGGTCGACCGATACGAGGTCTCAGGGAAGACGAGAGAGGTCACATTCGGAAGGGGGAATCCGTCCGGCCACATCGAGACGTTGCCGGCGCCGCCGACATTGGCCTGATGCACGACGACGCTTGCCGCAACAGCGTTCACCCCCGAGCCGTTCACCGGAACCCCGCCAACCCCCGCGATGCTGTACGTGGCAGTGGTGTGAGCGGCGATCGTCTTGTTGTTCACAAGCCAGGAGTCCGCCGGGGTGAAGGTACCGGCGGCGTAGTCGTTGTCGGTGGCGGTGTAGAAGCCGACGATGTCAGCCACCATGTCCGCGGTGCCGGTCGTTGGAGTGAAGGTCAAGGTGACCTTCATCTTCCCGTCGGCAGACAACGGGACTACCGCGCCCAACGTGGTGTTCGCCGACGCCATGAAGTTCAAACCAGCGCCAGCCCCCGAGACATCTGCCGCATTCCCGTGAATCTGCCCGGCTGCGGTGGAGCCGTTGATGACGGTGAAGTTCACAAACACAGCCGACGCACCCATCGGAACCCCGCTCGCGGGGAGTCCATTCGAGCCGCTCGCCACCTGAACGGTCACGGGCACGTTGTTCGTCAACTTCGCCTGGGGCACCCCGTTGCCGTACCGCGAGTCGGCCACTCGGTAGGGCGTCAACGACGGGACGAAGCCGCCGGGCGCTGTGGATCCGGCCGTGAAGTAGCCCTGGGCGCCGATGATGACATCGATGCCCCAGTCGGCCTGAATGTCGAACTTGCCGGATCCAGAGAGTTTGATGACGACGGTGTTTGACATCCAGCCGGGCTTGTTGAACAGCATGGCGGTCCAGCCGGCCTGGCCGCTTCCCGTGGGGCGCACATAGATGTGCCCGTCGACTGTGACTGATGGAACGATCATGACGACCTGGACGGCGGAGACTCCGGTTGAGGGGATCCCGCCAACCCCCTCGACTGAGACCGTCCGCCAGGTACCGGCCACCAAGGAGCCGCCTGACCCAGCGGACCTGGTGTCGAGCAGTTGCGTCTGGTACGGCACGAAGACGCCGCCCGAGCCCGGGTCTGTGTCCGCCGCCGCCGGCGGCACGAGCGATGGTGCGGCCAGCGTCACGATCTGCAGTCCGGCCGCGACCAGCACCGCGATCACGGCGGAGATGAACGCGCGAGCACACCTTGAAACGATCATCGGGACCCCTTCCGGGTTACGGCCCCTTCGCGGCGCCTCGACAAAAGGCAAAGTGCCAGACTGTCCCGCTAGTGCAACAGGCTTCGGGCCGATTCGGGACCAATGTCCCGCCACGCGGGCTGCCGTCAAGGGCGAACGGGCGAATTTGGGGTGCAATGCGGGAATGTTGGGCGCACGCACGGCCAGTGGGTGTCAACCTGCGTGTGCGTGCGGCCCCAGGACGTCGGTTCTGAACCCGTCTCGATCAGGTACACACGCGCCAGATCGCCAATGCAGCGATCACCACGAAGAAGTTGGCGACCGGCTCGGTCACCAGCAGCAAGATCGCGACTGGTTCGGTCTCCGCGGCGAAACTGGCCACCGGCTCTGTCGGCGCTGCCAAGCTCGACACCGCGACACGGAGCAGCATCGTCCCGCCGTGGGGCACCATCCCCAAGGGCAGGTTGGTCACCGGAACCTTCGGCAGCGAAGGGCCCTCTGACGGCTCGCAGGTGATACAGGTCCTCACGCTGCCTGCCAAGGCACCCGTCGTTCTCACCGCTGCGAACCTGGCATTCGGAACCGACGTGAGCATCCCTGGCGATCCCCGCTGCGCCGGCGACTCGACCGCACCCAACCCCGCGTCCGGCGTGTTCTGCGTCTACTTCTACAACCGCAAGGGCCTCAGCAAGCCCTACCTTCAGCCCTATGACATCTTGGGCGGGACCCGGTCAGTGTTCATGTACGCCGACCCCAGTGTGGCCGTCGGCTCCGACGTCATGTGGTGGGGCGTGTTCGCCTACCAGGCGCCCTGACCTGGAACTGAAGGCTGTCGTTCTCACCGCGACACACTGCGCGGGCCGCGCGCCCTTGCTTCCTGGAGTGCAGTGATCCCAGACTCGCACCATGACGCACGAAGGCAGAGCCCATCGGCGCAGCCCGGCCGCTTCCCGATGAGCATGGACGAGGTGGCGATCGGACTCGTGTCGGCTCCGGGTGTGGCCACTGAGATCGCATCGTTGCTCGCCGACGACCTGCACGCCGAGCTGAGTCTGCACGTGCCCACCGTCCAATGGCGGGTGTCCACCGTGGTCGACGCCCTCGTGTCTCCACCTTCGGACGACGCAGCGCTGGTCGCCGCCGCACGGCACCGGCTCTTGAAGGAAGGATGGGACCTGGTCGTCTGTCTGACCGATCTGCCGCTGAAGGTTCGCCGGAGACCGGTCGTGGCTCACGCGAGTCCACTGCAGAGCGCCGCTGTCGTGTGCCTCCCGGCGCTCGGTGCCATCGGGCTGCGTCGACGCACCCGTGACACGGTCGTCGGGCTGGTGCGCACCTTACTCGGGGACACGGCGGATCGCGCCCTCTCGGGTGGTATCGCGGGTCTCGGGCGCCGCGCCAACGAGCTCGGAAGGAGCCAGCAGCGGGACGGAGACGGCAGCGTCATGTTCACCGCGCGAGTCCTCAGCGGGAACCTGCGACTACTCATCGGAATGATCCGAGCCAACCAGCCGTGGAGACTGGCGATCGGGCTCTCGGGAGCGCTGACCGCCGCTCTGGCAGCTGGGGTGTTCGCCCTCGTCACCCCCGACATCTGGCACCTGAGCGCCGCGCTCGACTGGATCCGGCTCTCGGCGATCGCAATGGGGTCTGTCGTCGGGATCACGATCGCCCTGATCGCGGGGGCCGGTCTGTGGGAGCACACGTCGCATCCGGTCGTTCGCAAGCAGGTGACCCTCTTCAACCTGGCTACCACCGCAACGGTCGTTCTCGGTGTCCTCTTCCTCTACGCGGCACTGCTCGTGCTCGCACTGCTGACCTCACCGGTTCTGGTGCCGACACACCTGCTCGGTGAGGGCGTCGGGCACGCCGCGGGAGTCGGCGACTACCTGAAGCTGGCGTGGCTCACCAGCTCTCTGGCAACACTGGGCGGCGCCCTCGGGGCCGGTCTGGAGAGCGACGATGCAGTCCGGGCGGCCGCCTACACCCACCGGCAGGAGTCGCGCCAGAGCATGCGCGAGGAGCGACCGGAGTCACCGCCGTACTCCCCGGAGTGACCTCGCGCAGCCAGCTATCAACTCGGACTTGCTGACGACCGCTGGGCCTCCCTCGTGAGCGCGTCGGCCAGTGCGGAGAACTCTTCGCGTGGGAAGCGCCGGAGCTCGGCGGCCAGTGTGCTTGTCTGCGTCTTGATCCTCGCGAGGTACGTGGTGTCGGCGACGGTGACCTGACGGGCGATCCGCGAAAGGATCCGCTTCGCGATTCGACTACTCATCGTCGGCATCGTCTGGTCCTTGATGTTGCTGGCGTGCTCCCGGACCGCTCGGTCGATCTGGGTCTTGATGGTCGCGAACGGTGTCTCTCGGGCGCCGATGAGAGTCGTCCACGTCGCGGCGTACTCCCGTAGTGCTGCGTTCTTCGAGGTGGCGAGCGACGCCAGGGTCTTCCTGCACGCGGCGGCTCGTTCCTGAGCGGCCACCCGTGCCTCGGCGGCCGCCAGCAGGCCGTCCGCTTGGCCTCAGGCGTCGCCGACGTCGAAGGCGTCGGGGCAGACGTGAGCCGATAGCCGGTAGTCGGAGAGGGCGTCGTAGTGGGAGTCTTGAAACCGGTTCCACGTCGTGGCGGCCGCCGTCATCTCGTCGTACGTGTCTCTGAGGTCCCCGTCCTGAAGGACGCTCGTTGCGCCCAACTGCTTGATTCGATCGTCGCGCTCGGCTTCGAGCTTGTGCAGGTTCGCCAGCCCGCTGGCAACGTTGCTAGGGGATTGCGTCGCTGCCTTCGCGGCGGTCGCCTGGTAGACGCCTTCCGCATGGATCAACGTCGCGTACGCCTCGGCCATCGCACGGTACGCCTTCGACGCTTCGGCGAGATCCTGAGCTCCCCGGCTGACGCCGGGGGTGCGTGAACCGGTTGGCGACGATGTCGCGCCGGCTCGATGGCCCTCGACCTGCGATGCGGTGTCGCCGCAGCCGACGAGAATGCCGGTCACCAGCGCCGTGCAGCCGACAAGCGAGGTCCATCGTGCGACGCCGGAAGGATGCCTCCGTGCCGAAGCGAGCATCGTCATCGCTGCGTTCCCTCCCGCAAGCCAGCACCGGTCGCACACGGGCGGCGGCCGACCGACCACGGACGTGGTCGTACGAGAGACGTAGGTCTCCCCACGTTCGTTACTGCCTTCTCGCAGAAACGCCACCGGGTGAGCGTCGGCGCGGTCCCATGTTGTGCCCGACGGCCGCCGCGTCGCGCCCTGGGCCTTCGAGGACGACCTGATCGGCGAGTCGCTCGGTTTCCTCCAGCAGGCCGACCGAGACCATGCCGCTTCCGGCCCCGCGCCCGCCCCGCTGGACATCGACTCCGATTCCTCCGCACTCGTCATGCTGGCACTCGCCGACGGTGGGACTTTGACGCGCTCGCCAGCGCCGCTGCTATCGGGCCAGCCTCCTCGGAGTCTGACCGCAGCGAACGTCCACGTTTCTGATGAGGCCGCCGCTGTCCTCGCGAGGACACACGACCTCGGTAGGTCGGTCCGCTTGCCGACTCACTCCTTCACGGCTGCCGCGAGGCGATCAACAGGCTCGCGTCGTCGTCGCCTGCAGACAGGCAGCTGACCGCAAGTGGTCTCAACTGGCTTGCGAGCCGTGATCGAGATCGCCCGTTCAGACCAGTTCACGACCACGCCGCCATGGGCTCCGCGTAGCTGCGCCGGTCCTCGGCGACTGCGCCGACGCGGTCCTCCAGGCGTCGGGCCTCGACGACGGCCTCGGACGAAGGGCCGCGGCCCGCTCTCAGCCGCGCATCTGTGCCCTCGGTCCGACGAGAGGTTCTCAGCCCGCCGCAGGCGCGGTCGTGGCGGGCGTGCCCTGGCCTGTCGAGTCCGGCGCGGCCGCCGGGTCGGGAGCGGGAGCCGGGTCCGGCGCAGGCGCCGGGTTCGGCGCGGGGTCCGGAGCCGGTGCAGGGTCAGGCGCGGGAGCGGGGTCGGGAGCCGGTGCCGGGTCGGGCGCAGGAGCGGGCGCCGGGTCCGGTGCAGGTGCCGGGTCGGGCGCAGGAGCGGGCGCCGGGTCCGGTGCAGGCGCCGGGTCAGGCGCCGGCGCCGGGTGAGGAGCGGGCGCTGGGTCGGGTGTGGACGCAGGCGTCGCGGCGGTGCCGCCTGTGGCGTGCCCCGGCGCAGCCGCGTGCTGTGCCGCGTGGTGGCCGTGGTGGCCGTGGTGGCCGTGGTGGCCGTGGCGGTGACCGGCATGACGGCCCCCCGTCGACGGGGACGCGCTTTCCTGGTCCGCGGCAGGCGTCGGCGCGGACTCATTCGTCAGCGACACGGCGGGCACGAACGCACCCACGGGGCCGGTCAGCGCGCTGGTGGGTGGCAGATCCGAGGAGCGGTAGGCGTCGGCGGTGCCGAGGACGGTCTCGACGTACGACGCGCTGTGGTTGTAGCGCAGGACGGCGGCCGTCTGCCCGGCGAGGGTGGCGAGGTCGTCGGGACCCGAGCAGAGGTAGACCGCCGCGGCCAGGGCGGCGTCGTCGATGTCCTGGGGGTTTCGTTGGCCGTCGCCGTCGGCGTCGACGCCGATGGTCGACCAGGTCGAGGGGATGATCTGCATGGGGCCGACGGCGTGGTCGAAGCTCGTGTCCCCGTCGTAGAGCCCACCGTCGGTGTCGCGGACCAGGCCGACGCCCTTGCCGTCGAGCGCCGGGCCGACGATGGCCGGTGTGGCGACCCCGTCGGCGTTCAGCTCGCTGCCGTGCGCACGGCCGTGGTCGGACTCGACGCGCCCGATCGCGGCCAGCAGCGGCCAGGCGAGATGGCAGGAGGTGTCCGCCTCGTTGATGACGTAGGTGGCACGCTGGTAGGCGGCCAGCGCTGCCGGCGGGATCGCCGTCGCGTTGGCGGTCGCCACGATGTCCGCCGCCGGCTCGGCCGTCAGGCCCGGCGCAGCGGGCAACGGCGTCGCAGCCACCGTGAGCGGCGCGTCGTACGTCGTGTCATACGGCGCGCTGGCGGTGTCGTCCACCGTTGTCGGGACCTGGAAGTCGTCCGGGACCATGGCCATGGCGGCCGATCCATAGACGGTCAAGGCGCCCGTGATCAGCGTCAGCGAGACGAGTCGCGTCGTCCGCCTGCGTCGAGCAGGTCGTGTGTCCATCCTGTGCTGTCCTCCCACGCACAGCAAGGTGACATCCGGAAGCGACACGCGGAGCCGAATGGGAACGTTTGACTAATTCGGTGGGTGTCGGCCCACGTTCGGGCCATCCGAGCACCCCCCATGTGGTATTGGCCACATCCCCGGCTGGCCCATGCCGGTGCATCGACGAGGCCTCGCGCCTAGCTCGGTCGGCCGTCGGCAGGTTCGGTAGCGCGCGGTCTGGTGGCATTCTGATCAACAGGGGCAGGACAGGGCTGCCCGGGGAGATGACACATGATCGGCAAGCCCGCGAGGGTCGCGATCGCCCTGGTGATCGCAGTGCCGACCGCCGTGCTGGCTGCGTGCGCCGCCACCAGCTCGACCAGTGGGAGCACCGCGTGGTCACTGGTGGCGCTGGGAGACTCGGTGCCGGCCGGCACCGCGTGCGACTGCACGCCGTACCCGCAGCTCAGCGCTCCCGAGCTGGCGCCCTCGGGATCACCGGCCACCACTCGGAACGACGCGGTGGGCGGATACACCACCGTCGACGTGCTCGACCAGCTGAGCGGAGGAGGCGAGGTCGCCAGCGACGTCGCCGGCGCTCATGTGGTGGAGGTTCAGGTCGGTGCGAACGACGTGCTCTACTCCAGCTCGTGCGGCGCCGTGGCGGCCTGCTACGAACCACAGGTCCCAGGGGTGGCGGCCAACCTGCGCGCCATCGTGGAGCGGCTGCACGAGCTGGGGAAGGGGCGCACCCTGGTCGTGCTGCTCGACTACTGGAGCGTCTGGCTGGGCGGGACATACGCCACCGAGCAGGGGCAGGCCTACGTCGACGCCGCCGCCACGGTCACGTCCCAGATCAACACCACGATCCGAGAGGTCGCCACCGAGACCGGCTCGGCGTACATCGATCTGCGCGCAGCCTTCAAGGGTCCCGACTATCAGTACGACGAGACGCACTATCTGGCCTCTGACGGCGAACACCCGAACGCCGCGGGACATCAGCAGATCGCGTCGGCGGTCGTGGACGTCGTGAACGCGCGGTGAGACTCAGTCGGCACGCGCTGGCCGGCCACGTCCGCGTCGCTCGGGCTCATCCGGGATCGCGTCGGATGCCACCTGCGCCCAGAGCCGAACCTGCTCAGGGGTGACGGCATGCCCGGCCTCGGTGATCGACTGACGGATGCGACGGCGCTGGTAGTCGGAGAAGCCCGCCCAGATGCCGTCCGCCTCGCGGTTGATCACGCTCGTGATGAGGCAGTCGACCCACACGGGACAGGTGGCGCACACGGCTCGCGCGCGGGTTCGGCCGGTCGCGGCTGTCTCGAAGAAGATCTCAGGGTCGCTGTCGACACACGCGGCGCGGGCTCGCCAGCCACGGTCCGTTCTCGTCGTCGAGGCGCCCTCCGCCCGGCTCACGGCCCGACCAGGGACGCGCGCCGTGGTCGTCGCGGTGTACACCGGTTGGAACGGCCGTCGGGGCGGCGTGGTGGGGACGGCTGCTGACACGGGCTGACCTCGGATGCGGAGCGGGGCATTTCCTTCGAGACGTCGGAGCCGGGTCGGTCGTGACGCCGGGCGGCCAGACCATCCTCAACAGGCGGCAGCGTGGTCCTCCACACTCCGGTGAGCTGCGGCGAGCGCCTTGTGAGCACGATGGAGCAAGGCCGCCGCGGCATTGGGCTTGAGGCCCAGCAGCTCGGCGACCTCGCTCGTCGAGTAGCCCTCGACCGCCCGGAGCCACAGCGCGTGTCGGTGCCGAGGGGAGAGCCGTTCGACGACCGTCCGGAGCAGGTCGGCGTCGTCGACCGACACAGTGGGGTCCGCCACTGCGCCGCCCGTCGACGGGTGGGCCTCGATGACCGTCTCGAGGCTCACGAGGCGCGCCCTCTGTCGAAGCGAGTCGACGAACCCATTCCGGACGGCCCTCAGCAGATAGGAGGGGAAGGAGTCGATCTCGTGCCCGCTGGCGAGACGCTGCCAGGTCTTGAGGAAGGCGTCCGCGACCACGTCCTCGCTGTTCGCCGCTCCGCGGGAGAGCTGACGAGCATGACCGAGCGCGAGCGCGGCATGGCGTCGATAGAGCTCGGCGACGGCCGCGCCGTGGCGGTCGCGTCCCTCGCGGATGGCGTGACAGAGCTCGGCGTCGGCGAGCTCTGCCTCATGATCTGGGCACCCTCCCGCGAGTTGGACGAAGGGGGCAGCGCTGATCAGCGCCGCATGGCGTTGCGACATGTCGAATCTCCCGTTGAAGCGCTCCCAGGAAGGGCTGCCTCATGACGGTAGAAACCCCATGCGTCAGCAGAAAGCCGCATCGCGCAGGCGATCTAGCCGCTTCGCGCGGGTCAGCTCGGGTCGGCGTGGCGGGCCGCCTCAGCCAGGCGCCGACGGGTCGGAGCGGCCCTTGGCGGGCTCCCCGGTGGCGATGGCCTCGAAGTAGCGCAGCATCTCGACCGGGAAGGGCAGCACAAGTGTGGAGTTCTTCTCCGCCGCGACCTCGACCATGGTCTGCAGCAGGCGCAGCTGGAGCGCGGCCGGCGTGCGGGACATCGCGTCCGCCGCCTCGGCGAGCTTCCTCGATGCCTGGAACTCGCCGTCTGCGGTGATGATGCGCGACCGCCGCTCCCGCTCGGCCTCCGCCTGGCGCGACATCGACCGCTTCATCGACTCGGGCAGCTCGACGTCCTTGATCTCGACGCGGTCGATCTCGATGCCCCACGGCACGGCGGGGCTGTCGAGCATGATCTCGAGGCCCTGGTTGAGGTTCTCGCGGTTGCACAGCAGGTCGTCGAGCTCGCTCTTGCCGATGATGGACCGCAAGGACGTCTGTGCTACCTGGGCGATCGCGTAGGAGTAGTCCTGCACCTCGATGACGGCCCGCACGGGGTCGATCACCCGGTAGTACACGACGGCGTCGACTCGCACCGTCACGTTGTCGCGCGTGATGCCGTCCTGGGCCGGGACCGTCATGGTCACGACCTGCATGTTCACGCGCTTGAGCCGGTCGACGAGCGGGATGAGCGCGGTGAGGCCGGGCTCACGGACCTCGGGCAGGACGCGGCCGAGCCGCAGCACCACCCCGCGCTCGATCTGCTTGATCACCCGAGCGCTGGCCGCCGCGACCACCAGCCCGAGCACGACGACGGCCACCACGATCGCCAGCACCATGTCCACGGCGCCTCCCGCAGGGAAGAAGTTCACTCCCAGCGTACGTCGGCCTCACAGCGAGGGTCAGAGACCAGAGCTCTCGGCCCCGATCGTGGTGTCGTCGCCGTGTCCGGTGTGGACCACCGTGTCGTCGGGAAGCTCGAAGAGCCGTGCCCGGATCGACTCGCGGATGAGGTCGGCGTCGGAGTAGGAGCGTCCGGTCGCACCAGGACCGCCGTTGAAGAGCGTGTCGCCGGTGAAGACGCAGCCCAGGTCGGGGGCGTAGAGGCAGACCGCGCCTGGGGCGTGTCCAGGCGTGTGGAGCACCTCCAGCGTGGTGCCGCCGACCACGATGCTCTGACCGTCGGTCAGGTCGTCATCCCAGCGTCGGGCGGGATGGGTGAGCTGCCACAGCGGCTCGTCGTCGGGGTGCAGCAGGATCGGAGCGCCGGTCCGAACGCTGAGGTCCGGGGCGACGCGGACGTGGTCGTCATGGGCGTGGGTGCACACGATCGCCGTGACCCGCCGCTCCCCCACCACCGCCAGGATCCCGGCGACGTCGTGCGGGGCGTCGATGACCACGCACTCGGCGTCGTCACCGACCACCCACACGTTGTTGTCGACCTCGAACCTCTGCCCGTCCAGGCTGAAGGTCCCCGTGGTGACGCCGTGATCCACCCGCACCGATCCGGCAGATCCCGTCACAGGATCACCACGCTGCGCAGCACGGTCTCCCCCGCAGGCGCGTGGTGCATCTTCTCGAACGCCGCCTCGACATCGCCGATGCCGATCTCCTCGGTCACGAACGCGTCCAGGTCCAACCGACCCTGCTGATAGAGGTCGATCAGCATCGGGAAGTCCCGGCTGGGCAGGCAGTCGCCATACCACGACGACTTCAGTGCCCCACCACGACCGAAGACGTCGATCAACGGCAGGTCGGGCACCTTCATGTCCGGGGTCGGCACCCCGACCAGCACCACGGTGCCGGCCAGGTCGCGGGCATAGAACGCCTGCTTCCACGTCTCCGGACGCCCCACCGCCTCGATCACGACGTCCGCGCCCTCGGCACCCTCATAGGTCTGCGCGCAGATCCGCTTGATCTCCGCCACCGGGTCCAGCCCCGACGACGCCGAGGAGTCGACCGTGTGGGTCGCGCCCAGCTCCTTCGCCTTGGCCAGCTTGGCCGCGTCGATGTCGACCGCGATGATCGGGGACGCTCCGGCCAGTGCCGACCCGGCGATCGCCGCCACCCCGACCCCACCGCAGCCGATCACCGCCACCGACCTGCCACGCGTCACCGCGCCGGTGTTGATCGCTGCGCCCAGCCCGGCCATCACTCCACAGCCCAGCAGGCCGGCCGCCGCCGGACGCGCCGACGGGTCGACCTTGGTGCACTGCCCCGCTGCCACCAGGGTCTTCTCCGCGAACGCCCCGATCCCCAGCGCGGGTGAGAGCTCGGTCCCAGCCCCAGGACCCTCAGCCAGCGTCATCCTCTGAGTGGCGTTGTGGGTGTTGAAGCAGTACTGCGGCTCGCCGCGCCTGCAGGCTCGGCACTCACCACACACGGCCCTCCAGTTGAGGATCACGAAGTCCCCCGGCGCCACAGCGCTCACATCGGGACCGACGGCCTCCACGATCCCAGCGGCCTCATGGCCCAGCAGGAACGGGAAGTCGTCGTTGATCCCACCCTCGCGGTAGTGCAGGTCGGTGTGACACACCCCGCAGGCCTGCACCTGGACGACGGCCTCGCCCGGACCGGGGTCGGGCACGTTGATCGTCACCACCTCCACCGGCTTCCCACGCTCGAGGGCGACGACCGCACGGACCTGCTGCATGTGGACACTCCTTCGGTGTTGAGCCAGGGACGAGACGAGTGTCCGCCGAGGCCGCGGACGTCCCTCGTCTGCTCCGACCAACGTAGCGGCACACAGGCGGGCTCCCGGCGCGGGTGTCCCCTCAGCGCCGGCCGGCCTCGCGCTCGAGTCGGAGCGCGAGCGCCGGACACGCGGCCACCGCCCGACGTGCGTGCCGCACCGCATGCGCCGGGACGCTCGGATCCGTGATGACGGGAAAGCCGTCGCGATCTGACGCCACGTGCTCGGGCAGGAGGAGCGAGCACATCGCGTGGCCGTCGCACCTGGTCCAGTCGACCTCGAGCCTCATCGTCGCCCGCCTCCCACCGGGAGGACACCGAGGTAGGGGCGCCCGCAGCCACGCCCTCCGGCATGCGCGGCGATCTCCTCCGCCATGGCGGCTAGCGCGCTGCCGACGAACGCAGCCGTGCCGTCCGGGTGGGCGCACGCCCCGCGCCTGGCCATGCCGCGCAGCCTGGCCGTCACCTCCGGAGCGGCTCGACCGGCGACGAGCGCTCCCACGTCCTGCGCGACCGCGTAGGTGCCGAACAGGCACGGACCGCACTGTCCGACCGACTGGTCCGCCAGCCACGACGCGACGGCCGCGACCTCCGCGAGCGGGCAGGCCTCCCGCGGGAGGCGCGCGACAACGCCGGCGTTGAGCGGTGCTCCCGCAGCGCGCAGCTCCGGACGGCTCACCTGCAACCCACGGATGTCGGTGACCCAATGACCGTGGTAGCCGCCGATCAGCACCGGTGCGCCGCGATCCGCCTCGTGGAGCAGGGCCTCGAGCGGGAGACCCGTCGGCACCTCGAGGACGCCGGGATGAGGCACGTCGCCCAGCAGGGTCAGCAACGTCGTGCCAGGCTCGCTCCGGTCCCCGACGGCGGCGTACTCCCGCACGCCGAGGGAGACGAGCACGGCGATCTGCGCGAACGTCTCGACGTTGCTCGCGAACGTCGGGTGGCCGTGCAGACCTCGGACGGTCGGCAAGGTACGCCGGCCCGGCGGGACCGCTGCGCCTCCGTCGAGCCCGTCGAGCACCGCCCGGACCTCGCCCGCGACGAACCGGGCGGGCTGCAGCCGCACCCGTACCGATTCGGGGTACGGCTCGTGGCGGCGCCTCTCCTCGAGTGCGTCCTTCAGCGAGGCACGGGCACGGGCGTCGTGCACGGCGATCGTGATGCGGCGGGTCTGCAGCGCACGGGCGACAACGAGAGCGCCGTCGAGGACCAAGTGGGGCGCGTAGGTCATGAGCGTGCGGTCCTTGCGGCTCGCCGGCTCGCTCTCGGAGCCGTTCACCACCACCTCGACGCCGCGTCCGGTCGGCATCGCCGCCAGCTTCGTCGCCACCGGGAAGGCGGCGCCGCCGCGACCGAGCAGCCGCACGCTCTCCGCCTCGCGCACCAGCGCGTCCCGTGTCCGGTGCTGCTGCACTCCGTGCATCGATCGGTGCATCCGAAGGTTGGCACGTCCCGTGTGAACGACACCGGCCAGCAGCCGTGCGGAGCCGAAGGCAGCCGGTGCATCCGGCATCTGAAGGGTCGTCATGACGTCCTTCCCGTTCCGATCATGGAGTGCTGCCGACCCTGCCGGCGGAGCAGATGTCGCCAACCGGCGAGCGGGGCGGCGGCGTGCTCCTCCTCGGCGGAGAGGCGTGTCCAGACGGCGGCAGTCACGGCCAGCGTGGAGCCGCCGTACAGGCACCAGGCCCACCAGCGCATCGAGTCCGTGCCCGCGAGGAGGCCGTGACCGACGGCGAGTGGCCAGGCGGCGTAGGCGAGGGCGTGCACCGGTCGCCACCACCGCACTGCGCGGGGGGAGCCGGCCAACCGTCCGCGCGCCGCACCAGTGAGGGCGACGACAGCGAAGCAGTACAGCGCCAGCGTGCCCAGGCCGACCGCGATGCCGCGGTATCCGGCCGTGAAGGGCACCAGTGCGCCCGGCACTGAGATGGCGACGTGGCTGTCGAGCACGAGGAGCACGGCATGGAGCCCGAGAAGGGCCAGCGTCACCACGGCGGCGGACCGGTGAGCGAGCTGCAGGACCAGGCGCGACTCCCGTCTCCGCAGCCGCGTCGACGGTGACGAACCCGCGGTCGTCGCGCCGAGGCACACGGCGGCCGTCGCGCCGATGAGGGCCATGAAGCCGGCGGCGCGTGCCAGGAACCACCACGTCATGCCGCACTCTCCTCCGCCGGCCAGCCCGACGTGCGCAGGACGGTGCCGGCCTGGTCGACGAGACGCGCAGAGATGCTCGCCAGCTCGAGGTAGGCCTGCGCCGCGGCACCCCAGACCAGCGCGGCGGTGCTGTAGGCGTTGGCGAGCGTGCAGCTGGGCGCCCAGACCGACGCCGTGCGGATGGGTCCCTCAGCCGGCACGCCCGAGCTCGGGTCGATGATGTGGTGTGCAGGACCGGAGGCGGTGCTCCAGCGGCGGGCCACCGTGGACGACGTGGCCAGGCCGCCGTAGACCAGCGCGATCACCTGCCCGGGCCCGTCGGCGACCTCCGCGACACGCACGTGCCACGGGGCGTCAGATCCTCCGGCGACTGCCACGTCGCCGCCGATCTCGACCATGGCCGGGCGCCGGTGCTTGGCCGCGACACGGCGCGCCGCCTCGTCGGCCGTCCATGCCTTCGCCGTCGCTCCGAGGTCGAGCCGGTGCCCGCGTGCCACGCCCACGCGGCCGAGGGTGCGGTCGACCACGACGTGACGCCAGTCGGCCGGTGCGGGGTCGTCGAGGACGCGACCGCGCCGGTCCGGCGCGGCACGGACCTCGTCGATGTCGGCGTCGTAGCCCCACGCCACCAGATGACGGCCGATCGTCGGGTCGACCGCGCCATCGGTCCGGCGGGCGGCATCGAGCGCAGTCTCGACGAGCTGGAGCGCGAGCGGCCCGACGGGCAGCAGTCGGGGGGCTGCGTCGTTGACGCGCTCCAACTCGGAGTCGTGCCGGAACCGGCTGGCCGCCCGCGCCACGTCGTCCATCAGCCGGCCGACCATCACCGCCGCGTCGTCCGCGACGTCGTCCGGGGTGGTGTCATCCTGGCCGACCACGACCCTGACCTTGCAGGACCAGTCGCGCCACTCGCGGGCGGTCATGATGCGTTCGACCCGCCTTGTGGCTGGCTGCTCGACGGCGCCGGCGCCACGCCGGAGCCGCCGCTCGACGAGCCCGAACCTGACTGGGTCGAGCCCGAGGAGCCGGAGGAGCCCGAGGAGCCCGAGGAGCCCGAGGAGCCCGAGGAGCCTGACGACCCTGACGAGCCGGAGGACTTCGACGACGAGCCGACGCCGGTCTGGGCGCCGCTCTTGCCGGAGAGGCTGGACCTGCCGGCTCCGCCTGTGGTGCTCTGCCCGGTCTGCCCGGTGTGCGCCGTGCCGGTCTGCGCGGTGGCGTGCGATGCCGCGGCCGTGAGGCCGGCCGTCCCCGCGGCCGCCGTCACGATGATCCCGACGGTGGCGAAGCGGGCCCGGCGGAGGATGGTGCGGCGAGGGTTCTCGGTCATGAAGCTACCGTCCCTCGACCGGGCTCAGACGAACCGGAACCGGCTCTCAAATCGACGTCAAATCATGCTGTGCCGGGGCAATGGGCCGGGGCAATGGGCCGGGGCCATGGGCGGACGGCTCCCGCGGCCGCCAGACCGCTCAGGGACGCCCGAGCAGGAGCGTGACGACGGTCCAGTCGTCCTCGCGGCGCACGTCCAGCCGGCCCCCGCTCGCCTCCGCGCAACTGCGCGCGATGTCGAGCCCTAGCCCCGTCGAGCCGCGGTCGCTGCGGCCGCGGTGGACGCCGCCCTCGGGGATGCCGGGGCCTCGGTCGCGCACCTCGAGACGGACCAGGTCGCGCGAGTGCAGGCCGGGATCGACCAGCACCACCGAGATCGCGGCTCCCTCGGGCGTGTGCGCGATGCAGTTCTCCAGCAGCGCGTCAACGGCGGCACGCAGATCGTCGCCGGCGCTCCGCACCGGCACCGGGTGATCGGGCACCTCCAGCGTCGTCGAACGGCCCTGGTCCTCGGCGAGCGGACGCCAGAAGTCGACCTGGTCGCGGAGCACCGCGGCCGCGTCGCAACGCGGCCGGACGCCCTCGCGCTCGGGACGCCGCGCCGCCCGGATGACGGCCGTCAGGGTCCGCTCGAGGTGATCGAGGTGCGCGTCCAGCTCGTCGGTGCGCTCCGAGGCCGGGAGCGCCTCGACATCGAGGCGGACGGCGGTCAGCGGCGTGCGGAGTCGGTGCGAGAGGTCCGCGACGGTCTCCCGCTCGGCGGCCAGCAGGTCGCCGATCCGCCCGGCGAGACGGTTGAGGGCGGCCGAGACGCGGCGCACCTCCGAGGCGACGCCCTCCTCCGGCGCCCGAGCCGACAGGTCGCCCTCACCCAAGCGGTCAGCGACCGCTGCGGTGCGGTCCAGGTCGCGGACGAGCCGTCGCGCGACGACCTCGGCCGCGCCCGCGGCGAGCAGGAGGAGCGCAAGAGCAGCGGCGGCAAGCCAGAGCAGCCGATCGACCGCCCGCGAGCGCTCGTCGCTCGCTGAGCTGAAGGCGAGGACCGTCACCGGGCCGTTGGAGGTGGTCGCCCGCACGCTGACCAGCTGGCCTCCCGCGACCTCGTGAACCTCCGGCTCCGAGACCGGCATGAGCCCGGAGTCGTCGGCACTGCCGCCGCCGTCTTCGTCGCCGTCGGCGTCCTGTCGGGTGGGCGCCGGGTGGGGGTCGATCCGGGCGCCGGCAGGGAGTGACGCCCCGACGTGCGATCCGTCAGGGAGGACGACGGTGACGATCGCCCGCTCGTTGCGGTCGTTGAGCCGGTCGACGTACGCCGCCAGGACCTTGCTGCCCGTCGGGCCGGTGCTCACGTAGTCGGCCACTCCACGGGCCACCGCGGAGGCCCCTTCGCGGCTCTCCTCGCTGGCGGCGTGGTCGAGCAGCAGCCACAGCGGGATCGCGAAGAGCACCATCACGCTCGCCGTGGCGCCGACGGTGAGCAGGAGGATGCGCTGACGCAGGCTCATCGCCGCGCTCACGGGGCGTCGGGGGCGGTGAGCTTGACCCCGACCCCGCGCACGCTGATCAGGTAGCGCGGCTCAGCCGCCGTCTCCCCGAGCTTGCGGCGCAGCCACGAGAGATGCACGTCGACGGTCCGGTCGGCACCGCCCCACGGCATCTGCCAGACCTCGGCGAGCAGCTGGCGCTTCGTGACGACCTCGCCGGCCCGAGAGGCGAGCGCGAAGAGGAGGTCGAACTCCTTGCGGTTGAGGGTCAGCTCGCGGTCCTCCAGCCGCGCCGTGCGCGAGACCGGGTCGATCACGAGATCGCCGACGACGACGCGGGGGTCCTCGCGGACAGAGGGCGTCGTACGCCGCAGGACGGCCCGCACCCGCGCGAGCACCTGCGCCGCGGAGAACGGCTTGATCAGGTAGTCGTCGGCGCCGGCGTCGAGCAGACGGACGATCTCGCGCTCGTCGTCACGCGCGGTGGCCACCACGACGGGCAGGTCGCTGCTGGCGCGGATGAGCGCCAGCACGTCGGCGCCGTCGAGGTCGGGCAGCCCGAGGTCGAGGACCACGGCGTCCGGGCGTTCGGTGCTCACCGCCTTGATCGCCTCCACAGCGGTGGAGACCGGCACCACGGTGGCACCGTGCTCGGTGAGGCCGCGAGCGAGCGTGCGCCTGATGTCGGGGTCGTCCTCGACGAGCAACAGCCGCACCATGCCCGCCACGCTACTGCTCTCAGCCGTCTGAGCTCCCCGAACCGCTGCCGGTGTCGGCCCAGGCGGCCTTGGCTCCACTGTGACCGATCCGTGCGACCTGCACTCCGGTGCCGACCGCCGCGAGCAGGGCGAGCAGGCCGACGGCGACCGCGAGCCCGCGCAACCGGTCGTGGCCCTCGGCGCCGGGGCCACGCACGGGCCGACGCCTCCCCAGCCACCACTGGGCGGCGGCGAGGACGAAGAGGACGATCGTGAAGCCGATGAGCTGGTCACCGAGCTCGGCGTGCTGCTCGATGAGCGAGTTGTGCGGCAGCGAGCGCTCGAGGTTCTCGCCGGTCGAAGTGGAGAGAGGTGTCAGCACCAGCGCGACGAGGCTCAGCAGCGCGGGCAGCGGTCCTGCCCAGCGGCGGAAGCGCGGCGCCAGCACGGCGGCCGCGACGGCGAGCGCCGCGAGCGGCACGAAGACGACGGTGGCGTGGACGATCAGGGGGTGCAGGGGCAGGCCGAAGATCGTGGACGGCATCAGGTTCCTCTCATGGGGGACGGTCGTCGTCATCCTCGCGTGCCGCGGTCAACACCGAGGACAACGCAACATCAAATGCAACTCAAATCCGACGAAGGCCTGGCGAAGCGGCGGACCTTCGGCTCTGCTGTTCCACTCGCGTGCGCGCTAGACCGGAGTCGAGAGAGGACGAGCACCAGACCTCGAGGGAGGCCGGACCATGAGCCAACAGCGAGCGTTGCCGTCCCCCCTGCCGCCGTTCGAGCCCGGCGGTGACTTCCATCTGGGTGCCGAGGAGGAGATCATCCTCGTCGATCGCGACGGCTGTTTGACCGACGCCGACGTGGCCCTGCCCCGACTCACCTCATGGTCGAGCCCGGCGGGTCGGTTCTCGCCGGAGATCTACTCCTGCCAGGTGGAGTTCGGGACTCCGGTCGTCGCTACTGCTGACGAGCTCGTGCGGAGCCTCGCCTACGGCCGGCGGCGGGTCGCGGCGGAGGGCTTCTGCCTCCTGGCGACAGGGCTGCACCCACTCGCGGGGGTCGGCGACGTCCACTTCGTGCGCTCGGCACGATACGACGCCATCTCGGGCGAGCTGGCCGGGCTCATGCGCACCCCGACGGCGGCGTACCAGGTGCACGTGGGCCTCCCGGACGCAGCGACGATGGTGACCGCCTTCCGCGGTCTGCGCAACCAGCTCTCCCTGTTCCGCGCCCTGGCTGCCGGATCTCCCTTCTGGCACGGGCGGGACTCCGGGCTCGCCTCGACACGAGCCGGGATCATGTGGTCCTATCCACGAGTCGGCGTGCCACCGGTCTTCCACAGCTTCGACGAGTACGCCACAACCGTTCACGAGCACATCACCGCAGCCGGCGTCCCCGACTACACCTACTTGTGGTGGGATCTGCGCCCGCAGCCTCGTCTGGGCACCATCGAGGTCCGAGTGATGGACTCCGTGCCCTCGCTCGAGCTGGCCGGCGGCCTCGCCGCCCTGGCGCAGGGGCTCGCGAGGCATGCGGTCGAACGACACTCGGTCACCGACCTGCCGGACATCGTGCTGCGCGAGAACGACTTCCGCGCGGCACGGTTCGGCCTCGACGCGTCGATCACGGACGTCGACGGCTGCCAGCGCCCGATCCGGGACGTCGCCCGAGAGGCGATCGCGCAGGCTCGCGGTGCGCTCGGCCCGGGATCCGCGGACGCGCTCGACACCTTGTCGGCCGCACTGACCTCCGAGTGCGAGAGCGAGCGACAGCGCCGCTTGGTCCGGCGCGGCGGCTTCGGCCTCCTTCTCGACGACCTGGCACACCGAACCCTCGCGGCGTGTCCAAACCCACGACTCCCGGCACTGGTCTGACGGCGTCGCCATCACGCGAGCGCAGAACCTGACTGCCCGAGACCAACTGCCGCGGGACCAGGGCCTTTCGGCCGTGCCGGGCAACAAGCGCCCGGCGCTGCACTGGACGGACGCGAGGCCCGGCCTGCCGGTCTCGCCGACAGCGCCAGAGGCAGAAGCGTCCGACAGCGAGGGCAGCATGACCAGTGCGGCGGCCGGTCCCCGAGCCGGTGAGCGAGGACGAGGGGCGGCGCGTCCCAGCTATGCCGACGCCTGCGGTGCCTTCTCGTGGGAACGGGCGCGGGAGCGGATGGCGGGTCTGCCCGGGGGCGGCCTCAACATCGCCCACGAGGCGGTCGACCGGCACGTGTCGGAAGGTCGAGGTGCTAGGACGGCGATCCGTGCGATCGCTGAGGACGGGAGGGCGACGTCGGTCGACTTCGAGGAGCTGCGCGAGCGCACGAACCGCTTCGCCTCGGTGCTCTCATCACTGGGGGTCGGCAAGGGCGAGCGGGTCATGTCGCTCCTCGGCCGGGGCGTCGACCAGTACGTCGCAGCCATCGGGACCCTGAAGCACCGCGCGGTGTTCAGCCCGCTGTTCTCGTCCTTCGGCCCGGAGCCGATCCGCGACCGACTGCTCCTGGGCCGAGGCGCGGTGCTCGTCACGACGCCGGCGCTGTACCGCCGCAAGGTGCTCTCCATCCGCGCGGGCCTGCCAGACCTGCGCCACGTGCTGCTGACCTCCTCGCCGGAGAGCGAGGGGACGAGCGACCCGGCGACCATCGACCTCGCCGCGGCCATGGCGGCGGCCGAGCCTGAGTACTCGATCGGGCCGACCGATCCCGAGGACATGGCGCTGCTGCACTTCACCAGCGGGACGACAGGCAAGCCGAAGGCGGCGATCCACGTCCATGACGCCGTGGTCGCTCATCACGCCACCGCGGCGTACGCGCTTGACCTGCACCCCGAGGACGTGTTCTGGTGCACCGCGGACCCCGGCTGGGTGACAGGCACGTCGTACGGCATCATCGCGCCGCTCACGCACGGCGCCACGCTCCTCAGCTACGCCGGCGAGTTCGAGCCTCATGCCTGGTACCGGCTGCTCGAGCAGGAGCGCGTCAACGTCTGGTACACAGCCCCGACGGCCCTGCGCATGCTGATGCGGCACGGTGTCGAGCTGGCGCGTGGGCACCACTTCGCAGCACTGCGCCACATCGCCAGCGTCGGCGAGGCACTCAACCCCGAGGTGGTGGAGTGGGGCGAGAAGGCCTACGGCCTGTCGATCCACGACAACTGGTGGCAGACCGAGACCGGCGCCATCATGATCAGCAACTACCGCGGGATGCCCCTGTGGCCGGGCTCGATGGGCCGGCCGGTGCCGGGCGTCGAGGCCACCGTGCTGACCCGTGGCCCCGACGGGCGGGCGAGCGTCGTCGACGGGGGGTCAGGGTCGCGGCTCCCGGCGAGGTCGGCGAGCTGGCCCTTCGCCCCGGCTGGCCGTCGATGTTCCGCGGCTACCTCGGAGACGTCGAGCGCTACCGGGACTGCTTCGCCGGAGGCTGGTACCTCAGCGGCGACCTGGCCAGGATCGACCACGACGGCTACTTCTGGTTCGTGGGACGCGCCGACGACGTGATCAAGTCCGCCGGCCACCTCATCGGTCCCTTCGAGGTGGAGACGGCCCTCATGGAGCATCCCGCTGTCGTGGAGGCCGGTGTCATCGGCAAGCCCGACCCGGTCGCCGGTGAGCTGGTCAAGGCCTTCGTCACCCTGCGCGAGGGGGTCGAGGCGACCGATGAGCTGAAACTGGAGCTGCTCGCCTTCGGCCGGCGGCGCCTGGGCGGCCTGGCCCCCAAGGAGATCGCCTTCGACCAGCACCTGCCGCACACCAGCAGTGGCAAGGTGATGCGTCGCCTGTTGAAGGCCCGCGAGCTCGGTCTGCCCGAGGGCGACACGTCGACGATGGAGGCGACCCCGTGACACGGAGACGTGCCGCCGCGCCCGCGGATCGCAACGAGGCAGCCGACACAAGCGACACCACCGACTCAGCCGGGACGCCCGTCGCCAAGCACGAGCTCGACCTGCTCCGGACCATGCTGCTGATCCGACGCTTCGAGGAGACCTGTGCCGAGCTCTACAGCGCGACCAAGATCCGAGGCTTCCTCCACCTCTACGTCGGCGAGGAGGCCATCGCGGCGGGCGTGCTCGCGGCCGTCGGCGCCGACGACAGCGTCGTCTCGACCTACCGGGAGCACGGACACGCGCTCGCACGCGGCGTCTCGGTCGACTCACTCATGGCCGAGATGTTCGGAAAGGTGACCGGCTGCTCACGTGGCCGTGGCGGGTCGATGCACATCTTCGATGCCCAGACGAGGTTCGTGGGCGGGAACGCGATCGTGGGAGGCGGCATCGCTCTCGCGGCGGGGCTGGCCCTGGCCGACAGGCTGCAGGGTCGCAGCCGGGTCACCGTCTGCTTCCTCGGCGACGGCGCCGTCGCCGAGGGGGCCTTCCACGAGTCGCTGAACCTCGCGGCGCTGTGGCAGCTGCCCGTCCTGTTCTGCTGCGAGAACAACCAGTACGCGATGGGCACCGCCCTGGCACTCGAGCACGCCCAGACCGACCTCGCGCTGCGCGCCGCCTCCTACGGCCTCGCCGCCTGGCCGGTGGACGGGATGGACGTGCTCGCGGTCGAGAGGGCGGCCCAGCGCGCGGTCGAGGACATCCGAGGCGGAGCCGGGCCCCACTTCCTCGAGATGCGCACCTACCGGTTCCGCGCACACTCGATGTACGACCCCGACCGATACCGGGACAAGGCCGAGATCGCGACGTGGAAGGAGCGCGACCCGATCCGGCTCCTCTCCGACCGGATGCGAGCCGACGGCCGCCTCTCTGATGCCGCTCTCGCCTCGATCGAGGACGACATCGCGAGTCGGCTCGCGAGCGCCGTCGCAGCAGCGGAGTCCGCACCTGAGGAGCCGGTCGAGGACCTGACCCGCTTCGTCGTCTCGGAGCGCCCGACATGAGCACCGATGTCGAGACGACCTACCGCGAGGCGCTGCGCGAGTCCCTGCGAGAGGCGCTGATCAAGGACGAGCGGGTGTTCCTCATGGGCGAGGACGTCGGGCGATACGGCGGCTGCTTCGCCGTGAGCCTGGGGCTGCTGGAGGAGTTCGGACCCGAGCGGATCCGCGACACACCCCTCTCGGAGCTGGCGTTCGTGGGAGCCGGGATCGGCGCCGCCGTCGGCGGGATGCGCCCCATCGTCGAGATCATGACCGTCAACTTCAGCCTGCTCGCGCTCGACCAGATCGTCAACACGGCCGGGTCCCTGCTCCACATGTCCGGCGGACAGTTCAACGTCCCCCTGGTCATCCGGATGACGACCGGGGCGGGCCGTCAGCTCGCGGCCCAGCACTCGCACAGCCTCGAAGGCTGGTACGCCCACATTCCCGGTCTTCGCATCCTCGCACCCGCCACTCTCGAGGACGCCCGCGGGATGCTCTGGTCCGCCCTGCTCGACCCCGATCCAGTGCTGCTCTTCGAGCACGGCTCCCTCTACAACATGAAGGGCTCTCTCGCGGCGGACGCTGGGCCCGTGGACATCGAGCATGCCGCCGTACGCCGTCCCGGCGACGACGTCACCCTCGTCACCTACGGAGGGACGCTCCCGACGACGCTGGCCGCCGCCGATCTGCTCGCCGAGGACGGCGTCTCCGCGGAGGTGATCGACCTCCGTGTCCTGCGGCCGCTCGACGACGAGACCGTCCTCGGGTCGGTGCGCCGCAGCCACCGGGCCGTCGTGGTCGACGAGGGCTGGCGCAGCGGCAGCCTCTCGGCAGAGATCAGCGCACGTATCACCGAGCAGGCGATGTTCGACCTCGACGGGCCCGTGGAGCGCGTCTGCTCGGCCGAGGTGCCGATGCCGTATGCCCGGCATCTGGAGGAGGCGGCACTGCCGCAGCCGGCGGCGATCGTCCGAGCCGCTCGACGCACACTCGGAATGCACGATGGTTGAGTTCACGATGCCGTCGCTCGGCGCGGACATGGATGAGGGCCGGCTGCTGGAATGGCTGGTCAAGCCCGGCGACGCCGTCCACAAGGGCGACGTCGTCGCCGTGGTGGACACCTCCAAGGCTGCCGTCGAGGTCGAGACCTTCCGCGACGGCACCGTCGAGGCATTGCTGGTCGAGCCAGGCACCATGGTCCCGGTGGGCACGCCCCTCGCGAGGATCACGACGCCGCCCACCGTCGCACCCACCGTCCCGGCCTCCGCCGCGCCCACCGCGGCCCACACCACCCCACGGGCTGCCATCCCCTCACCGTCGGCCCCTGAGCCGCGGATCCGGCGCCTGGCACGCGACCTCGAGGTCGACCTCGCCACGGTCCACGGCACCGGGAGCGGCGGGCGCATCACCCGCCAAGATGTCGTCCATGCCGCGGACGGAACAGCACAGCGTCCCCCTGCCGTCGAGCGGGTCGACGCCCGCGTCGCGACGCCGGCGCCGTCTCCGCCGCAACGGTCGCAGGTGACGCCGTACGCTCGCAGGCTCGCGGCCGAGCTCGGCGTCGACCTCAGTGACGTCCCCCTCCCGGAGACCGGGGTGGTGCGGGCGGCGGACATCCGCGCGGCCGCTGCCGCGGCGCCCCCCGAGCCGGAGTCGACTCCTGCAACCGCGGCCCAGGTCGCATCGTGGAGCGGTGACCGCAAGGAGCGCATGCGCGCGACGATCGCCGCGGTGATGTCACGGTCGAAGAGGGAGATCCCGCACTACTACCTGTCATCGACGGTCGACCTTGGCGCCGCACTCGACTGGATGGGCAGACGCAACCTGGAGCTGCCGGTCTCCGAGCGGCTGGTCCCCGCCGCGCTGATGCTGAAGGCGACCGCCCTGGCAGCCGTCGAGGTCCCCGAGCTCAACGGGTTCTGGACCGACGGTCGCTTCCAGCCCGGTGCCGGCGTGCACCTCGGCGTCGCCGTTGCGCTGCGGGGCGGCGGCCTCGTGGCGCCGGCGATCCACCACGCTGCCGACCGATCGCTCACCGAGATGATGGCCGCGATGCGCGACGTCGTCGTCCGGGCCCGCAGCGGGCGGCTGCGCGACGCCGAGCTGCGCGACCCGACGCTGACCGTGACGAATCTCGGCGAGCAGGGGGTCGAGTCCGTCCTGGGGGTCATCTATCCCCCGCAGGTGGCGCTGGTCGGATTCGGTCGCGTCATGGAGCGCCCCTGGTCGGTCGACGGCCTCCTGGGCGTGCGTCCGCTCACCGTTCTCACCCTTGCCGCGGACCACCGTGCGACCGACGGATTCACTGGCAGCCGGCTGCTCGCCGCCATCGACCGACACCTACAACGACCGGAGAAGCTGTGAGCCTCACACCGTTGACGACACCCCGCGCCCGCACGCTCGTGACCGACGCCCTCCACCACGTCGTGCCCGACGCGGACGTGGACGGCCTGGGCGACGACCTCCCGTTCCGGCCCGAGCTCGAGCTCGACTCGCTGGACTTCCTGTCCTTCGTCGAGACGCTGAGCACCACCTCAGGCGTACGCATCGACGAACGCGACTACCCCGCCCTGACGACGATCGCGTCGTGCGTCCAGTTCCTCACTGGACAGGGCTGAGGCGATGCCGAGGGCTCGGGACTTCCTCGACCGGTTCCGCCCGATCGGCACCGGGGGCCGGCGTGCGGTTCAGTCAGCTCTCTTGGTCATCGCCGTGGTGATGACGCTCGTGCCGGGATCGAGCAGCGGGGCGCCACCACAGCCAGGCACGTTCCGCGGGGGCGGCTTCGACGCCTGCAGTGCTCCGCCGTCGACCACGATGGACGCGTGGCTGACCTCGCCCTACCGCGCGGTCGGCGTCTACATCGGCGGTGCGAACCGCCACTGTGCCCAGATCGAGCTGACCGCAGCGTGGGTCGCGCATCAGCAGGCAGCGGGCTGGCATCTGCTGCCGATCTATCTCGGCCTCCAGGCGCCCTGCACCACGTCAGGAAAGCGTTATCTGATGGATCCGGCGCATGCTGCGGCACAGGGGCGGGCGGAGGCGAGCGCCGCGGTCACCGCAGCACATTCGCTCGGCATGTCTCCCGGCACCGCCTTGATCTTCGACATGGAGGCCTACCGGCCCGCGGATGCCGGCTGCAGCAGGCCGGTCCTGGCCTTCCTCGGCGCTTGGACGGCACGGCTTCACGACGTCGGCTACCTGTCGGGCGTCTACGGAAGCCTCGGCTCGACCGTCCACGATCTGGTCGACGACTACCACTCGGTCCGGTGGCCCCATCCCGACTACCTCTACTTCGCCCGGTTCGATGGTCGTGCGAGCGTCGACAGCCCCCAGATCCCCGCGACCTACTGGTCGCCACATCGCCGGATCCACCAGTACCGCGGCGGCCATGATGAGTCCTACGGGGGCGTGACGATCAACATCGACAACGACTACGTCGACGTCCGCCCCCTCCCGCGTGCCCGGTTCGGCGACTTCACCGGCAACGGGTGGAGCGACCTCCTCGCCCGCGACACGACCACGGGCTCTCTCTACGCCTACCCCGGCAACGGAAGCGGACTGGAGTCACCGGTGCGGATCGGCGCGGTTCGACATGCTCGCGGTCAGATCACGAGGCTCGGCGACTTCAACCGCAACGGCCACGAGGACGTGATCGCGCAGGACTCGTCGACGGGCTACCTGTGGCTCTACCCCGGAACAGGGTCAGCGCTGCGCCCACGCGTCCGGCTCGGCACGGGCTGGAACAGGATGAAGGAGATCACCGCCGTCGGCGACCTCGATGGCGACGGCTACCCGGACATACTCGCCATCCGGAAGTCGACGGGACACCTGCTCTTCTTCCCTGGCCGCGGCACCAGACTCGGCCGACGCGTCGACCTCGGCCCTGGCTGGAACACCATGAGTGAGCTGACCGGCATCGGCGACCTGACCGGTGACGGTCACCCCGACCTGCTCGCCAGACACACGGCGAGCGGCCAGCTCTTCCTGTATCCGGGCCATGGCGTCGGGTTCCGGCCGCGAGTCAGTCTGGGCCGCGGCTGGTCGGGACGGCGAAGCCTCGTCGGCGTCGGAGACTTCAACCGGGACGGGCATCCCGACCTGATGGCCGTCGACTCCGAGACCGGGACGCTCCGGCTCTTTCCCGGTCGGACCGGCGGCCTCTCCGCCGGCATCAGACTGCCAGGGGCCTGGGCGAACCGACGGCCGCTCCTCTGACCGCGGGTCGTGATGCTGCTGGGGCGGTCGGCGGAGTCGAAGGGGTCCTCGGTCGGCCCGGCTGGGGACGTTGGTCACTCCCGCGGCGGCGCCCGCGTGGACGAGCCTGGAGGTGCGAGCGACGAGGAGGTCGAGATGTCGAGGATGCAGACGAAGCTTCCCGAGCGCCGTCATGACGCCCAGCGACCAGCCGCGGACGCCGATCGGTCCGGCGTCTCCGCGGCCGCTGATCTGCCGGCGATCCAGACCGAGGGGCTGACCAAGGTGTTCGGCAAGCAGGTCGCCTTGGACGGGGTCGACCTGGCAGTGCCGCAGGGTCTGGTGTTCGGCTACCTCGGGCCGAACGGGGCAGGGAAGAGCACGACGATCCGCGCGGTGACAGGACTGATCCGTGCGACGTCTGGACGCATCGAGGTCCTCGGACACGACGTGGCCCGCGGACGCGACGCAGCACAGCGGCTGATCGGCTACCTGCCCGGCGACTTCGTCGCCTATCCCGATCTGACGGCAGCCGAGTACCTCCACCATCTGGCTTGCCTGCGCGGCGGCGCCGGCGCCTCAGCGATCAGCGTGTTGGCGGAGCGCCTGGAGCTGCCGCTGGACCGCCGGTTCGGCTCGCTCTCCCACGGCAATCGGCAGAAGGTGGGGATCGTCCAGGCCTTCATGCACGATCCGCCGCTCCTGGTCCTCGACGAGCCGAGCTCCGGGCTCGACCCGCTCGGCCAGCGGGAGTTCCTGACGATGGTGCGGGAAGTGCGCGACCAGGGACGCACCGTCTTCCTCTCGTCCCACGTGCTGAGTGAGGTGGAGGCCGTCGCCGACATGGTCGGCGTCCTCCGACGCGGTCGCCTGTTGCTGACCGACACACTGAGCAACCTGCAGGGTCAGGCGATGCGGCGCATCGACCTCGTCTTCGACGGCGCTCCCCCGGTCGAGGCGCTGCGACGTGCAGGCGGCGTACGCGAGGTCGTCGTGACGGCCTCGACGGCGCACGTCAGAGTCGAGGGGTCGACCGCCGAGCTGCTGCGCGTGGCCGCCCCCTACGGCGTGGAGAACGTGCTGACCCACGAGGCAGACCTCGGCGATCTCTTCCTTGGCTGGTATGAGGAGGACGGCACGTCATGAGACTGATGAGGAGCGTCTTCGGCAAGGGCGTGCGCGACCAGCGCTGGGCATTCCTGGGTTGGGGCCTCGGCGTGGGCCTGCTGGTGCTGATCGAGGCCGCCGTCTGGCCCTCGATCCGCGACATGCCCAACTTCGACGAGCTCATGAAGAACTATCCCGAAGCCATGCGCAAGCTGTTCAACGTGCAGGAGATGACCACGGGCACGGGGTTCATGAACGCCGAGCTGTTCACCCTGATCCTCCCGATGCTCTTCATCTTCTACGGCGTGAGCCGTGGCGCCCGGATGGTGGCCGGCGAAGAGGAGCGCGGCTACCTCGAGACGGTGCTGGTCACGCCCGTCTCCACCCGATCCCTCCTGCTTCAGAAGGCGGCTGCCCTGGCGACGGGCGTCGCCGCACTCGGGGTGGTCCTGGCAGTCGTGCTGGTGTCCTGCTCAGCGGTCTTCGACATGGGCATCGGGCTCGGTGAGACCTTCGTGGGCTGCTTGGCCATGGTCCTTCTAGGCTTGGAGTTCGGCTGGCTCGCGCTAGGCGTCGGAGCGGCCACCGGCCGTCGTGCCGTCGCCATCGGCGTCGGTGGTGGCGCTGCCGTCGCGGCGTACGTCCTCTATGCCCTCGGCCAGCTCGTGGACTCCGTCGAGGCCTACCAGACGCTCTCGCCGTTCCACCAAGCCCTGCACAACGGCCCGCTCGGCGATGGCGTGCCGCTGACCATGATCTGGGTGGCCTTGGGCGCCGTCACCGCCGTCGTCGCCGCAGTGCCGGTCTTCGATCACCGCGACCTGCGCCTCCACTGAGAGGCGCAGGAGGCTCGTCGAACATCACGGTGTCGTGAGAACATCACGGTGTCGTGACCCGCGCCCTGCCCCGCTATCGACGGATCACGACCTTGAGGGCCTTGGTCTCCGCGGCGTTCCCGAAGGTGTCGTAGGCGTCGAGGATCCGGTCCAACGTGAAGTGGTGAGTGCCGAACTTCTCGGCGGCGAGTTGGTGCTGCGCCACGAGCTTCAGCAGCATCGCCGTGGTGTTGGTGCTCACCAGACCCATCGTGATCGCGATGTCCTTGATCCACAGCTCGTTGAGCGCCAGCTGCGCGGGCGCGCCGTGCACACCGATGTTGGCGACTCGCCCGCCGGGTCGCACGATCTGCGTGCAGGCCTCGAACGTGGCGGGGATGCCGACGGCCTCGATGGCGACGTCGACGCCGAGCCCATCAGTCATCGCGAACACCTGCTCCTTCCAGTCGACGGCCCCGCTGTCGACGGTGTCGGTCGCGCCGAAGGAGCGTGCCTGATCCAGCCGGTTGGCGTCGAGATCGAGGGCGATGACACGCGCTGCGCCGTACAGGTGGGAGGTCAGCATCGCGGCCAGCCCGATCGGCCCCGAGCCGACCACGGCGACCGTGTCGCCCGGCTTGACCTGCCCGTAGCGCACACCGATCTCGAAGGAGGTCGGGAGGATGTCGCTGAGCATGACAGCGGCCTCGTCGGGGACGCCGTCGGGCAGCTTGTAGACGGAGTTGTCGGCGAAGGGGACGCGCACATACTCGGCCTGGGTGCCATCGATCAGATGCCCGAAGATCCAGCCGATGCCGCTCGCGCCCTCGTCTGCCAGGCAGTGCGCATAGAGGCCGGCGTGGCAGTAGGAGCAGGCCCCGCACGCGCTGATGCAGGAGATGATGACCCGATCACCGATCGACACCGTCCGCACGGCGGACCCCACCTCGATCACGGTGCCGACGCCCTCGTGACCGAGGATCCGCCCTTCGCTGACGGCTGGTACGTCGCCCTTCAGGATGTGGAGGTCGGTGCCGCAGATCGTGGTGGTGTCGATCTGCACGATCACATCGGTGGGCTGCAGGATCCGCGGGTCTTCGTGCTCTTCCCATGCCTTCTGGCCGGGGCCGTGGTAGACGAGTGCCTTCATTGCGCAAGCCCTTTCCGCTGTGCGAGGCGACCGGGCGTCTCCCGGTCGCCTCCCACGCTGCTCCCCCCGGCAGATCCGGACACGGGCCAAAGGACCTCGGTCTGGCAAATCGAAGGTCCCGCCTCACGCGGGCACGAGCCGCCGGCCGGTCACGCGGGTCGGGTGGATCCGCACGTAGTCCCAGTAGCTGCCGGCGGGCCACGGCACCGGCCGGTCGGTCTCGCTGACGAGGGTGTCGGCCTCGGCCGCACGCGCCGTCCCGTTCACCAGGACGCTCCAGCCCGACTCGGTGTACTCGTCGTAGTCGTCGACCTCGAAGGTGAGGTCGGCGTCCGGCCCGTTGTCGCGCAGGTAGCGAGCCGTCTGCCCGGACGGCGAGAGGCGGACGACGATCTCGCCGCCGATCACGGCGTGGTTGACCGGCAGGACGACGGCGCCTCGGATCGTGCAGTAGCCGATCCGTCCCACCGAGGTGCTCTCCAGCAGCTGAAAGCACTCCTCGCGCGCGATCTCCCGCAGCTGGCCCCGGAACCACAGCTCCTTCATCGTCCCTCTCCTCCGCCTGATCCGCGTCCGCCTGTGCGGGCGACTCCACCGTGCGTGCCCCGGTGCCGGCGACGTCAGAGGCGCAGGTCCCGCCCCCCGGGCACAAGGACCTCCCGCGCCGAGCGTCGGGCGGTCAGCACGCCGTGGCGATCCATGACCTTCATCAGCACCCCCGGCAGTGTGGCGAGGGCGAGCACGAGCGCCCAGGCCGGCGCCGGAAGCGGCTCGGTGCCGAGCAGGGCACGCAGCGGCGGTGCGACGATGGCCAGGGTCTGCAGGAGCACCGACGTGGCCACCGCGCACTCGACCGCGCGCTCCGCCCATCCGCTGCCCGAGCGCGGAGCACGAAGCGCAAGCGCGACGCCGAGCTGAGCGAACCCGAGCGTCGCGAAGATCGTGGTCGAAACGTGCCACCCGTGCTGGACGGCCAGAAGGCCGCTCACCAGCGTCACCAGGGTGATGAGGAGGCCACCGACCGCGACCTGGGTGCCGAGGCGCCGTCCGAGCACGGACTCCTGAGGGGACGGCGAGGGCTGCCGCATCAGCGCCGGGTCGAGGGGCTCCGCGCCGAAGGCGACGCCCGGCACGCCGTGAGTGAGCATGTTGATCCACAAGATCTGGCCCGGCAGCAACGGCGCCGGCATGCCCAAGAAGGGCGCCAGCAGGATGACCAACACCTCGGCGAGCCCACCGGACAGGGCGTAGCGCAGGAAGGTGCGGATGTTGGCGTAGATCCGCCTGCCCTCCCCGACGGCGGTCACCACGGTCCGGAGATTGTCGTCGGCGAGCACGAGGTCCGCCGCCTGCCGGGCGACCTCCGTCCCGCGGTCGCCCATCGCAACGCCGATGTCGGCCCGGCGTAGCGCGGGAGCGTCGTTGACCCCGTCGCCCGTCATCGCGACGACGTGGCCGCGGCGCTGCCACTCGTCGACGATGTCGACCTTCTGATCCGGCTTGATGCGGGCGAAGACGTCGATCGACTCCAAGCGCTCCGCGTGCTCTCCGGCGGTCACGGCGGCGCCGTCCACCACGCCGCCATCTGGACCTGTCACGCCGACCTGACGCGCGATCGCGAGCGCGGTGGCGGGGTGGTCTCCGGTGACCAGGACCGTCCGGATCCCCGCCTCCCGGCACGCCGCGACCACAGATGCCGCGTCGGGCTTCGGCGGGTCGACGAGGCCGACGAGGCCGACCACCTGGGCTACCTCGGATCCTTCGGCGTCACCAGCGCCCACCTCGGCCACCGCCAGCACCCGGAAGCCGTCCGCCGCCATGGCGGCCGCCGCAGCACGAGCCGCCTGGGTCTGAGCCGTGCCCGGCGTCAGGCCCAGCACGACCTCGGGGGCGCCCTTGACGATGCGGCACCGACCACCCGGCAGGTCGTGCACCGTCTCCATGCACTGGCGGACGCTGTCGAACGGCGTCTCGGCGACGCGTGGCCACCTCAGCGACGCATCGAGCAGGGCGGCGTCGTACGACACGGCGGCGAGGAGAAGGGCGCCCTCCATCGGGTCGCCCACCACCGACCACGTCCCCTCCGGGCGGACGAGTCTGGCGTCGTTGCAGAGCACCAGGTCCCGGAGCAGCCGTCGCAGTGAGTCGGGAGACCCGCCCGCCTTCTCAGGCTCGCTCGCCTCTCCCACTTCCTCGGCCTCGCGGGCGGTGTCAACCACGCCGGACCAGGGCGCGCCGACCCCCGCCGGCACGTCCACGACCCCCTCCGGCAGCCAGAGCCGCGTGAGGGTCATGCGTCCTTCGGTGAGGGTGCCCGTCTTGTCGGAGGCGAGGATCGAGACCGACCCGAGCGTCTCCACGGCCGGAAGCCATCGGACGATCGCCGACCGTTGGGCCATCCGGTAGGCGCCGAGCGCAAGCGCCACCGACACGGCGGCTGGGAGGGACTCCGGGATGGCGGCCACCGCCAGGCTCACCGCAAGCACCAGCGACTCGCCGAAGGGGTCGCCGCGGAGGACGGCGAGGAGCAGCACCAGTCCGGCGAGCGCCGTGACCGCCACGATCAGCTGCCGTGAGAGGCGGCCCAGTCGGGTCTGCAGGGGCGTACGACGGACAGGAGCCGATGCGACGAGGGCGGCGATGCGGCCCAGGCCACTGGCCGCGCCCGTGCGCACGGCGACGCCGAACCCGCGCCCGCGCGTGACCACGGTGCCGGCCTGCACCTCCTCGCCCAAGCCACGCGACACCGGCACCGACTCGCCCGTCAGCGACGCCTCGTCCAGCATGAGCGAGACCGCCTCGACCAGCCGGAGGTCCGCCGGCACCACGTCGCCCGCCTCCAGGCGCACGAGGTCGTCGGGCACGACGTCTCGGGCAGCGATCTCAGCGAGGTCGCCGTCGCGCAGGACCCTCGCGTGTGGGGCCGCCATCTGGTCCAGGGCCGCCATGGCGTGCTCGGCGCGTCGCTCCTGCAGCACGCCGAGCGTGGTGTTGAGGGCCACGACGGCGGCGATGATCACCGCGTCGGAGGCGTCGCCGAGCCAGCAGACGATCACGAACGCCGCGCAGAGCATGAGGATCATCGGATCGGCGAGCTGGAGGCCGATCCTCGCGAGCATGGTGCGGGGCCGCGGCCTCGGCACCTCGTTCGGGCCGACGACCTCGAGTCGCCGTGCCGCCTCGCCGGAGCTCAAGCCGCCCTCACGCGGCTCCACAGCATCTTGGATCGTCACGGCGCCCTTCCGGCCGAGCTCGCGTGAGCTCGGCTGTTCCGAGGCCAGCGTCCGGCCGTGACGACCCGGACCTGCAGAGCGCAAGGACTTGCGAGAGGGGGTCGAACGTCCCTCCCACCGGGGGCGGGAAGCCCCTCTGCCCCGGGGCCATCACGGCCGCACGCTGGGTGTGTCCGAAGAGCAGTGAGGAGATGGAACGATGTCACCCTCGACTCCGCGGCCACGAGCCGTCGTCGTCTACGAGTCCATGTTCGGCAACACCTCCGCCATCGCGTCCGCCGTCGCCGAGGGGCTCGCGGAGCAGGGCGTGGAGGCCACGATCACCGACGTCCGGGAGGCCGAGCCCACCGCGTGCCTCAGTGCCGACCTGCTGGTTTTGGGCGCTCCGACCCATGCGTTCTCGCTGAGCCGCGCGAACACCCGCGCCGGGGCCGTGCGCCAGGGAGCTGAGGAGAGCAAGGCCGTCACGGGGCTGCGCGAGTGGATCGCGACGATCCCCGTGAGCGGGACGCGACCCGTCGTCGCGACCTACGACACCCGTGCGTCGCAGGTGCGCCGTCTCCCCGTGGGCGCCGCGCGGTCGGCTGCTCGTCTCGCCCGCCGGCATGGCCTCCAGGTCATCGACAGGCCGACCGGCTTCGTCGTGACCGACACCAAGGGGCCCCTGCAGGACGGCGAGCTCGAACGCGGCGCTGCCTGGGGCCGCATGTTGGCGCGAACGCTCGCCGCAAGCGACCGGCCCGGTGGAGATCGAGCCTCGACAGGCGAAAGCCGGCCCGAGGGTCGGACGTCATGACTGACCGACTCCGGATCACGGTCGGCATCGACGGGTCCGACGGAAGCAAGGCGGCCGCCATCTGGGCCGCGAATGAGGCTCGCAGGGTCGGCGCCGACCTGCGCCTGCTCCACGTCTTCACCGACTACGCCCCGACGATCGGCTACTTCGCCTCTCCCGGCTCTCCCGGTTCGATGGAGGGTCATCGGATGGCCGAGAAGCTCGTCCGGGAGTCGGCGCGGGGACTCGAGTCCTCCGCCGGCGAGATCCGCGTCGAGCCCCTCGTCCTGCGAGGTGACAGGCGCGCGGGCCTGCTGCGGGCCGCCGCCGACTCGGCGCTTCTCGTCCTCGGTGACGAGCCGCACCCCGTGCACCATCGGCTCATCACCGGCTCGATCATCGGGGGCGTGGCGGGACACGCCGCCTGCCCCGTCGTCGTCGTGCCCGCCGGCACCGAGCGACGTCCGGCCCTCGGCGTCATCGTGGCCGGGGTCAAGATCGTCTCGGCCAGCCACGACCTGGTCCGTCAGGCGTTCGAGCTGGCGGCAGACCGCGGCTCGCGACTGGTGATCCTGCACGCCTGGGAGAGCCCTTCGCCGTACGACGACCTCCTCTCGTCCCGACTCGACGTTCCGGGGTGGGAGGAGCGGTCCGTCAAGGAGCTCGATCAGATCGTCGATGAGGTCTCGGCGGACTTCACGAACGTCACCGCAGAGGTGCGCATCGTGCACGGTCAGCCGGCACGCGCCCTCATCGACGCCTCCGCGGAGGCGGACCTGCTCGCGATCACCCGGCGGCTGCACGGCTTCCCCCTCGGCCACCTCGGCGCTGCCGGCCGAGCAGTGCTGCGTGAGACGAGGGCCCCGGCGATCGTCCTCCCGCCCGCCCTCCACGAGATTCCGCTCAGCGAACCCGTCGAAGCCCCCACGAGGTGATCGCCATGGAGCCGACCCATCACCGCATCGTCGTCGGATACGACGGCTCGCCTGACGCCGACCTGGCGCTGCAATGGGCAGCGTCGATGTCGCGTCAGCGCGGCCTGGCCGTCGAGACCGTCATCGTGGTCAACGAGACCGACCTCCTTCTCGGCCGGCATCAGGAGCGGGCCGATCGCGAGGCGGCCGCGTGGCGAGAGCTCGCGGTCACGGTCCTGCGCTCCTGCGATCTCGACGACGCCGGGATCACCATCCGGCACGGATCGACGGTCCCCGCACTCCTGGCAGCCTCCCACCGTGCCGAGATGCTGGTCGTCGGCAGCCGGGGGCACGGGCTGCTGACGGGCTCCTTGACGGGATCGGTCAGTCAGCACGTCGCCCGTCACGCCACGTGTCCGGTGGTCGTCGTCCGACGGTCGCAGCGTCCGCGCTCGCGCCACATCGTCGTCGGCATGGACGGATCGGCCGAGAGCGGCCGAGCCCTTCGGTTCGCCTGCGAGCTGGCGAGCGGGGAGAAGCAGGCCGTCATCGCTCTTCACGCCCTTCCCGCCGTCACGGCGCCACTGAGCCCGGACGACGACTTCTTCGCGCCCGAGGACGAGATCCGGATGAAGCATGCGGAGCGTCTGCTCGGCGACTGGGCGGCGCAAGCGGTGCGCGACCACCCTGACGTCGACATCAGCACGGAGGTGGTCGCTTCGTCGCCGGTGCGGGCGCTCCTCGACTCGAGCGCAGCGGCCTCGATGGTCGCCGTCGGGTCCCGGGGGCGGGACGCATTCGCCGACCTGCTGCTGGGCTCCGTCAGCCAGCGCGTCCTGCACGACGCGCTCTGTCCGGTGGCGGTGGTCCGGTGACAGCAAGCTGCGGCGTGACCGGGCTCCGACTCTCCAACCGCAGGTGAGGAACATGAGCGACAAGACCTGGAGCATCTACATCCGCATCGCCGACAGCGACGTCACCAGCCAGGCCGACGTCGTGCTGACCACCGACAGCGGGAGGACGCTCCATGAGGTCGGCGTTGCACACCGACGCACAGACCCACATCACCAGGGCATCGACAACCGTCTGGCCGCCTGCCGTGCGCTGGCGGCGCTGGGCCAAGCGCTCCGGGAGGAGGCCATCGAAGGCGTGCTGTCCTCCGCCCCAACGGTCCGCCTTCGGTCCGACACCGGCATCGTCTGACGTCGCCGATGGCCGGTGCGGCAGAGACGATGGTCCCTTCATTCACCGACTTCTGACTGTGCGACCGGCGTAGGGCGGGGGGTGATCCTGAGTCCATGACACGCGAGGGTGACGAGATCGTGGTCGGAGTCGACGGATCAGCGCACGCAGAGAGAGCCGTGTGCTGGGCCGCTGACGAGGCGTGGCGGGAAGGTCGTCGCCTCGTCGCGGTGACGGTGGGCGAGGGCGATGTCGAGAGCGCCTCGCGAGCCGTCGTGACGGCACGGGCCCACCACCCGCTCCTGGATGTCGAGCCACTGGCCATCCCAGGCGATCCACGCCGAGTCCTGCTCGATCTCGCACGCGAGGCGGAGATGGTCGTGCTCGGCTCCCGCGGTCGCGGTGCGATGAAGTCCCTGCTCCTGGGATCGGTCAGCGCGACGGTGGCGGCACACGCGGCGTGTCCGGTGGTGGTCTGCCGTCCGGATGGCCACCGACCGCAGCCGCGTGGCGTGCTGGTGGGGGCCGACGGCACCGCGGAGTCGGTTCCGGTGATCGAGTTCGCCTACCGGCAGGCCGCGCTGCACGACTGTGCGCTCACCGTCCTGCACTGCTTCTGGGACGTGGCGGCTGCCGTCGCGCAGTACCACGAGGCGCGAGGCGAACCGGTCGCAGGACCCGAGCTGGAGGATCTGCGAGCGTTGGTCGCAGAGTCCGTGGCCGGTCTGGCCACCCTCTATCCGGACGTGCCAGTCGCGCTCGACCTGAAGCACGGCCTCGTGGATGAGGCCCTGACCTCCGACGTCGAGCGGTGGGAGCTCGTGGTCGTCGGGCGCCACCCGATGGACAGTCTCGGCAGGACGCTCACGGGATCGATCGCGACGACGGTCCTCGAGCGCGCGCGCACCACCGTGGCGGTCGTCCCCGAGACACGCCCGGCGGCGATGGCGCAGGCCCGCACGTCGGACTAGCGCGATCAGGGCCGACCAGCGAAGGAGGACGGGGTGGACCTGCACATCATCGGCATCAACAAGCCTGAGGACATGAACGTCATCGTCGCCCAGGCCCACTTCATCAAGACGGTCGAGGACGTCCACGAGGCGCTTGCCGGAGGGGTTCCCGGACTGCGTTTCGGGCTGGCCTTCTGTGAGGCCTCCGGGCCCTGCCTGGTCCGCAGGTCGGGCAACGACCCCAGCCTGGTCGATCTCGCGGTGGAGAACGCGCTCGCCGTCGGTGCCGGACACTCGCTGATCGTCCTGCTCGAGGACGGCTACCCGGTCAACGTGCTCAACGCGATCAAGCAGGTCCCCGAGGTCTGCACGGTCTACTGCGCCAGCGCGAACCCGGTGGAGCTCATCGTGGCCGAGACGGCCCTGGGCCGGGCCATCCTCGGCGTCGTCGACGGCAGCTCCCCAGCTGGAGTCGAGACCGAGGCCGACGTCGCCGACCGCAAGAAGCTGCTGCGGGACATCGGCTACAAGCTCTGAGAGACCCGGGCGCCACCTACGCGTGGATGCGCACGCACGCCTGCGGGGTCTGCGGCTCCGGACCGTGCGTCGAATCGAGCACGAGCCGACCGGCGAGGAGCTCCCGGGCCAGCCACTCGGCCTCGGTCGCCAGCTGTGTGGTCGGGCAGCCCACGCGCCGCACGTGCCCGACGGCGCGTGAGAAGCACCGCAGGACTCGTCCGGCGGGGACCTCGTCAAGCTCGTCGACGAGCCGGGCGACCGTGTCCAACAGTGCCTGGTTCGCGACCTTGACCTCGGCCACCGTCATCGTCGTCTCCCTCCGCCGCCCGACATGGCCCGCCCAGTTCACGGGCGAGACACAACCCCGCCATAGGGACCAAAGTCCCGAACATCGAGAGCAAACCGGCCCGCTCCGATCCGGCGGCGGCCGCGCGGGACGCCCCGTAGGCCCAAGAGCCCACGACGCCGGTCCTTCCGGCCCTGTCCGCGCCGCGGGACCCTCGAGACCGTGTCATGACCACAAGGACGAGCTCTGAGGGAGGCGCATCATGCGCAAGAAGGTCGTGGTGTTGGGCGGCAACTTCGCCGGGTTGACTGCTGCCCTGCAGGTCAGGCACGAGCTGCACGGCGACATCGTGGTGACGGTCGTGTCCGCTGCGGACCGCTTCCTCTTCACCCCCAGTCTGATCTGGTTGCCGTTCGGGAAGCGCACCGCCTCGGACATCACCTTCGAGGTCGCCCCGACGCTCGCGCATCACGGCATCGAGTTCGTCCACACTGAGGTGACCGGCATCGATCCGGTGACGCACGTCGTCACGACCTCCGACGGTCAGATCCGGCCCTACGACTACCTCGTGATCGCGACCGGCTACCGCAACGACGACGACGTCGCCCCGGGATTCCGCGAGCATGCCCACACCATCACGACGCTGCCGCGGGCCGAGGAGACCGGTGCAGCGTGGCGTTCCTATCTCGAGAAGCCGGGTGACGTCGTGATCGCCGCGACGCAGGGCGCTGGCTGCTTCGGTGCAGCCTACGAGTTCCTGTTCAACACCGCCTACCAGCTGAAGAAGGCAGGGCTGCGCAAGGAGGTCAACCTCACCTACGTCACCGCCGAGCCGTTCCTCGGCCACTTCGGCATCGGAGGCCTGCCACACGGCGAGCAGCTGTTGGGCATGTTCTTGGAGAAGCAGGGCATCAAGGCCAAGCTCTCGACCGCGATCGAGGGTGTCGAGGAGGACGCGCTCGTCCTCGCCGACGGTGAGCGCGTGCCGTTCACGTTCGGCATGGTGGTGCCGCCGTTCCTCGGCCAGCGGTTCCTGAGCGCGGTCGACGGCCTGACGGACGCCAAGGGCTTCGTCCCCGTGCGCGGCACCTATCAGTCCGAGAAGCACGATGACATCTACGCCATCGGCGCCGCCGCGGCAGTCGCGGTGCCGTGGACGACGCCCGTGCCCGTCGGCATCCCGAAGACCGGGTTCCCCACGGAGACGCAGGCAGTGACCGCGGCGCACAACATCGCGGCACAGGTGCGCGGTGACCAGCCGAGCCAGGAGAAGCCGTTCGGCGAGATCCCCGCGGTCTGTGTGATGGACGCGGGCAACAACGGCGTGGTGATCCTGGCCGACAAGATGCTCCCACCGCGCAAGCACGGCGTGCTGGTGCCAGGCCCGCAGTCACACCTCATGAAGCTGGGGTTCGAGCGCTACTTCCTGTGGAAGATGCGCAACGGCTACGTGCAACTGCCCTGAGGGCCGCTTAGCCGCCTATCGGCCCAGCTTCCTATCGGCCGAGCGCCCGGCGCAGCCAACCGTCGTTGCCCGAGCGGACGCGCCGGTCACCGCCGGGTGCGTCGTGGCCGGCGCACCATTCATCGGCCGGCACGCCGGCCTTGACTTGGGCGACGTGGCGGCCGCAGCCGGTCCAGGTGACCTTTCCGCAGGTCCTACAGCGCGTGGGACGGCACATGCCGCCCTCCTTCCAGGTGTGCTGACGGGCGTGGTTGCCGGGCGTGGATGCCGGTGGAGGCTCAGGCGGGCAACTCGTCGGCGTCGACCGCGTCGGCGAACTCGCAGAACGCCTCGTAGGCGCGCGCGCCGTGGATCGTAGCCGGGCCGCCGTGCATGACGAACGTGACGCCGATCGCCTCAGCCGCCTGCTGCCTGGTCGCGCCGGCGCGGGCGGCCGCCTGGCCATGGGAGGCGATGCATCCGTCGCAGCCCTCGACGACGCCGATGGCGAACGCGATCAGCTCCTTGGCCCGGCGGTCGAGCGCGCCGTCGGCGAACGCGGCCTTCGACAGCTCCCCGAAGCCGCGGTAGACGTCGGGGACCGCCCTCCGCAGCTCGCGGTGCTGCGGAGTGAGCTCTCGCAGGACGCCCTTGCCGTAGGCCGATGCCGACGTCGAGCCGCCATGGATGTCGGTGCCGGCGTCGCCCGGATGGGTGGTGGTCATCATGTCCCCTTCCAGAGGAGGTTCCTGTCCTATCCCCCAGGGGGGATCCAACGAGTGATAGCATATCCCCCATGGGGGATGTTTCCAACCAGAGACCGGAGGACACAGATGCAGCTCGAGCCTGACGAGATCAAGGCGGTCACCACCCGTCTCAAGCGGGCCAACGGCCATCTGGCCTCGGTCATCCGCATGCTCGAGGAGGGCGCCGAGTGCGAGGACGCGCTCACCCAGCTGGCCGCCGTCACCAGGGCGGTGAACCGTGCCGGCTACGCGCTCGTCGCCACGGGACTGCAGCACTGTCTCGCCGAGGGCGGCCGCGACAGCGTCGACATGAAGAAGCTCGAGAAGGTGTTCCTCGCGCTCGCGTGACGTCGTGGTGAGCGTCGGGAAGGTCGTGGCGTGCGTCGGGAAGGAGGGCTCATCGGCTCAGGCACAAGGACCCTGTGCCGGCCGCGCGCATCCGGCTTGACTGGACACGAGGACGACGAGGGCCCGAAGTGGGAGGGACGACGGCAACCGCGGTCGACCATGCCGCGCCCGTCACGACTCCGAAACCGTGTCAAACGGCAGCAGGACCCCCGTCGTCCTCCTTTCCCATCGGGGCGCTCACGGGAGGCGGAGATAGATGCCACACGAAGTCGACATCGTGAAGGTGCGGCCGATGACGGTCGCGGTCGTCCGCTTCACCGTCCACACCGACGATCTGCCGCGCATCGGTGAGCAGATGGGTCCAGCGTTCGAGAAGGTGGCCTCCGAGCTGGGTGCGGCACACGTGCCGCCGCTCGGGGCGCCGATGGCCTACTTCGAGCCGGCCGCCGACGGGTTCGAGGTCGCCGCCGGCTTCCCCGTCCCAGCCACCGCCACCGTGCCCGCGAGCCTGGGCAGACTGGACGTGGCCGAGACCGAAGCCGCGCACACGACCCACATCGGGCCCTACCAGGAGATGCCGAGCACCTACGAGGACCTCCTGGCACAGGCGTCTGCCGCTGGGCGAGCACCACGTGCAGGCGGACCGATGTGGGAGACCTACCTGAGCGCGCCCGAGACGCCCGCGGACCGGACCCGCACCGAGGTCTACTGGGTGCTCTCCTCGTCGGCGACAGACGCCGCCCTCCCTCACTGAGGCGAGGGCCGCGGCGATGCAGTCCGCTCCTGCGCGGTCCGGGCAGGTCCGGCGCGAAGCGACGCTGCTGATTGCCACCTTCAGCGCCGCAGGGGCCGTCATGGCGCTGCTGTTCGGTCTCGTCGGCGTGGTCTCGATGCTGAGCATGGGCCTGCTGATCGTGGCTCTGCGCCCCCGAGTGCCCGTGGTCTGGCTGCTGTGGATGTATGGCGCCGAGCCGCTCCCCCGGTGGGTCGCTCCGGGCCTGCACGACATGGTCGACCTGCTGGCGGGACGAGCGGAGCTGCCACGGCGTCCGGGCCTGTACTACGTGGCGAGCCCGATCGCCAACGCCTTCGTCGTCGGACCGCCCGACGGCGCCGTCCTCGTCGTGTCGGACGGCCTGCTGCGCCTGCTCAACGGGCGTGAGCTGGCCGGCGTGCTGGCACATGAGGTGAGCCACCTGCGCAACGGCGACACCTCGCTCATGAATCTGTCCGATCTCGTCGCTCGCTTCGCGCAGGCGCTGGGCTGGTTCGGATGGGTGTCGTTCCTCGTGACCGTGCCGGTCGCCTTCTCGACCGGAGAGCCGCGCCGGCTCATGCTGTCGGTGCTGCTGGTGCTGCTGCCCTCGCTCGTCGGACTGACCCAGCTGGCGGTGTTCCGCCGGGCGGAGTACGCCGCCGACCGCGAGGCAGCCTTCCTCACCGGGGATCCCGAAGGCCTCGCCAAGGCCCTCATCACACTCGAGTACGTCGAGGGGCGGATCTGGGAGCGGATGCTCATCGGGCGCACGCGGCCACCGGATCCCCTGCTGCTCCGAACTCATCCCCGCACCCGCGAGCGCGTGCGACGGCTTCGCGCCCTCGAGCTGTCGCCGAGGAGGTTCGACCACCCTGAGCGCCCGACCCCCGTGGGCTACCCGGCGGCGACGCACCGCCCCCGGCTCCGCCGCACCGGAGCCCATTGGTGACCCGATCAGACCCGTGTCGAGGGTCGAAGCAGCGAGGCCCAGCACACGGCGCCGATCGGGATCGGCAGCCAGAACTGCAGCAGGCGCCAGGTCAGGACGCCTGCGAGCGCCACCGCGGCGGGAGCACCCGCAGCAGCCATCGCCGGCACCAGCAAGCCTTCGACGATGCCGATCCCGCTGGGCGTCAGCGGAAGGAAGGCGAGCATGTTCGCCAGACCGTAGGAAGCCAGGACCAGCTCGACGGGAACGGTGGCGCCGAAGGCCCTCAGGCTGACCCACAGGCAGATCGCGTCGAGCAGCCAGTTGGTCGAGGCCCACGCGATCCCGCGTCGCGTCAGACGGCTGTCCCGCAGCCAGCGCGCACCGCTGACGACGGCGGTACGGACCGAGCTGCGCCACCGGACCGGCAGGACCTGCAAGGCCCGGCTCCCGATCCGGCGAAGCCGCGGCGGCAGCTGCGGCCGGCGAGGGGCGACCTCCAACGCCAGCAGCACGGCAGTCGTGGTGAGCACCAGGGCGACGACGGTCGTCGTGACCCCTGTGCGGGGCACTGCCATCAGCACTCCCAGGAGCCACACCGTCATCAGGCCGCTCACCGAGAGTGCAAGCTGGACGACCGTGAGTGCCAGCGCGGTCGCAGATGCGACGCCGTGGCCGACCATGAGCCGCACACGGAGTCCTGCGCCCGTCGCGCCGCCGCCGGGAACGGCGTGGCTGAGACCGCATCCGGCCAGGTCGATGCGCCACTGAACCCCGAAGCCGAGTCGCACCGACGACTCGAGCAGCGACTGCGTCAAGCCCGTGTACGCCGCCAGCGACGCCGCCTCGAGCGCGCCGGCAACGAGCAGCAGCGGCCAAGAGACCTCGTCCAGCACCGAGGCCTCGTGGCGCGCTCGCGCCAGGAAGGGGATGACGCCGTACTCGAGGGCGGCGATCGCCAGGACCGCCGCACCAGCGCCACGGAGCCAGGTCCATGCCGACGTGGTGAGGGCACGGTGTGCCGAAGTCGTCATCTCCACTCCTCGACACGGGCCTCTCGCCCGGCCATCGACGTCCTCGCTGAAGTCAACCGGTCCCGGGTCCGAGCACCTAGGGTCCTTGGGCCTGCCGATCAGGGGCGAGCGCCCGTGCCGGCGAACTGCTCGGCGTAGCTCCCCGCAGGTGAGCGGACCATGGTGCGCCCGCGCTGCCAGGCCTAGACTCGGTGTGCCGAGCCCTAGGAAGGTCGGGGCTCTCCATCCCGGTCGTCATGGGCAGGGTGCACGGACCCGTCATGGCGGTCGATGAAGGCAGGGCGTCCTCCGACGGGTGGGGATTCGTCGGCCGCGTGATGATCGGCGACCACGAGTGCTACCGCACCCTCCGCGCCTACGTCGCACCCTCCGAGGCCCTCGAGGCGGCCAGGTCCTGGTCGGTCACGCCCCGACGCGCCAGGACCTCAAGCTCGGCCTGTCTCGTCCCCGAGGGCCTTAGCCGGAGGACAGCCGGCAGGCGCGCGACTAGCCCCTCACGGGCGCAGCGTCTGCCCGCACAACCGTCCCTTTCCGGGTCCAAGGTCCACTTCGCAGCAGGCCCTCCTCCCCTCCCGGGCGCCGGCCGGGTGACCACACCATGTCGGTGGAGCGCAGGGTGCGCTGCAGGACGAGGAGGTGGGCGACGTGACGTTCGGGGTGCATTCCGAGGTCGGTCGGCTCCGCAAGGTGCTCGTGCACCGGCCGGGGTTGGAGCACAGCAGGCTGACACCGTCCACGGCTCACGAGCTGCTCTTCGACGACGTGCTCTGGGTGACCCGTGCGAAGGCGGAGCACGACATGTTCTGCGAGGTGATGCGCGAGCGCGGTGTGGAGGTCTTCCACGCAGAGGAGCTGCTGGCCCAGGCACTGGCTGACGAGAAGGCCCGCGAGTGGGTGGGCGACCACATGCTCAACGAGCTGGAGGTCGGCGTCACCGCCGCCCCACGCGCGCGGGAGTGGATCACCACCGCCGATGCCCCCGAGGTCGCCGAGCTCCTCATCGGAGGGATCACCAGGGCCGACGTCGCGCAGGACCTGGGCCTGCTCTGGCAGTCCTCCGACCCGACGTCGATGCTCCTGCCGCCCCTGCCCAACTTCCTCTTCCAGCGCGACCCGTCGTGCTGGATCTTCGAGGGGGTCACGCTCAACCCGATGACGAAGTCGGCGCGCAAGCCCGAGACGCTCATCATGGAGACGATCTACCGGTTCCACCCGATGTTCGCGGCCGAGACGTTCCCCTACTGGCTCGGCGGCGCCGACGCCGACTGGGGCCGCGCGCACGTCGAGGGCGGAGACGTCCAGCCGATCGGCAACGGGACCGTGATGATCGGCATGGGCGAGCGTACGACGCCACAGGCTGTCCTCTGGATCGCCCGGTCGCTCTTCCGAGCCGGTGCGGCGCGCCTCGTCCTCGCGGTGAAGCTGCCGGCGTCGCGCAGCTACATGCACCTCGACACGGTCATCACGATGTGCGACCGCGACCTGGTCACGGTGTTCCCCAAGGTCGTCGACGGGGCCCGCACGTGGGCGATCCGGCCCGGCGACACGGCCGAGGACCTCGTCATCGAGGAGCAGACCGCACGGCTCCCCGAGATCATGGCGGTCGCGCTCGGCGTCGGGGAGATGAGGGTCGTCGAGACCGGCGGGGACTCCTTCGAGGCCGAGCGTGAGCAGTGGGACGACGGCAACAACGTCGTCGCACTCGAGCCCGGCGTCGTGGTCGCCTACGAGCGCAACGTCGGCACGAACACCTCGCTCCGCAAGGCAGGCATCGAGGTCATCACCATCGAGGGCTTCGAGCTCGGCCGCGGTCGCGGCGGCTCGCACTGCATGACGTGCCCGATCGAGCGCGAACCCGCGTTCTGAGACCGAAGAGAAGGCGAAGATGTCGTACAACCTGAGGAACCGCTCCTTCCTGAAGGAGATCGACTTCACGCCCGCCGAGCTGCGCCACCTGCTGCGGCTCGCCGAGGCGCTCAAGCTCGCCAAGTACGCCGGCACCGAGCAGCGGAGACTGGAAGGCAAGGAGATCGCGCTGATCTTCGAGAAGACCTCCACCCGGACCCGGTCGGCCTTCGAGGTCGCGGCATTCGACCAGGGCGCCCACGTCACCTACCTCGACCCCACCGGGTCCCAGCTTGGCCACAAGGAGTCGATCGCGGACACCGCAGCGGTGCTCGGACGGATGTATGACGCGATCGAGTTCCGGGGCAACTCCCAAGGCGAGGTCGAGACGCTCGCGCAGCATGCGGGCGTACCGGTCTACAACGGACTGACTGCGGAATGGCATCCGACCCAGATGCTGGCCGACTTCCTGACCATGCACGAGGCAAGCGGCAAGTCCTACGACGCCCTGGCCTACGCCTACCTCGGCGACTGCCGATTCAACATGGGCCGCTCCTTGCTCGTCATGGGCGCCCTCATGGGCAGCGACGTCCGTCTGTCAGGCCCCACGGATCTCCAGCCACCCAAGGACATCCTCGACCTGGCCCACGACATCGCTGGACGCACCGGCGCTCGCATCACCATCACCGACGACCCCAACGCCGCGGTCGACGGGGTCGACTTCGTCCACACCGACGTGTGGGTGTCCATGGGCGAGGCCAAGGACGTCTGGCAGGAGCGCATCGACCAGCTCTCGCCATACCAGGTCAACTCCGCGCTCCTCGCCGCCTCCGGCAACCGCTCGGTGAAGTTCATGCACTGCCTGCCGGCCTTCCACGACCTCGAGACGGTCGTGGGCCGGCAGATCATGGAGCAGGTCGACAGGCACGACGGGCTCGAGGTGACCGACGAGGTGTTCTCCTCCGACGCCAGCATCGTCTTCGACCAGGCGGAGAACCGCCTCCACACCATCAAGGCGGTGCTCGTCGCGACCCTGGGCTGAGTCCCAGGACGCCCGGCGCCCCCACCCAGAAGGAGACCAGCCATGTCGGCTTCAGTCACGACCCACAAGGGTCAGAGCCAGGGACAGACTGCGGACCAGGGCTTCGGCCTGACGACCGCGGTCGCCCTGATCATGGGCAGCATCATCGGGGTCGGCATCTTCAACCTGCCGACGTCGCTGGCGTCCTACGGGCCGATCACGCTGGTGTCGATGGGCCTGACCACCGTCGGCGCCCTGGTCCTCGCCCTCCTCTTCGCTGCCCTGTCTCGACGCATGCCGGCCGACGGCGGGCCCTATGCCTACGCACGCTCGGCGTTCGGGAACCCACTCGGCTTCGCCAACGCCTGGTCCTACTGGATCACCGCGTGGGCGGGCAACGCCGCGATCGCCGTCGGGTGGGTGCTCTACGTCGAGGAGTTCGTGAACAAGGGGCACAACCGGTTCTTCTCTGTCCTGCTGGTCCTGGTGGGGCTCTGGCTGCCGGCCGCCGTGAACCTGTCGGGCGTCAAGAACATCGGTGCGGTCCAGGTCGCGACGACGGTCCTCAAGTTCGTCGCCCTCGCGTTCATGTCCACTGTCGGGCTGTTCTTCATCAGCTCCGCCAACTTCACGCCGTGGAACACCAGCGGGGAGAGCGCCCTCAACGCCATCGGCGGCGGGATGGCGATCGCCCTGTTCAGCTACCTCGGCGTGGAGGTCGCCGCGGTCGCCGCCGGCCGCGTGCGCAACCCCGACCGCAACGTCCCGCGCTCCACGATCCTCGGCACGCTCGCGACGGCGGTCGTTTGCATGCTCTCGCTGACTGCCGTCTTCGGGATCCTGCCGGCCTCGAAGCTGACCGACTCGACCGCGCCCTTCTCCGACGCGGTCAACCAGATGTTCGGGGGCACCTGGGGTGGTGACGTGATGAGCATCGTGGTGATCATCTCCGGCCTCGGCGCGCTGAACGGCTGGACGATGATCTGCGCGGAGATGCCCTTCGCCGCGGCCAAGGACGGCCTCTTCCCCGAGCAGTTCGCCCGTCAGTCACGCAAGAACGTCCCCGCTTTCGGCATCGTCGCCTCGACCGCGCTCGCCTCGGTCGCGATGATCATCAACTACCTGGGCTCGAACGGCGCCACCGTCTTCACGACGTTGGTGCTCATGACGGGCATCACCGCCGCGATCCCCTATGGGTTCTCGGCACTGGCCCAGCTGAAGTGGCGGATCGCCGACCACCGCGCCTTCGAGACGCCGCGGTTCGTCCGCGATGTCGTCGTGGCCGCAGTGTCGGTGGTCTTCTCCGTCCTGTTCATCTGGTATTCCCGCAACACCGGCCACAGCTTCTGGGTCTACTGGGCTCCCTTCCTGCTCGCCGGCGGGGCCCTCCTCCTCGGCATCCCGGTCTACCGGCACCAGCGGGGCAGGATGACCGACCCCGCACCCGTGCCCGAGTACCGCTGATGCGCGTCGTCGTCGCCCTGGGCGGCAACGCGCTGCTGCGGCGAGGCGAGCCCATGACGGCCGAGGCGCAGCGGGCCAACGTGCGGGCCGCCGCCCCGGGGCTCGCCGCCGTCGCAGAAGAGCACGAGTTGGTGCTCAGCCACGGCAATGGCCCCCAGGTCGGGCTGCTGGCCCTGCAGGCGGCCGCCTACACCGAGGTGGCGCCCTACCCGCTGGACATGCTGGGCGCACAGTCGGAGGGCATGATCGGCTACGTGCTCGAGCAGGAGCTCGGCAACGTGCTGCCCACCGAGGCCGCGCTGGCCACGATCCTGACGATGGTCGAGGTCGACGCCGACGACCCGGCCTTCGCCGACCCCACCAAGTTCGTCGGCCCGATCTACACGCAGGAGGAGTCGGAGCGGCTGGCCAAGGAGAAGGAGTGGACCTGCAAGCCGGACGGCGAGGCCTGGCGCCGCGTGGTGCCTTCGCCCGAGCCCCGTCGGATCTTCGAGATCCGGCCCATCCGCTGGCTGCTCGACCACGGCGTCGTGCTCATCTGTGCCGGTGGCGGTGGCATCCCCACCATGTTCGAGGGCGACGGGGAGCGGAGGCTGACCGGCGTCGAGGCGGTCATCGACAAGGATCTGGCCAGTGGTCTGCTCGCCCAGCAGGTCCAGGCGGACGTCCTCGTCATGGCCACCGACGTCGACGGCGTGTACGTCGACTGGGGCACGCCCGCGCGACGCCGCCTCGACCGCGTCACCCCGGCAGAGCTGCGGGCCACCCCGTTCCCCGCAGGCTCGATGGGGCCGAAGGTGGAGGCGGCGTGCCGCTTCGTGGAGGCGACGGGAGGGCGTGCGGCCATCGGCGCACTCACACAGATCCAGTCGATCGTCGACGGCACCGCCGGCACCCAGGTCGTCGCCTCGTGACTCAGCCTCCCTCAGCAGGGCACGGGCACGGATCGGTGATCGGCAGCCTCCGCCAGCGGCTCGACATACGTGCTCTCGACATACGTGCTCCAGCGCGCGACCGGCCAATGGACGCGCAGGGTCTCGTCGATCCTGTCGACGTCGCCACCCGCGATGACCAGTGCCGACGCCGTCGGAACGACCTCGTCGCGCAGTCGATTCACCGCCGTGCGGTCCAGACCCAACGGCGGCTCGCGGTCGACCTCCGCCGCGATGCCTCCGTCGAGCGCCCGCAGCGGCGCCAGGAACACGGCATCGAACAGGGCGCTTCCCCATCTGACCGCATCCGGGGCACGGCGTCGCACGGCATCTCGCCCGGCGAAGGACAGCTCCGGCGCAGCCCGTCCGGCGCGCCAGCCGATCACGACCGCCGGAGTGTCGGCTGCGAGTGCCGCTCGCTGACGAAGGGTTCGTGACGCCGCCCGTGCACCGTCAGCCGTCCCGAACACCCAGACGTTCAACGTCGACATCGCGGGCGGAGCCGTCTGCGCATGGATCGTCATGCCCCTAGCGTCAAACGCGCCGCTGGGGCGCCTGTAGGGACCAAGTTCCTCACCTCAGGGCCCATGGACCGGGCGCGATCGGCCAGGACGTTCGTCCCCTCGAAGCGGCACGACGACCCTCCCGCGTCCGGCCTGAGGCGCGGAGAGTCGAGACATGACCAGTTCGTCCCGCCTCCGCACAGCGCGGCACCGTGTCGTCGGTGCGGTGGACCGCTCGTGGCCCGTGCTCGCCGGCGCCCTCGTCGCCGTCGGCGGCGTCTCCTTGATGCGCGCCTGGAGCATCGCAGGCCTGGTCGCCGTCGCGGTGATCACGTGGGCTTTCGTCGCTGCGCTGGTCTACGGGCTGCTCTCGGACTTCGACGTCCCGACCGACAAGGGCATCTGGCTGGCGACGGTCGTCACGGTCGCCTCATTGGACCTGATGGGCCTGTTGCTGCTCTCCCCGATGATCGGCTCCGCTGCTGCCCTGGTCGCTGCTGCGACCTCGCCGCTCGTCACGGACCGGCGCCTGGCGATCCTGCGCCGGTCCGCGTCCCGCGCCAGCCAGAAGACGGTCGATCGGCGGTTCGCGCACATCGTCGCCGAGCTGGACGACGACCCGTCGTGGAGAGCTGGAGCGTGAGCAGGTGAACCTCTCCTGGCTTCGGGGCCACCACATCGGATCCCGCGACGGCGAAGTGGATGATCACCGCCTGCTGGCGAGGCCTGCGCTGACACATCATCACCGGCGGGTCGACTTCGAGTTCACAGGAGCGCCCGACGCGGTCCCCGCCGATGCCGCCGCAGCGCTCGCCCGTGTCGTCCGCTGGTGGCTGGGCCATGCCGACCGACACGATGCTCGTGCGGCAACCGCTCGCATCGGGCTCACCGAGACAGAGCTCAGCGTCGCGGTGGTCGACCCCGAGTGCTCGCCGACGTGCCTATACGGCGTCGGTGAGGCGGATCTCGCCGCAGCGCGACCTCCGTCCGACCTCCTCGACGGACGGATGTCGCTGCTCCGAGCCGGAGACGGCGCCCTACGCCTCGAGTGGGCTCTCGACCCGGCGGCTCGACGACGTCACGAGTCGGCGACGTACCGACAAGACAGCCGACCGCCACGGTGACCTGCTCCTGTTGACGTCCCCTCGTACTCTGGGGTCAGGACCTCGGCGACGAGCCGGGTGGTGGGAGGATCAGCCGCAGATGCATGTCCTTGTCGCGGTCATGAAGTCGCGGGCCGCGCTGGTCGTCGGCACGATCGTCGCCCTCTCCGTCCCCCTCATCACGCTTCCTCGGCTGCCGCATGTCGACGCCTGGCCGTTGCTGCTCGGTCTGCTCCCGTGGGTCGTCGGGAAGTATCTGCTGTGTCCGCTTCGGTGGCGTGCCCTGACGCGGCCGGCGCGTCCGAGGTCCTGGCATCTGCGGGCGTACGCCGAGTCGGAGCTGCTCGGTCTGCTCACCCCCGGTCACGTCGGCGCCGACCTGTGGCGCATCGCACGGCTCACTCGCGCCGGCGCGGCTCGCGGCGACGCTGTCCTCAGCGTCGGCGCGGACCGTCTGGTCGGCGCCGTCGCGCTCGCGCTGTTCGTCGGGTTTGCCGGCGCGGCGCTGCCGACACGGATGCTGGTCGTCGCAGGCATCCTGGGTGTCGTCCTCGTCGGTGGTGTGCTCGTCCTCCGGCGCCTGCGACCGCACCTGTTCCCGACGCGCCCTTGGCCGCCGCCCAAGGACCTCCTCCACGGGCTGGTGCTCTCACTCGGCTACCAGCTCTCGATCGCCGGCCTCCTGCTCGGCGCCGTCGCCGCCACCGGTCACCACGTGGCGCCACTCGCGTTGCTGGGCGCCTTCGGCGCCAGCCAGCTGGCGGGAGCCGTGCCGGGTCCCAACGGTGCCAGTCCACGTGACGGCGCCCTGGTCGCGGCACTCGTCGCGCTCGGCATGCCCTGGACCGCCGCGCTGGCCGCCGTCTCGCTCAAGGCCGCCCTCGCGTGGCTCCCGGCGATCCTCTTGGGCGGCGCGAGCCTTCTCATGACGCGTCGTGCCATGCGGCGTGCCGACGAGGCGTCGCCCGCCTGACCGCGGACCGGACCCGAAGGGCTTTCCTCTGCCCCTCGGGACCTTCGCCTCCCGACATCCGCCGAGACCCGTCGCAGGATCGAGGTGATGACCAGATCCCACAGCGATGATGTCCAGCGCCCGGGGGCCACGCCGGCACTCTCCCCCGCCGCGTGGGCCGTGGCCTGCCGCCGACTCGCGGCCCGCACGCCGTGGGCCGCCCGCCAGGCGCTGGTCGCGACCGGGCTGGTCGCCATGTACTTCCTGGTGCGAGGGCGCACCGAGGGCGCCGCGACGACAGCCGTCGCCCACGCTCATCAGCTCGAGCGGGCCGAGCGCATCCTGGGCCTCGACGTCGAAGGAGCCCTGCAGTCGGCTGCCGCGCGCTCCGACCCGTTGATCGACGTGGCCAACTGGATCTACATCTGGGGTCATTGGCCGGTCATCGTGGGCACCCTCGTGTGGCTCGCCCTGCGGCACCGGGACCACTATCGGCGTCTACGCGACGCGATGGCGATCTCCGGCGCACTCGGCATGCTGGTCTTCGTGAGCTATCCCGTTGCTCCGCCTCGGCTGGTCGACGACGGCTTGGTCGACACGGTCACGGAGCGGTCGACGTCCTATCGCGTCCTGCAGCCGCCGTTCTTCGTCGACCGCTATGCGGCCATGCCCAGCCTCCATGTCGGGTGGGATCTGCTGGTGGGCATCGCGATCGCCACGACGGCGAGCGTGGTGGCGGTGCGGCTGGTCGGCTGGCTGCTGCCCCTGCTCATGACTCTCTCCGTCATCGTGACGGCGAACCACTACGTGCTCGACGTCGTGGTCGGTGTCGCCTTAGTCCTCGCCGGCCACGCGTGCGCCCTCTGGCTGGAACGTCGACGCCGTCGTCGGGCACCTCGGGCGGTCTCATGAGTGTCCTGGCCATCGCTCACCGTGCCGGCAACTCGCTGGCCGGTCTCCACGCCGCCAACGAGCTCGGGGCCGACGTCATCGAGTGCGACGTGCACGCCTATCGGGGCAATCTCGAGGTCCGCCATCTCAAGACGGCCGGTCCCTTGCCGTTCCTCTGGGACCGGTGGGAGCTCGTGGCCGCGTCGGCGCCGCGGCTCGGACTGGCCGAGCTTCTCGCCGCACACCGTCACGATGCCAGGTTCATGCTCGACATCAAGGGACGCAGCGTCCCGGCCGCCCGCGCGGTGGCGCGGATGCTGCACGAGGGAGGGCACCACCGGCCGGTCCTGGTGTGCAGCCGTCACTGGCCCTCGGTCGACGTGCTCGGGCAGCTGCCCTACGTGCAGCCCGTCCTCTCGGCCCGCAACCGCGTCGAGCTCGCCTCCCTCCTGCGCCGCCTCGAGCTGCGACCGGCGAGCGCGCACGGAGTCTCCGTGCACCGGTCGCTCCTGCAACCGGCGGTCATCGCCGCGCTGCGTGACCTCGTGCCGCTCGTCATGAGCTGGCCGGTGAACGACCTGGCGACCCTCGATCGTCTGAGCTCCAGCGGCGTGAACGGGATCATCTCCGACGAGGAGCCGGTGCTCGCGGCCGTCATCGCCGCCCGCAACGCTCCGCCCTGACGTCCGTGCCACGAGGGTCCGCGTCACGACGTCCGCGCGGCGGCCGCCGGTCGCTCCGCTCTCCCCAGCGCGAACGTCGAGGCGAGCGCGCCTGCCTCCTCGGCGGCCCGCGTCTCACGCTGGAGGAACGTCGACAGGTCGCCGATCGTGCTCATCAGCGGCGCGGGGAAGACCACGGTGGTGTTCTTGTCGACACCGATCTCCACCAGGCTCTGCAGGTTGCGCAGCTGGAGCGCCAACGGGTGGGCCATCATGGCGTCCGAGGCCTCGCCCAGGGCGGTCGCCGCCGCGGCCTCACCCTCGGCGGCGATGATCTTGGCGCGCTTCTCGCGCTCGGCCTCGGCTTCGCGAGCCATCGCGCGCTTCATGCTCTCGGGCAGCTGGATGTCCTTGAGCTCGACCAGCGTCACCACGACGCCCCACTCGGTCGTCGTGCGATCGAGGATCTCCCGGATGCTGACGTTGATGCTGTCGGTCTCCGCCAGCGCCTGGTCGAGAGTGTGCTGACCGACCACATTGCGAAGCGTCGTCTGGGCGATCTGGTTGATCGCGGTCTCGACGCTCTCGATGGCGACGACCGACTTCACGGCGTCGACGACGTGGAAGTAGGCGACACCCGCGACGTCGATGCTCACGTTGTCCTTCGTGATGATGCCCTGTGACTGGATCGGCATCGTCACCGTGCGCAGCGACACGTGTCGGAGGACGTCGACGAACGGGATGATGAGCCGCAGCCCCGGCTCACGGACGCCGTGCAGACGGCCCAGTCGGAACTGGACGCCCTTCTCGTACTGCTGCACGACCTTGACCGAGAGCGCCAGAAGCACCACGCCCACCGCTACCACGATCAGGACCACGAGCCAGGTCGACATCTCTCTCCTCGTTCCTTCCGACGACGGCAGACCCGCCGCCCTCTCACACTGGATCTCGGGGTCGACCGCGGGACAGAGCCAGACGTCCTCGTGCGAGGGACCTCACGCCCTCATCACGGGGCCTGACGTCCTCCTCAGGGCTATGACGTCACGTCGAGTGCGGCCCGCCCGTCCAGCCGATCCCGGCGAGCTGCAGCATGCGTGCGATGTCGGCCGCCGTCACGACGCCGACCGGACGGCCGTCCTCGACGACCACGATCGTCCCACTCTGCCAGTGCTGCGGTGTCACCAGCGCCGCGATGTCATCGTCCGGCTCGATCTGGGTGAGGCGGTCCGGCGGGACCGCGAGCTCTCGCAGCCTGACATCGGCGGCCCGGTCGGAAGGCAGCCGAGCGAGCGCCGGAGGCGACAGCAAGCCGGCGAATCGACCGTCGAGATCGACGAGCGGGTAGACGGGCTGCCGGGCCGCCTCCGGCGTGAGCGAGCCGATGAACGTCTCGACCGTCCACCATGCAGGTGCGACCACGGGTGTCGGCGTCATGGCGGCTCGAGCCTGCACCCCGTGCAGCCCCTCGCCCTGCCGGGCCCGCCGCTCACTCTCGGCACCCGCCAGGATGAACCAGCCGAGAAGGGCCGACCAGAGGCCGACGTAGGCGCCCATCACGAGCTCGATCAGTCCCACAGCGACCAGCACCTGCCCGACCCGGCGTCCTGCGTGCGCGGCCTGGGTCGCAGCCCGGCGACGGTCATGGGTCCTCGCCCACAGCGCCGCTCGGAGCAGCCGTCCCCCGTCCAGAGGTGCGCCCGGCAAGAGGTTGAACAGCCCTATCACGACATTCATGCCGGCGAGCCAGGCGAGGGTGGCGGCGGGGAGCCCGGTGCTTCGCGTGAGCCAGGCGGTGCCAGCCAACAGGGCGCCGGTCCCGAGGCTCGCGAGGGGACCCGCAGCAGCGATCGCCGCATCTGCCCGAGGTGTCGGCGGCTCCTCAGTGAGCTCGGTGAGCCCGCCCAGCATCCACACGGTCAGCTGCCTCACCTTGACGCCGTAGTGGCGCGCGACGAGTGCGTGCGCGACCTCGTGGACCAGGAGCGTGACCATGAGGACGACAGCGCCCACGACTCCGTCCAGCCAGTACGCCGAGGTCGAGGAACCCGGGTGGGAGGCAGGGAGGTCGAAGGCGGCGATCAGCGCGGTGAAGAGCCCGAGGGTGACGAGGACGGACCAGTGCGCGCGCACCGGGATCCCGAACCACGTGCCGAGAGAGAACGCGGACCCGAACGCCGTGCGTCCCGGCGGTGGAGCAGGGGTTCCCGCGGGCTCATGGTCGGCCCGCGGACGGTCGGTGGTGCTCAGCATCGCGCGCCTCCCCAGGACCCTCGGCTCGTCACGAGTCCGGCGACGGCGCAGCCACGCACCCAGCGTCGTCGCAGCCAAGGTCGCACGACCGCGTATCCTCCGAACAGACCGGACTGCGCGCTCATCGCTCACTCCGCTCTCTCGGCCGCCGGCCTGACGCGGTGCCGCATGGCACGGACCGTGTCGCTGAGCGCCTGCGCCGTCTGGACCCTCGTCGCCTCGGGCCACGCCTCGAACCTGGCCCGCATGGCCCTCGCCACCTCCACGTCGGCATCGGAGACGCCGGCCGGTCGGGTGGCGAGGCGAGACTCCGCCACGTCGTCCGAGACGGTGCACTGGAGCTGGACGAGGTCGCTCGACGTGCAGCTCGCAACCGCGGCAGCCTCGTCTCGGCGACCCTGTTGCGACCAGGTCGCGTCGAGGATGACGGTCTCACCCATCGCCAGCAGCCGGGCGGCGCGATCCAACAGCTCGCGGTAGGTGCGCTCGGTCCACGAGGGGGTGTAGATGCCCTCCTGGAACGCGGCGCCGCCGCGAGCAGTCGGCGTGATGCCCGCCAGCTCCTTGCGCAGCCGGTCGCTCGAGAGGTGCACGGCGCCCAGGTCGTCGGCGAGTGCGGCGGCCGCCGTGCTCTTGCCCGTCCCAGGCGCTCCGCCGACGAGCACGAGCGCGACCGCGCTCTCCCGAAGGTGATGGAGCGCCAGACACGTCAGCGTAGCCGCGTCCGAACGAGTCCGGTCGTCATCGGCTCGCAGGCAGGTGACCTTGGCACGCATGAACGCGCGGTAGGCGATGTAGTGGTTCAGGAGGGACACCGGCCCGGGGTCCCCGCTCAGCTCGAGGTAGTGCGCGCAGAAGGCCCGTGCCGCATCGGGCGCACCCAACCGCTCGAGATCCATCGCCAGACACGCCACGTCGTCGAGCCGGTCCAAGTGGCGCAGGGCGTCGTCGAAGTCGAGGCAGTCGAGGATGCGGGGCCCGTCGGGCAGGCAGAAGATGTCGTCGGCCAGCAGATCGCCGTGCCCGTCGACGACCGCGCCCCGAGCGATGCGGTCGGCGAAGAGCGCCTCCCTGCCGTCGAGGAACCGCCCGGAGAGGCGCTCCACCTCGTCGAAGGCACTCGCCCCCAGAAGCGTGCCGCGGAACCGGCGGGACTGACGGAGGTTGTCGCGCCAGCGGTGCGCCACCGCGTCGCGAGTGCCCTCGGCTGCGACAGCAGGTCCGGCATCGCATCGGGTGTGGAAGTCCGCGACCGAACGCGCGACCGCCCACAGGTCGGCGTCGCCCAGGAGTCCTGCCACGACCAGCCGCGCCAGCCGGCGCTCACTCGGCATGCGCCTCATCAGCACCAGGTGCTCCAGTGTTCGGCCCTGAGCGTCTCGGACCTCACCGACCCCCTGGTAGACGTCCGGCGCGAGACGTCGGTTGAGCTCGACCTCGCGCCGGCAGGACGCCTCACGACGCTCGGGCGTCGAGAAGTCGAGGAAGCCGAGGTCGACCGGCTTCTTCAGCTTCCATGCACGGTCGCCGACGAGCAGGACGACGGCCGAGTGCGTCTCACGCAGCTCGACGTACTGCTCGTCGGCCGGCCTCGGGCTCCGGCCGTGGTTGCTGGCGCCCATGGCCGAGTGCTCGTCAGCCTCGGCTGACGGCGACCTTCTCCGGCGGCTTCGCCGCCGGTGCCGGCGGGTTCGGCACGCGGACCTCCAGGATCCCGTCCTTGTAGGTCGCTCGGACCTGCTCCGCGGAGACCCCCTCGGGCAGCGCGAAGCTGCGCACGAAGCTCCCGTAGTGGAACTCGCTGTGATAGCCGTCCGGGCGCTCCTCCTCCGACCGCTCCTCACGCGAGGCGCTGAGCCGGAGGACACCGTCCTCGAACATGATCTCGATGTCCTTCTGGGGGTCCAGGCCCGGCAGCTCGGCGCGGACCACGATCTCGCCGTCCTCGACGAACTCCTCGGTCCGCATGAGGCGACCGCCGTTGTCGAAGATCCGCTCGAACGGCCCGTCCCCGGCCATCAGACCCCGGAGCCGGTCGTTGAGGAAGGCGTCGAAGAAGTCGCGGCCCCACAGACCCTCCAGGGTGCGCGGCGTGTGCTGCTCGCGCTTGATGATGCTCATTCGGTGACTCCTCTCTGCATCAGTGGTGCCTCCATGCTGCTGACCTGCGGCGCCCCGTCACAGGGCCGTTCGTCCCGCCTCCGGTGACCTTTGACCGATGGCACGCGACCTTGCCGAGCGCAGGCTGGTGGCCACCGCCGTCGAGGGAGGACGCCATGACCTCGCAGATCACCGACCCCGTTCCCGAGCCTGTCGGCCATCCGGTCGTCGTGACCGGCGCGCTCGAGCCGCACCTCAGTCGAGGGCTGTGGCTCGTCAAGTGGCTACTCGTCATCCCCCACGCCGTGATCCTGTTCTTCCTCTGGGTCGCGGCTGCGGTGCTGACCGTGGTCGCCTGGTTCGCGATCGTGTTCACGGGCCGCTACCCGCGGTCGATCTTCGACTTCAACGTCGGCGTGCTGCGGTGGTCGTGGCGCGTGTGGTTCTACGCCTACGGTGCGCTCGGCACCGACCGCTACCCGCCCTTCACCCTCGCCGACGACCCCGGCTACCCGGCCCGCCTCGACGTCGCCTACCCCGCCCGGCTCTCACGCGGGCTCGTCTTCGTGAAGTCATGGCTGCTGGCCATCCCTCACTACCTGGTCCTCGGCTTCTTCCTCGGAGCGGGCGTCGCCGCGTCGAGCGCGGACCGGCGCCCCGCATGGCCGTGGAACGTCGGCCTCGTCGGCGTTCTCGTGCTCATCGCCGCCGTGGTCCTCCTCTTCACCGCGCGGTATCCACAGCCCATCTTCGACTTCGTGCTCGGCATGGACCGATGGGCCGCTCGCGTGGGGGCCTACGTCCTCCTCATGACCGACGTCTACCCGCCCTTCAGGCTCGACCAAGGAGGCGAGGAGGCCCCGCGTCCACCGGCTCCCGGCTCCCCGCCCACTCCTGCGGCGGCCTCGGCGTCTGCTCCCGGGTCCGCTCCCGTGTCCACTTCCGGGCCGACGGGACCGCGGCGTTGGACGTCCCTGCGGATCGTCGGTCTCGCGGCGGGCAGCGTGCTGCTCGCGGTCGCGCTGGCCTCCGGGCTCGGTGGAGGCGCCCTGCTGTTCGCCCACCAGGCACTGCGCGACGACGACGGCTTCCTGATGACCGGCGGCGAGCGGTTCACGACCGCGTCCTACGCCATCACGACCCAGGACATCGACCTCAACACCGGCAGCCTCACGCATGCCTTCATCGGCGACGTGAAGCTGACCGCCCGCGACGCGAGCAAGCCGGTCTTCATCGGGATCGCGCCCACGCCGCAGGTGCGTGGCTACCTCGCCGGCGTCGCCCACGCTGTCGTCATCGACATCCGCAACGGCACGCCTCTCTACCGCGAGATCGGCGGCGGACCGATCAGCAGCGCACCGACGCAGTCGCTCTCGTGGTCGGCGTACGCGTCGGGCAGCGGCACGCAGACGCTCCGCTGGAACGCCGACGACGGTCATTGGACCGTGCTGCTCATGAACGCCGACGGATCACCGAACGTGTCGGCCGTCCTGTCCACCGGCGCGACGCTGCCGGCGCTCGGCTGGGGCGCGGCGACTCTGCTCGTGACCGCGGGCCTGCTGGCCATCGTCGGGCTCGTCCTCGTCCTCGTGTCGCTGCCGCGGGCTCCAGCCTCGCCTCCGGTGAGCACGCCCCCGGCAGCGGCACCGCCTGGCGTGGCGAGCACCACGCTCTGACCGGCGGAAGGAGAGCCGGCGATGGCGAAGGCGAGCGGCGCGACGTGTGCACCGTCGGGAGCCCTCTACGGGTTGGGCATCCTCGGCGCCTGGGTCTGGTTCTGGCAGCAGAGCGACGGGTTCTGGGGTCACGTCTGGGCGCTGGTCGAGGGGGTGCTGTGGCCCGCCTATCTGGTGTACCAGGCGTTCGCGGCGCTCTCGTGACGACGTGGCTGTGGCATGCGACCGCTTGGCACCTCCTTGACCTCTCGGCTCATGGCGCTCTCCGTGGGCCCATTCATCGGGCTTGGGCCGAACAGGACCTTCCTCTCGCCTGACCGGGACCTTCCGCACTCCCGTCCTGACCCACGGCCGAGAATCGTGGCGTGCATGAACGTCCAGCACGCTGCCTTCGCGACCGGCACCCACTATGTGAGCCTCGACGTCGGGGGCGCCCTCGATGCGCCCGTGTCGTGCCCGTCCTGTCACGACGAGACACTCGGACCGGTCGGCGACGGCCAAGCAATGGTCTTCGGTTGCCGACGCTGCGGTCGGCTCTGGCGGGCGGAGCTCGACATGCTGGTGGAGGTCGACCCGTCGTCGACGCATGCTCACGCGGCGAGGCACGACTGAGCTGAGGCCGCCATGTCGGACCCATGGCTGTTCACCGGAGCACCCGAGACGCGCGGCGGCACTGCCGTCACCTTGATGGAGGGCACGACGTTCTGCATCAGCGACCCGCACGGTGACGTGGGGACGCAGGCCGTCGACGGCCTCTTCGTGCGCGACACGCGAGTGCTGAGCGCGTGGCGACTCCGACTTGTCGACCGCCGGCTCGGCCAGCTCACCGTGGCCGTCGAGTCGGCACACGAGGCGACCTTCCACCTGCTCTCGACAAGCTCGCTCGATCACGGCACGTCCGTCGTGGTGAGCCGACGCCGGCAAGTCGGTGAGGGTCTGCGAGAGGACCTCACCATCCGCAACGGGGGTCCGCAGCCCGCGCACCTCGATCTCGTGCTCGAGGCGGACACGGACTTCGCCGACCTGGTCGAGGTGAAGGAGGGCCGAGTCCGACCGACGGTGACGACGTCGTCCGCGGTCGCCGGGACCCTCGCCCTGCATGCCCGTCGAGACGGTGAGGATTTCCAGGTCGCGATCAAGACCGATGGGCACGCCGACCCCCACGCGCGCGCGATCGCCTGGACGGTGGACGTGCCAGCCCGCGGGTCATGGAGGTCGAGCGTCCTGGTGCAGCCCGTCCTCCGGGGAAAGTCTCTCGAGACGCCCTTCCCCCGGGACTCGCCCCCGGAGCAGGCGACGCCCGCCGTTCGCCGCCGTCAGTTCCGCAGCAACGCTCCCGGACTCTGGACGGCGGACCGGCGGCTCGCCGACGCCCTCGGCCGGTCGATCGAGGACCTCGCGACCCTGCGGATCTTCGATCCGGATCGTCCCGAGCTGCCCGTGGTCGCGGCCGGCGCGCCGTGGTTCATGGCGCTGTTCGGCCGCGACTCCCTGCTGACGTCGATCATGCTCCTGCCGGTCGACGCGTCGCTGGCGCTGGGAACGGTGACGGCACTCGGTCTCCACCAGGGTGTCCGCGACGACGACCTCACCGAGGAGCAACCGGGCAGGATCCTCCACGAGCTCCGGTTCGGTCCGGCCGGCTCGCTGGCACTCGGGGGACGACCCGCCTACTACGGCAGTGCCGACGCCACTCCGCTCTTCGTGATGACCGTCGGCGAGCTCTTCCGCTGGTGCCCGTCGGCGGTGACGCCCGCGCTCCTCGACCAGGTCGACCGCGCCCTGGAGTGGATCGTGGGGGCGGGCGACGCTGACGGCGATGGCTTCGTGGAGTCCGAGAGCAGCAACGGCCGCGGGCTCGCCAACCAGGGCTGGAAGGACTCCTGGGACGGGGTGAACTTCGCGAACGGCACGATCGCGAGCCCTCCGATCGCACTCGCGGAGGTCCAGGCCTACGTGTACGGCGCCTTCGTGGCGCGGGCTGAGATCGCGGACGGCCTCGGTGACGTGCGCACGGCTGCGACGTGGCGCGATCGTGCCGCCCGCCTCTGGTCCGCCTTCGACGAGGCGTTCTGGCTGCCGGACCAGGAGTGGTACGCCGTCGGCCTGGACCGTGACAAGCGGCCGATCGACGCGCTCACGTCGAACATCGGCCACTGCCTGTGGACAGGCATCGCCGACCCACTGAAGGCCACCGTCGTGGCGCAGCATCTCTCCTCTCCCGAGATGTTCAGCGGCTGGGGCGTCCGCACGCTCGGCGTCTCGATGGGCGCCTACGACCCGCTGAGCTACCACAACGGCTCGGTGTGGCCGCACGACACGGCGATCTGCGTCGCCGGCCTGGCTCGCTACGGGCATGTCGAGGAGGCGCGCCGCCTCACTCTCGGGCTGCTTGACGCCTCGACGCACTTCGGGCACCGCCTGCCGGACCTCTTCGCCGGCTTCGCCCGCGAGGAGATGTCCGTGCCGGTGCCCTACCCTGCTGCGTGCTCACCTCGAGCATGGGCGGCCGCAGCGCCGATCGAGCTCGTGCGAGCGCTTCTGGCTCTTCAGCCCGACGGCGAGACACCGACCTGCCGCCCGGCGCTCCCTGAGCAGTTCCTGCCGTTCCGACTCACGAACATCGCCTACCGCGACCAGCACTACGACGTGGTCGTTGGCGCGTCGGGCTGGACGATCCGTCCGGCAAACAGACGGGGGTAGCCACGTGCCGTGGTCGCGCGCCTCTTCCTCAGGCCCGGCGTGGGTCTGGCCGCGTCAGGTCTCCGGATCACCACCCAGACCGTGGAAGCGGCACCCGCCACTCGACCGAGGTGCCGACTCCGGCGGCGGGCACGCCGAGGACCAGCTCCCCGGACCGTGACTCGGCACGCGTCTGCATGTTGCCCAGTCCGCTGGACCGGGTGATCTCGCCGAGCCCGCGGCCGTTGTCGCTGACGAGCACCCGAAGCTGGTGGCCGCGCGCCTCGACGAGGACGTCGATTGCCGTCGCGTCCGCGTGCTTGGCCACGTTCGAGAGCGCCTCGCGGACGACGGCGGTGACGTCGTTGAGGAGGTCGGCCGTCGTCAGAGAGTCGACCGGCCCGTCGAAGACGACGTGTGGCTCGAACCCGAGGGTGCTGCGGACCTCGCCGACGACGTCGAGGATCGCTCCACGCATCCCGCCCGGGGTCGGCCTGAGCTGGAAGATCGCGTTGCGGATCTGCTTGATCACATCGTCGAGGTCGTCGACGACCGCGTCGATCGCGTCCGCTGCATCGCCGGCCCGCATCGCCAGCGCCTGGAGACCGAGACCGGCCGCGAACAGCCGCTGGATGACGTGGTCGTGGAGGTCGCGGGCGATCCGGGCGCGATCCTCGAGCAGCTCGACGCGCATGTTGGCCGTTCGCGCGTCGGCCAGCTCCCACGCGACTGACGCCTGGTTCGCGAAGGTGGTCAGCATGTCCTCGTCGGAGGCCGTGAACGGCCGCTCATGCCTCATCCTCGCCACCCAGAGCACCCCGCGGGCGCCGCTGCCACCCATCAACGGCACGACCACGGCAGGACCCAGCGCGACCTTGTCGGCGAGGAACGCGCGGCGCGACCCGTGCGCGCGGGTGTCGCTCGCGTCCGACAACCGCATCGCCGCGCCCGTCTCGAGCACCAGCTCGGTGAACGTGTCCTTGAGGGGATAGATCGCCCCGGCCACCGACGGCGCCGACGCCCCGACCGCCACACGCACATGGATCGCCTCACCGTCATCCCCGACCTGGGCGACGGTAACGAGGTCGGCCTGAGCCAGCTGGTAGACGCTTTCGGCGATCACTTCGAGCGGCTCGGCCGTCGCATCGGCGAGCAGCCGCCGCGTCACCTCGGTCGAGGTGCTGAGCCAGTCCTGTCGCCGGCGTGCGTCGTCGAACAGGCGAGCATTCTCGATCGCGATGCCTGCCGTCGCCGCCAACGCGGTCACGAGCTGCTCGTCGTCGTCGCTGAACTCCTTGCCTTCACGACGAGTCAGGTAGAGGTTGCCGAACACGTCGCCGCGTACGCGCACGGGCACTCCGATGAAGGCCTGCATCGCCGGATGGTGGGCGGGGAATCCGGCCGACTGAGGGTGATCGCGCAGGTCGCGCAACCGGATCGGCTTCGGGTCGTCGATGAGCAGGCCGAGGAGGCCCTTGCCCTCGGGAAGGTGGCCGATGGCCTCGGCCGTCCCGGCATCGAGGCCTACATGGATGAACCGCTCCAGTCCCTGCCCCTCAGGACCGATCACGCCGAGCGCGGCGAAGTCCGCCTCGACGAGCTCGCATGCCGCTTGGGCGATACGGGTGAGCACGACCTCGATGTCGAGGTCGCCGACGATGCGGCGGTTGGCGCGCAACAGGCCACGGAGTCTGCTCTGCGAGGCCAGCACCTCCTGCGCGCGCTGGATCAGCGTGGCCAGGTTCTGGTCCAGCTCCAGCCCCGAGCGCTCGAGCGGGTCGTCCCCGCTCAGTGGGGACTCGCCCAGTGGCTCCTCCATGAGGAGACGGTATTCCGCTCGTCTCCACTGGTACAGGCCCAAGTCCCGTGCACGGGTGACGGATGCCTCCCGCCGCCGGGACTTGCGACCCTGTCCGCCCGGCATCTGCGAGCCGGAGGCTGGAGTCGACCCAGATGGCCCGAACGAGGAGCGTGCACCGTGGCCGAGACCGGCGAGGACCGACGCCAGGACGTGCTGCTGGTCGGCGTCGACGGCTCCTCCGCTGCGGACGCCGCGGTCCGCTACGCCTCGATCGAGGCAGACGGACTGGGTATCGGCGTGCGGCTTCTCCACGTCGTCCCACGGATCACGATGGCCGGCCTGGATGACAGCCCCCGGCTGCAGCGACGCCGCGAGCAGGTGCTCGGCAGTGCCGAGGAGCTGGCCCGGACCATCCTCTGCACCGACCGTGTGGAGAGGTCGTTCGTCGTCGGCGAGCGTGTGCCGACCTTGGTCGACGCGGCCAGGAGCGCTCGCATGATCGTGCTCGGGGCACCGTGGCACGGCCGCGTCGACCGACTCGTGACCGGCTCGGTCGTCGGCGGCGTCGCGTCCCGGGCGACGGTGCCGGTGGTCGCCGTGCCCGAGGACTGGATGACCGCCCGCGAGCGCGGGCGCATCGTCGTCGGCGTCAAGAGGCCCGATGATCCGGCGTCGCAACGCCTCGTCGCGCGCGCCGTCGAGATCGCGGCGGCTCGCAAGTGCCGCCTCACGGTCCTCCACGCCTGGGAGTTCCCCGTCGTCTACGACGAGATGATCGCCACCACGTATGAGGAGTCCGCGTGGAGCGACATCAAGCGCGGCTCCCTCGAGGAGCTCGTCAGCCGCGCACGAGGCTCACACCGGGAGGTAGGGGTCGACTACGTCGTCCGGCACGGGCAGGGCGCCCACGCTCTGGTGGACGCCTCACATGGGGCAGACCTCGTCGTGATCACACGCCGTCGGCACGGCCTCCCCTTCGGCTACCTCGGCGCACCCGGTCGTGCCGTGCTGCGGGAGAGCCGTTGCCCGGTCGAGGTCATCCCCCCTGCGGAGCTCGCATCCGGCGGGCCGCCGAACGCGCCCGACGAAGACTCTGATCTCACTCTGGAAGGACGGGAACATGACACACCGTGACTGGATCGCCGTCGGCGTCGACGGCAGTGAGGGAAGCAAGGCAGCCGTGCGCTGGGCCGCCCGTGAGGCCGAGCGGGCCGGCTCCCGCCTCTTCCTCGTGCACGCCTACATCGGCTACCACGCGATGGGCAGCTTCTACAGCTCCGCCTACCCGTTGACCCCGGTGGAGGAGCGCATGCTCCCGCAGAACATCCTCGAGGAGGCGGTCAAGGAGGCCGAGCGCATCCTGCCCCGCGACCGCATGGACACCTCAGCCCTGCGTGCGGATCCGCGCCGAGCACTGCTGCAAGCAGCTGCGGAGGCCGATCTGCTCGTCCTCGGTGACGAGCGGCACCCGGCCCTCTCGCGCCTGGTCACCTCCTCGGTCGTCGGCCCGATCGCCGCGCACTCCCCCGTGCCGGTCGTCGCCGTGCCGGCGAACTGGGAGGACGCGCCCGCGCACGGAGCGGTCATCGTCGGGATCAAGAACGACGACTCCTCCGCCGGCCTGATCCGGCACGCCTTCGAGCTCGCCGCCGCCCGGAAGGCACGGCTGACGCTGCTCCATGCCTGGGAGTTCCTGGCCCTCTACGACGACATCATCGCCCGGCACTCCGAGTTCCCGGACTGGGAGAAGCAGACGAGCGCCGACCTGACCGAGCGAGCCGACCGGGTCGCACGCGACTTCCCCGACGTCGCCTTCGAGGTCCGGCTCGTGCACGGCCAGCCCGCTCAGGTGCTGGTCGAGGCGTCCTCCGAGGCCGACCTCCTGGTCATCACGCGGCGGCCGCACGCCTTCCCGTTCGGTCACCTCGGCGGGACCGGTCGCGCCGTCCTGCGCGAGACGCGTTGCGCCACCGTGGTGCTGCCCCCGACGGCTGAGCGCCTCGAACTCCCCGTCGAGCAGGAGACCAGCGACCAGGCAGGCGACCGGCCAGTCTCCGCGGCGCAGGGCTGATCCCGGCCATGGCCGTGCCCGCACCCATCCTCACCTTCTACGGCGCCGCCGGCTCCGTCACGGGCAGCCGCTTCCTGGTGGAGCACGGCGGGCAGCGGGTGCTGGTCGACGCCGGCCTCTACCAGGGGGTCCGCGCGCTGAGGGCTCGCAACTGGGATCCGTTCCCGGTCGCGCCGAAGACGATCGACGCCGCCGTTCTCACGCACGCCCACCTCGACCACACCGGATACCTCCCGGTCCTCGTCCGTGACGGGTTCGTCGGGCCGGCCCTCTGCACGCCGGACACCGCCGCTCTCGCAGCGATCGTCCTGCGCGACAGTGCCCACCTCCAGGAGGAGGACGCTCGGTATGCGAACGACGGCGGCTGGTCGCGCCACAGCCCGGCGCTTCCGCTCTACACCGCCGCCGATGCCGAGGCGGCCATCCGGTCGCTGAGCCCGATCCCCTTCCGCGAGCCGCACGATCTCGGAGAGGGCACCCACGTGACCCTGATGCCCGCCGGACACATCCTCGGCTCGGCCGTGGCAGTGCTGGAGGTCGGCGGGGAGCGCGTGGTCTTCAGCGGCGACCTGGGGCGTGCCGGACACCCGCTGCTCGCTCCGCCGGCCCCGCCGCCCGCCGCGGCGACGCTCGTGCTGGAGTCGACGTACGGCGACCGCCGGCACCCTGAGCCCGATCCGCACCGGCTCGCCGACGCGATCCGCCGGACGGTGGAGCGTGGGGGCAGCGTGCTCATTCCCGCGTTCGCCGTCGATCGCACCGAGCTCGTCCTGCTCGAGCTGTTGAGGCTCGAGCAGGACGGCGCCATCCCGCGCGTCCCGGTGTTCGTCGACAGTCCCATGGCGCTCGCCACGCTCGCGATCTACCGACGAGCGCTCCACGAGTCGTCGCCCCAGCTGCGCGACGGACGCGCATCCCCTCTCGACGAGCTCGACCATCTCGACGTACGCCTGGTCAAGGACGCGGCCGGCTCAGAGCTCCTCAACCGGCCGAGGACGCCCTGCATCGTGATCTCCGCCTCTGGGATGGCCACGGGCGGGCGGGTCGTGCACCACCTCGAGCACCAGCTTCCCGACCGCCGCAACTGTGTGGTGCTGACCGGCTATCAGGCGCCCGGCACGCGTGGGCGTGACCTGGTCGAGGGGACGCGGCACCTGAAGATGCACGGGCGCTATGTGCCCGTGCACGCCGAGATCGTCGACATCCCCGACTTCTCGGTGCACGCCGACGCCGACGAGCTCGTCGCCTGGGTCGGATCGGCCCCGTCGCCTCCGCGAACGGTGTACGTCGTGCACGGCGAGCCGGCCAGCTCCGAGGCCCTGGCCCATCGCCTCGAGGACGAGCTCGGCGTGTGCGCGGTCGTGCCGCGGCTCTTCGAGCGGGTGCGCCTCGACTGAAGGCCTCACGGCTGGTAGGGCGGGCCTCACCGCTGGTGGAGGGCCGCCAGCTCTGCCGCCAGGGAGCGGCCCCATGAGGTGGCGCGCAGGATCTCACCCTCGAGGACGGGGCCCCGGGTGTGCTCGACGAAGAACCCCATGGGTTCGCCGACGACTCGGAAGCCTCGCTCCCGCGCGAGGTCTCCCATGGCGGTGGCTGCGGCGAGCGTGAGGCGCTCGAACAGCGCCAGCCGCGTGTCGAACGTCGCCACGACCAGTCCTTGTCGATCGGCCTCGAGGTGCGTGAGCCACTCCTGGAGGCCGATGGTCGCATGGCCGGGCGGGGCGCCGCGCCGCAGCGCCTCCTCCCGCGTGCCGGGCGAGCTCAGCGTGAAGCGGTGGGTCGGGGCGCCGACGACGAGCAGGTCGGCGTACACCGGCTCACCGACATCGAGCCCGCTCACGTCGCAGCAGGCGACGTCCGCGACCTCCTCCGCCAGCCCACGAGCAACCGCGTCGGCAATCGATGCGGTGTCGCCGAACATCGACTCGTAGACGACCACGGCCTGTCGGTCACCCATCGTGATCCCTCCCTCCGTCTCCCTCACCATCCTGCGCCGAGGCGCGCATCCGCGGCAGGTCGCATGGTCCGCCACCGATGGGACTTCCGACCCTCCACACCTGAGTCGCTCGACGCGAGGCTGACAGCATGACGACACGGACGCCAGCGGTGCCGGACCTTCTCGCCCACACGTCCGCGCCACGGGTCGGACGGCGCATCGTGGGCGGCTTCTTCGTGTGGACCGGAGGCATCCACGTCGGCATCCTCGCCGCCGACCCGTCCACCTACCGGCACTTCGCCGACCAGGCACTGCTCGGGTTCGTCTCCCGCGGCTGGTCCGACGTCTTCATGGCGCAGCCACGCCTGTGGGCGCTCGCGCTGGCCATCGCCGAGACGGCTGCGGGTGTGCTCCTGCTGACCCGCGGTCGCGCGGTGGCAGTGGGATGGTGCGCCGTGATCGTCTTCCACGCCCTGCTTCTGCTCTTCGGCTTCGGCTTCTGGCTGTGGGCGGTCCCGGCCATCGTGGTCCTGAGCACGCTCGCCTGGGCCGACCGCGCCGAGTGGCGCCGCGCGGGCACCCGTGCCGGTCGACATGCCACCGCCGTCTCGGCGCCGAGGCAGATGCACGCGTGAGAGCCTGGCGCACCGTCGGCGACGGCCGGCTCGAGCTCGGCCACCTCGCCCTGCCGGAGCCGGCGGACGGCGAGCTGCTGGTCCGGGTCGAGGCCTGTGGCGTCTGCCGCACCGACCTGCATGTCATCGCCGGCGAGCTCCCTCGCCATCGCTCGCCCGTGGTCCCGGGCCATGAAATCGTCGGCGAGGTCGTCGGCACGCTCGGCCACACAGGCCGCATCGACGTCGGCGACCGTGTCGGGGTGCCATGGCTGCGCGCGACGTGCGGGACCTGCCGCTGGTGCCGCTCAGGTGCGGAGAACCTGTGCCGCACCTCCCGATACACCGGGTGGGACGCCGACGGCGGCTATGCGGAGTATGCCGTCGCCCCCGCGGCGTACGTCTATCCCGTGCCGGCCTCGCTCGACGCCGTCCATGTCGCGCCGCTCCTCTGCGCCGGCATCATCGGCTACCGAGCTCTCAAACGTGCCGCCGTCCCGCCAGGGGGCCTGCTCGGTCTCTACGGCTTCGGTGCGAGCGCACACCTGACGGCGCAGCTGGCACTCGCCTTCGGCGCCGAGGTGCACGTGGTCACGCGGGGTGAGGAGGCGCGGCTTCTGGCTCGTGAGCTCGGGGCGTCGACCGCGGTGTCGCCCGGTGGATCCGTGCCGCCGCTCGACGCCGCCATCGTCTTCGCGCCTGCCGGCGACGTGGTCGCCGAGGCGCTGGCTGCCGTGGGCCCGCATGGCACCGTGGCGGTCGCCGGGATCCACGTGTCGCAGATCCCGCCGCTCGACTACGCGACCCAGCTCTTCGACGAGCGCACGTTGACCAGCGTCACGTCCAACACGCGCACCGACGGCGCCGAGCTCATGAGGCTCGCGGGCCGGCTCGGGCTGCGCCCCAGTGTGGCCTGCTACCCGCTCAGCCGGGCCGACGTCGCCGTCAGCGACCTGGCGGCAGACCGAGTCCGGGGCGTTGCGGTCCTCGAGACCGAACGACCTTGAACACCCACAGCAAGCGACAGGAGAGGTGATAACCATGTATGCAACAGTTGGCGACCGACTCATCGTCATGGGCGTCCACGAGGGCGTTCCCGCTCGCGACGGCGAGATTCTCGAGGTACGGCACGCGGACGGCAGCCCGCCCTACGTCGTGCGCTGGTCAGACAACGGTCACGAGAGCCTGGTCTTCCCGGGCCCCGATGCCCATGTCCAGCACTTCGAGCACGAGGCCTGAGGGATCAGACCACACTCACGTGGGCGGCGGGGTCGACCGCGTCGCCCACCAGCGCCGCGCCGCATCGGGGGCAGTGCTCGCGCGAGCAGTCGTCGAGGTCCTGGCCGCACCCGCACAGCGTCGGTCGCCGCGTCGACGGGTGGAGGGAGAGCCACAGGTAACGATCGGTGGTCATGGCCAGGATCCCTCCTCGAGTCCGACTCCGCTGCTGCTGCGCCGATGTCTCCATCCTGCTCAGCTCCACCGACCACAGGCAGAGCAGCTCGTCGCATCCGGGACGGACCTTGGGCACCTCGGGCACCGCACCTTGGCCCGGACCTTCGGCCCTCTGCCCGCCGAGCGACGGCCGCCGGCGTCTCAGCCGGCGTCTCAGCCGGCGTCTCAGCCGGCGTCTCAGCCGGCGTCTCAGCCGGCGTCTCAGCCGGCGTCTCAGCCGGCGTCTCAGCCGGCGGGCATCGCCGCCGGGTGGCGACGGCCGAGGTGGGCCTCGAGGTCGAGGACCGCACGGGTCGTGCGGATGACGCTGTCCGGGTTGAGGCTGATGGAGTCGATGCCGATCCGGACGAGGAACTCTGCCATGTCGGGGTGGTCGGACGGCGCCTGCCCGCAGAGGCCGGAGTGGCGACGGTTGCGTCGTGCGCCCTCCACCGCGAGCTCGATCATCCTCTTGACGCCCGGATCCCGCTCGTCGTAGTCGAAGGCGACCACCTCGCTGTCGCGGTCGACCCCCAGGGTGAGCTGCGTGAGGTCGTTGGACCCGATCGAGAAGCCGTCGAAGCGCTGTGCGAACTCGTCGATGAGGATGACGTTGTTCGGGATCTCGCACATCGCGTAGACCTCGAGGCCTGCCCGGCCGCGTTCGAGGCCCATCTCGGCCATCCGACCGAGGACGAGGTCGGCCTCGGCCAGTCGTCGGACGAAGGGCAGCATGACGACGACGTTGACCAGGCCCATCTCCTCGCGGACGCGGCGGATCGCACGGCACTCGAGCGCGAAGCCCTCCTCGTAGGCCGGATGGGCGTAGCGCGACGCTCCGCGGAACCCGAGCATCGGGTTCTCCTCGTGGGGCTCGAAGTCGGCGCCGCCCAGGAGGCTGGCGTACTCGTTGGTCTTGAAGTCCGACATCCTGACGACGACCGGCTTGGGCCAGAAGGCAGCGGCGATGGTGCCGATCCCCTCCGACAGTCGCTCAACGACATACGCTCCCCCGTCGGCATAGCCCCGCAGCAGCTCCCGGACCCCCGCTCGGACGCGCTCGTCGCCGATGCGCTCGGGGTGGAGCGCCGCCATGGGATGAACCCGGATGGACTCGCTGATGATGAACTCCATGCGCGCGAGCCCGACTCCGTCGTTGGGCAGGAAGGAGGTGGCGAACGCGATGTCGGGGTTGCCCAGGTTGAGCATGATGCGCGTGTGCGGTCGGGGTAGGTCGTCGACGCGGTGCTCCTCCACGTGGAAGGCACCGGGTCCTCGGAAGACGCGACCGGTGTCGCCGCCGGCGCACGAGACCACGACATCCTCTCCGTCGCGGAGCACGGTCGTCGCCTCACCGGTGCCGACGACGGCCGGGATCCCGAGCTCGCGGGCCACGATCGCGGCATGGCAGGTGCGCCCGCCGCGGTCGGTCACGATGGCGGCGGCCAGCTTCATCACCGGCTCCCAGTCGGGGGTCGTCGTGTCGGCCACGAGCACGTCCCCGGGCTGCACCTCGGCGAGCTGGGCGAGGCTCGACACGACCCGGGCCACTCCCACCCCGATGCGATCGCCGACGGCACGACCGGTGATGAGCAGGTCGCCGTGGCGGTCGAGCACATGGCTCGTCAAAACCGCTCCGGACCGCTGGGACACGACGGTCTCGGGTCGGGCCTGGACAATGTAGAGCAGTCCGTCCACTCCGTCGCGCGCCCACTCGATGTCCATGGGCCGGCCGTAGTGCCTCTCGATCGCCAGGGCTGAGCCCGCGAGCTCCAGCACGTCGGCGTCCGACAGGCTGAAGCGGGTCCGGTCACCGACGGGGGTCGCCTCGGTGAGCGTCGTCGTCATCGCCGACGCCCCGTCACCCAGCACCATCCGGACCGACTTGTCCCCGAGCCGGCGGCGCAGCACCGCCCGATGCCCCTCCTCATAGGTCGGCTTGTGGACGCAGAACTCGTCGGGGTCGACCGAGCCCTGCACGATGAGCTCGCCGAGCCCGTAGGACGAGGTGATCAGAACGACGTCGCGGAAGCCCGACTCGGTGTCGAGCGTGAAGATGACCCCTGAGGAGGCGAGGTCCGAGCGCACCATCTTCATCACGCCGACCGACAGCGCGACCTCGAGCTGTCCGAAGCCCTGCGTGGCGCGGTAGTGCACTCCACGATCGGTGAACACGCTCGCGAAACAGCGGAGGACCGCGTCGACGAGCTGCTCCTCGCCGCTGACGTTGAGCACCGTCTCGTGCTGGCCTGCGAAGCTCGCGGTCGGCAGATCCTCGGCGGTGGCCGAGCTGCGGACGGCGACGGCGACGCCTGTGCCGTACTCCTCCTCGAGAGCACGGTAGGCCTCGCGCACCGCCTCCTCCAGGTCGGCGGGGAGCCCCGCCGCATAGACGAGGTGGCGCGCCGCCCCCGCGCGGCGCGCCAGGTCGGCAGGGTCGCCGGGTCGCAGGCCAGCGAACAGGTCACCCAGCGGCTCGCGAAGGTCCGCGCTGTCGAGGAGGTGCCAGTAGGCCTCGGCGGTGATGGCGAAGCCGTTGGGGATCCGCACACCCAAACCGCCGAGCCGTTGGTACATCTCCCCCAGCGAGGCGTTCTTGCCCCCCACCGCCGCGACGTCGGCGATGCCGATCTGCGCGAAGCCACTGATGAACCCCATCGTCTGCTCCTTCGTCTGCGCGCGCCGCGCCGGTCACGCGTCGCGACCCAGCACACCGCCCGTCGCCGACGGTTCCTACCGGCCAAGGTCCGCGGTCTCGGGACCTATGTCCGTCGCGACAGTGACCCTTGGCTGGTGCGCGACGGGCTACCGGCGGCGCACGCTGGCGGGAGAGCCGAGTCGCCGCCCGCGGCACCGCTGAGCCTTGAGGAGGAGCCATGCACACGAGGACCTGGCACGTGGAGATCTACCTCTACGAGAACGACGACAGCACGCGCGCGGAGGCCGTGCTCCGCACAGACGCCGGGACGGAGCTGCGCCATCAGGGCATCGCGCGCCGCAACCCCGCGGATCGGAACGTCCCGGAGGTCGGGGACGAGCTGGCCGCGTGCCGAGCCGTCACCGGACTGGCGCACGACCTCCTCGAGGCGACGCTCATCGACGTCGCAGCGCTCGACCCCGAGCACAGCCCGGCCGCGATCAGCGTCGAGTGACGCGATGACCACGACCGAGCGACGAAGTCTCGCCAGTCTGGGGCTGGATCCGGGCAAGCGCAGCCGCCTGCACACGATCCTCTTCGACCATGGGCTGAGGAACGGCACCGGGCTGTTCCTGCCCTATGACCAAGGGCTCGAGCACGGACCTCGCGACTTCTTCGCCAACCCTGCGGCCTCCGATCCGCGCTACATCCTCGACCTGGCGGTCGAGGGTGGCTTCAACGGCGTCGTGCTGCAGATCGGCCTGGCACAGAAGTTCTTCTGGGAGTACGCCGGCGAGGTCCCCCTCATCCTGAAGCTCAACGGCAAGACGGAGATCCCGTCCGACGCGCAAGCGCTCTCTCCGCTCAACGCCTCCGTCGAGGAGGCCGTCCGGCTGGGCGCCGACGCGGTCGGCTACACGCTCTACGTGGGCACGCCGGCGCAGGAAGCCGACTTCGGGCAGCTGCGCCGGGTGCGGGCCGATGCAGCACGCTTCGGCATGCCGCTCATCGTGTGGGCCTATCCCCGGGGCTCTGCGATCGAGGCCAAGGGCGGCCGCGACTCCTTCTACGCCGTCGACTACGCAGCGCGGACGGCGAGCGAGCTCGGCGCCGACGTCGTCAAGCTGAACTTCCCGCACCCCGAGAAGACCGACCAGGTCCCCCAGCCCTATGCCGCGGCGGCCTCGAGCCAGCAGGCCGTCGACGCCGTCGTACGCTCCGCGAACCGGTCGCTCGTCCTCATCTCGGGTGGCAGCCAGGCCGGCGACGACGCGATGTTCGAGAAGGCCCGCCGCTCGATGGACGCCGGCGCGACGGGACTCATCTTCGGGCGCAACGTGTGGCAGCGCGAGCGCGACGAGTCGCTGCGCTTCGTCGCCGCCCTCCGCAAGATCCTCGAGGAGCACCCCAGCTCTGCGGGGTGAGAGAGAAGCAGTCATGGACGCGACATCATCACCATCGTCACCGCGCCTCGTCGTCGGCTACGACGGCTCGCCGGACGCAGACCTGGCTTTGACCTGGGCAGCCGAGACTGCCCGGCGGCGCTCCCTCACTCTGGAGACGTTCATCGTCGCCGCCGCCACGGAGCCGCTCGTCGGCGATCCTCACGAGCTCCTCGACCACACCGCGTCCGAGGCGCGCGAGCGTGCCATCAGTCTGCTGAAGTCGCTGGAGCTCGACGACGGCGGGATCGCCGTCCGACGGGGCCCGGTCGTCGCGAGCCTGCTGGCGGCCGCCCACGGCGCTCAGATGCTGGTGGTCGGCAGCCGCGGTCATGGTCTCGTGGCCGGGTCGCTCACCGGCTCGGTCAGCCAGCACCTGGCGCGCCACGCATCCTGCCCGGTCGTCGTCGTACGACGCCCCCAGCAGCCCGATGCCACCCGTGTGGTCGTCGGGATCGACGGCTCCTCGGAGAGCAAGCGCGCTCTCCGGTTCGCCTGCGACATGGCCTCCGGCACGGGGCAGCAGGTCGTGGCCCTGCACGGCTATCGCGCATTCCCGGCGGCTTTCGGCTCACGCGACGCCGTGTTCGCCCGAGACACGGCGCACCGCATCCAGAACGCGGACCGACTGGTGCACGACTGGGTCGCCGAGGAGCGCGAGGCCCATCCCGAGCTGGACCTCGCCGCCGAGGCGATCGCGGTCGCGCCCGAGCGGCTGCTCGTCGACGCGAGCGCCGCCGCCTCTCTGGTGGTGGTCGGGTCGCGCGGCATGGACGCGTTCGCCGATCTGCTCCTGGGTTCGGTCAGCCAGCGCGTCCTCCACGACGCGCACTGCCCGGTCGCCGTCGTCCGCCGGATCGCGGCCGCGCCGAAGGCGTGAGGCGATGGCGGCCGACGTGCTGCTGGCGGACGGGCGTATCGCATCGATCCGCCCGGTCGCCGGCTCGGACCGGGCCGGTCTCATCGCGCTCCACGACGAGGCCGGTGAGGAGAGCATCCGGCTGCGCTTCTTCACGGCGGGTCGCACGAGCGGGCACCGGTACGTCGAGCACGTCCTCGACGCGACCGACGACGCCGTCATCGGCCTGGTCGCTGTCATGTCCGGACGGATCGTCGGTCTGGTCACCGCCGAGCGAATCGGGACGGACGCGGCCGAGGTCGCCATGCTCATCGCCGAGGAGGAGCACGGGCACGGGCTCGGCAGCCTGCTGCTCGAGCACGTAGCCGCCGCCTGCCGCAGTCAGGGCATCCACCGCTTCGTCGCCGAGGTGCTCGCCGACAACGACGCGATGCTGCGCGTCTTCCGCGATGCCGGCTTCGACCTGACCCGGCGGACGGACCGTGGCGAGGTGACCATCGAGATGAGCACGGAGGCGACGGCACGCGCGATCGAGGCCGCCGACGCCCGCGAGTGCGCCTCCGAGGCGCACTCGCTGCATCCGCTGCTCTACCCGCGGAGCGTCGCCATCCTCGGAGCACGCCGCGACGGCAGCGGCCTCGGTCACGCCGTGCTCCGCTCGGTGCTCGACGGAGGGTTCACCGGCCGGGTCCACGTCGTCCATCCGGACGCGCCCGCCATCGAGGGCATCGCCGTCCACCGCCGCCTCCAGGACATCCCCGACCCGGTCGACCTCGCCATCGTGGCCGTGCCCGCCCCGCAGGCGCTCGCGGCCATCGAGGACGCCGCGGACGCCCATGTCGGGGCGGCCGTCGTCATCAGCTCGGGCTTCAGCGAGCTGGGACCCGCGGGCGCGGACCTCCAACGCCGGATGCAGCAGGTGGCACGCAGTCATGGGCTGCGCTTGATCGGCCCCAACTGCATGGGTGTCACCTGCAACGCCCCGGAGATCAGGCTCAATGCGACGTTCACCGACAGCGTGCCGGGTCCGGGCGGTCTCGCCATGGCCTCGCAATCGGGGGGCGTCGGCATCGCCCTCCTGGATGCCGCCCGCGGGCACGGGGTCGGCGTGCACAGCTTCGTCTCGCTCGGCAACAAGGCCGACGTCTCGGGCAACGACCTGCTCTCGGCCTGGATCGACGACCCGTCGGTCACGGCTGCGGCCCTCTACCTGGAGTCCTTCGGCAACGCCCGCAAGTTCGCTCGGGTCGCGCGCCGCTTCGCGATGAGGAAGCCCCTCCTCGCGGTCGTCGGCGGCACGACGACGAGCGGCCGACGGGCCGGCACGTCCCATACCGCTGCGGCGGCCACGCCAGCGGTCGGCATCGACACGCTGTTCGCGCAGGCCGGCGTGATCAAGTGCCGCGGTGCCGAGTCGGTGGTCCTGACGGCGATGCTCCTCGAGCAGCAGCCCCTGCCCGCAGGCCGACGGCTGGGAGTGGTGAGCAATGCCGGTGGACTCGGCGTCCTCGCCGTCGACGCGGCGGAGTCCGAGGGACTGCTCGTCCCGGCGCTCTCGGGGCCGACCCGCGAGGTGCTGGCTCGACACGTGAGCGTGACGGTCGGCACGAGCAACCCCGTCGACCTCGGCGCGGGCGCGAGCCCTGAGGACCTGACCGCCGTCGCGCAGACGCTGCTGAGCTCCGGCGAGATCGACGCCCTTCTGGTCGTCCTCGTCCCCACCACCGTGGCGCCCGCCGCACCCCTCGTCGAGGCGCTCGGTCGTCTCCGCGCCGACCATCCCGACACGCCGATCGTCCTCGTGGGCTTCGGCGGGCTCGGAGCGGGCGCGGAGGACATCACCGTCTTCCATGCTCTCGACGATGCGGTCGAGGCGATGGCGCACGCGGCGCGATACGCCGAGTGGCGACGGACGCCGGAAAGCCCTCTCCCGGCGCGTGACGTCGAGCGCGCCGAGTGCGCGCGGGCGCTCGCCGGCAAGCTGCTCGACCCCGCGTCGCCGGCCATCCACTGGTTGGGCCCAGCAGACGTGGTCGACCTGCTGCTCCCCTATGGCCTGACGCCCGTCGGCGTCGTGGCCGAGGACGCCGACGAGGCGGTCCTGGCTGCCGAGGAGCTGTCCTTCCCCGTCGTGCTCAAGGTCGCCGATCCGGACATCCTCCACAAGACCGATCGCGGGCTCGTCCACGTCGGCCTGCGCACGCCCGCGGACGTACGCGCCGCCGCCGCCGACCTCGACGCGAAGACGGGTCGAGCGCGCACCCCGCTCGTGGTCCAGCCGATGGTGGACGGCGTCGAGATCGCCCTCGGTCTCACCCGGGACCCGAGCTTCGGACCGATGATCATGGTCGCCGCCGGCGGCATCGCGACGAACATCCTGGAGGACCGGACCTTCCTCCTCCCGCCCGTCTCCGCCCAGGACGCGGCACGGGCGATCCGGTCCCTGCGGATCTGGCCGCTCCTGGACGGCTACCGCGGCACTGCTCCGGCCGACGTCGCGGCACTGGAGCGGATGATCGTCGCCCTGGGCGAGCTCGCGCTCGACGTCCCGCAGGTCGCCGAGCTCGACCTGAACCCCGTCTTCTGCCGCTCGCGTGGTGCTGTCGCCGTCGATGTCAAGGTCGGCCTCCAGGAGATGGCCACTGCGGGCGACGGGATTCCGCGCCAGCTCCGGGCACCGGTCTGACCGGACTGCACCACGGATGCGGCGATGACCTCCACTCTCGGTCGTGCAGCGACGGCACGCGCGGGTGACACCAGCGAACTGGAGGAGCTCGACGAGGAGGCACGCGAAGGACCAGACCCGGTTGCTCGCCGGACTGCGCACCTCTGCGGGTGGCCTGACCGACCGCGAGGCCGCGCGTCGCCTCGAGGTCGACGGCGCCAACGAGCTGACCGGCCACCGGCGCTCCGGCCTGGCCACCGAGGTCGTGGGCCAGCTCGTCCACCCACTAGCGCTGTTGCTGTGGCTCGCTGCCGCGCTCTCCGCCGTGAGCGGCTCCCTGCCGTTGGCCACGGCGATCGTGACGGTCATCCTCCTCAACGCCGTCTTCGCCGTCGTGCAGGAGCGCCATGCCGAGCGCGCCGTGGAGGCGCTCGCCAGCTACCTTCCGGCAACCACCCGGGTCGTGCGCGACGGCGCGACCCGGGTCGTGCCGGCGCGTGAGCTCGTCCGTGGCGACATCGTCCGAGTGTCCGAAGGTGAGAGCGTCAGCACAGATGCCCGGGTGATCTCGGGGAGCCTCACCGTCGACATGTCGATGCTGACCGGCGAGTCTGCGCCGGTCCTCCGCTCGGTCGCCACGCCGACGTCGGCCGGTCCCCCGGTCGAGGCGACGAACCTCCTCTTCAGCGGCACGACGTGCACCCAGGGCAACGCGGTCGCCGTCGTGCTCGCGACCGGAATGCGGACCGAGATCGGTCGCATCGCATCGCTCTCCCAGCGGGTCCGGACCAAGGACTCCCCCCTGGAGCGGCAGGTCAAGCGAGTCGCCAGGGTGATCGCTCTGGTCGGGCTGGGCCTCGGCGCCGCCTTCGTGCCGCTCGGAACCATCGGCGCCGGTCTGCCGCTGAGCGACGCGATCACCTTCGCGATCGGGCTGCTCGTGGCCAACGTCCCGGAGGGACTGCTCCCCACCATCACACTCTCCCTGGCCGTCGGTGTGCGGGTCCTCGCACGGCAGGGGGCCATCGTCAAACGACTCTCGGCGGTGGAGACGCTCGGGTCCACCAGCGTGATCTGCACTGACAAGACCGGCACCCTCACGATGAACCGCATGCAGGTCCAGCGATGCTGGACACCGTCCGGCATCGTCGATCTGGCGACGGCGGAGGCCGATCTTGCCGACACGGGCGGCGATTGGGGCGCCGACTGCCGGCTGCTGCTGGCCACGGCCGCTGCCTGCACCGATCTGACCGCGCTCGAGGGCGGTGGGCTCGCCGGCGACCCTACAGAGACAGCGATCCGTGCGGCCGCAGACGCCTGGGGCGTTCGCGCGATGCCCGAGCGCATGGTCGAGTTCCCCTTCGACCCGACACTGCGCCGCATGACGACGATCGACCGGGACGAGAGCGGGCTCTGGGCCCACAGCAAGGGAGCACCCGAGGATCTGCTGCCGCTGTGCACCGAGGTCACGGGGCGGCCTCTCGACGACAGGGAGCGCGACCGCGTCATCGCGATCGTCGAGAACTGGGCGGCGACGGGACTGCGCGTGCTCGCCGTCGCGCGGCGGCCGGTCGACGTCGTGGGGGTGCAGCCGGAGCGGGAGGAGATCGAGTGCGCCCTGGAGCTGCTGGGACTCGTCGCGATGATCGACCCTCCGCGAGCAGAGGCACGCGCTGCCGTGGAGCAGTGTCATCACGCTGGCATCCGGCTCGTCGTCGTCACCGGAGACCATGCGCTGACGGCCCAGGGCATCGCACGACGGGTCGGCATCGGAGACGACCAGACCCCCCTGGTGACCGGGCGTGAGCTCGACGCGATGACGGAGCGACAGCTCGATGCTCTGCTCTCCGATCACGACGAGCTCGTCTTCGCCCGCACCTCCCCTGAGGCGAAGCTGCGGATCGCCGACGCCTTGCGGAGCCTGGGTCACGTCATCGCCATGACGGGCGACGGGGTCAACGACGCGCCGGCGCTGCGACGGGCCGACATCGGCGTGGCGATGGGCCGCAGCGGCACGGACGTCGCACGGGAGGCGTCGACGATGATCCTGACCGACGACAACTTCGCCACCATCGTCACCGCCGTCCAGTCCGGGCGTCAGGTCTACGACAACGTGCGCAAGTTCATCATCTACATCTTCGCCCATGCGACGCCTGAGGTCGTCCCGTTCCTGCTCTATGCGCTCTCCGGTGGACAGATCCCCCTCCCGCTCACGGTGATGCAGATCCTCGCGATCGACCTCGGCACCGAGACGCTCCCAGCACTCGCCCTCGGCCGGGAGCCGGCGGAGCCCGGCCTGATGGACCAGCCGCCGCGACGGCGCACCCAGAACGTCATCGACGGCCCGATGCTCGCTCGGGCGTGGGGGATCCTGGGTGGCACGTCGGCGGTGCTCGTCACGGGCGTGTTCCTCTGGACTCTCCTCGAGGGCGGGTGGACCCCGGGAGCCGACGTGAGCATCGGCCCGCTGCACGATCTGTGGCGACAGGCGACGACGATGACGTTCCTCGGCATCGTCGCCTGTCAGGTCGGCACGGCCATCGCCGCCCGCACGCAGATCGCGTCGCTGCGCGATGTCGGGCTGAGGACGAATCCGATGCTGTTGTGGGGCATCGGGTTCGAGATCGCCTTCTCCGCACTGGTCGTGACCGTGCCGGCGTTCCAGCGCGTCTTCGGGACCGCGGTGCCCTCGTCGTGGATGCTCGCTGCTCTTCTGCCGCTGCCGGTCGTGACGTGGGGGGTCGACGAGCTGGTGCGTGCGGCACGACGTCGGCGGCACGTCCGTCAGGCAGAGTGACGGCCGCCCCGGGGATCCCGGAGCGGCCGTCAGGTCACTGCGATGTCGAGCGTGTCGTCAGCGCAGCCAGGGGAACCTCTGGACGAGGGCGGTGCGTGACCACCACCCGCCGAGACCCCAGGTGTCGCCGGCCTGCGTGAGTGCCAGCGCCACGACGGTGATGGCACCGAGGATGTGCTCATCGATGACGGGGTTGTTCGTCGGTGGAAGCACGACGCTCCACATGAGCACGTAGAGCAGGGCGCCCGCCACAGCGGCGATCCTCATCCCGACGCCGAGCGTGAGCGCGAGTCCGATCCCCAGCAGTCCGATCATGAACAGCCAGTCGGCCCACCAGGTGCCGGCGATGTTGTGGTACAAGTCCTTGAGCGGTCCGTCGGCGCCGTTCTTGAGGAAGCCCTCGGTCGGGCTGCCGCCGTGGATCCACGCGGCGTCCCCGAAGCGGTCCACCGAACCGTCCGGTGCCGTGCCCGTCGCGTAGCCCAGAGCGAGCAGTTTGTCGAAGAAGGCCCACAGGAACGTGAAGCCGAAGGCGAGACGCAGCGTCGCCAACACCCGGCGGGCGGCGACGGAGCGTACGACGGGCTCAGCCTGTGCGACGACCCTGATGTTGCCGCGTGTGCTGGCGCCTGCCGATCCACGGAATAGGTGATGGTGCGTTGCGGTCATCGCGACCGCCTCCTCGATAGGTGAAGGTTTGCTTGTCCTTGCACCTTCAGCGTCGTCCCATGGGCCCTCGACGGGCAGTGCCGAACGTCTCCGACCGGACGGGTCCTTGGTCCTCCGGCCCGCTGAGCTCGCCCGGCGGCTCAGGCGTCGTGGTTGCCCTGCCGAGCGATGAGGATCGCGGCCTGGGTGCGACTCTCCAGGCCGAGCTTGGCGAGCATCGAGGAGACGTAGTTCTTCACCGTCTTCTCCGCCAGCGAGAGACGCGTCGCGATCTGCCGGTTGGTCAGCCCCTCCCCGATCAGCTCGAGGATGCGCTGCTCGTGGACGGTCAGCCGGGCGATCGTCGGGTCCTGCTTCGGGCCGGTCCTGATGCGGTCGAGCACCTGCGCCGTGACGGCAGGGTCGAGCATCGAGCGGCCGGCAGCCACCTGGCGGACCGTCTCGACGAGGTCGCTGCTGCGCACCTGCTTGAGGAGGTAGCCGGCGGCACCGGCCATGATCGCGGCGAACAGCGCCTCGTCGTCGTCGTACGAGGTCAGGATGAGTGCCGCGATGCTCGGGTCCACCGAGCGGACCTCGCGGCAGACGTCGATGCCGGAGCCGTCGGGAAGGCGGCCGTCCAGGATGGCCACGTCGGGCCGAAGCGCCGGAATGCGGCGCTTGGCCTCCTCGGCGGAGTCGGACTCGCCGACGACGACGATCCCGCCCGCTGTCTCCAGCAGGGTCCTGATGCCCTGCCGCACCACTTCGTGGTCGTCGAGCAGAAAGACCTTGATCAGTGCGCGCTCCTCGTCCTCCATCCGCTCACCGTAGGCCTTGACGCCACTCCTCGGACAGGCCCATGACCCCGATGCTGCGGGACTTTGGTCCATCGCCGTCCCCGCGGCAGGGCCGTGCAGGGGACCTTGGCCCTCGCCTCCGTGGCCCCAAGCCTCCTCACGCGCGGCTGCGCGCGAGGCACGCTCAGCCAATGACCTGGTTCCTGCGGACGATCGAGCTTCCCGATGGGCATTGGCAGTGTCGCCACGGCCTCCTCGAGATCGACACCCATCCCACGCTCGCAGCGGCTGCGGAGCACCTCGCTGCGATGGCCGCGAGCCTGAGGTCTGCCGAGTGCTTCGCGCACTATCAGGACGGCCGCATCGTCCAGGTCGGCAGCACCGGTGAGACCTGAGCCGGCTACTCGAGCAGCCCGGTCACCGAGCGTGTGTCACCGTCGCGCTCGGTGACCAGCTGGACACCGTGGGCGTTGTCGAGATACTCCCGCACGACGTCCAGATCGAGCCCGGTCGATGACGCGATGGCGGTGTCGGTGACCGTCGCCGATCCATCCGGCGCGTCCCACCAGAGCGCGCGGATGGTGTTGTAGAGGTCGTCGGTCGTCGTCTCCAGATCACTGGTCATGGGGTGCGCGGTACCCCCGACCGCGGGTGTTCACGAGTGCTCGGGCGATCCCGATGCCAATGGAATCGCAGCTCCCGCCTCATGGTTACCTGCCATGGACCCCTCGTCCGGCCACCGACCAGGAAGCAGTCACCTGTGAGCCAGATCTTCACACCCCTCACGCTTCGCGAGGTCACCGTCCGCAACCGCGTGTGGGTCGCACCGATGTGCCAGTACTCCGCCGCCGACGGCGTGCCGAACGACTGGCATCTCGTGCATCTCGGCTCGTTCGCGCGTGGCGGCGCAGGACTTGTCTTCACCGAGGCGACCGCTGTGTCGCCTGAGGGGCGCATCTCCCCTGAGGACACGGGTCTGTGGAATGGCGAGCAGCAGGCGGCGTGGACGCGCATCGTGGCGTTCCTCCACCAGCAGGGAGCGACCGCCGGCATCCAGCTGGCCCACGCCGGCAGGAAGGGGTCGACGTACTCCGGCTTCGACGGCCGACGTGGCGGCGTTGCCGACGCCGACGGTGGCTGGCGCCCCGTGGGGCCGTCTCCCTCGCCGTATCCGGGGCTGCGCGAGGATCCGGAGCCGTTGGACCCCGACGGCATCGCGCGGGTGGTGCGTGACTTCGGCGACGCCGCCGAGCGTGCCGTGGCAGCCGGCTTCGATGTGCTCGAAGTGCATGCGGCGCACGGCTACCTGTTGCACGAGTTCTTGTCACCCCTGTCGAACCAGCGCGACGACGAGTACGGCGGCTCCTTCGACAACCGCGTCCGGATCGTGCTGGAGGTGGTCCGCGAGATCCGCACGCGGGTGGACGGCGGTGTTCCGGTCATCGTTCGGGTGTCTGCCACCGACTGGGTCGAGGGCGGCTGGGACGACGACGACACGGTCCGTCTGGCCGTGCTCCTGCGGGAGGCCGGCGTCGACCTCATCGACACCTCGAGCGGCGGCAACGCGCGAGCGGACATCCCGATCGGACCCGGCTATCAGGTGCCGTTCGCTCGCCGGGTCCGCACGGAGGCCGGCATCCCCTCCGGCGCCGTCGGTCTGATCACCGAGCCCAAGCAGGCCGAGGAGATCCTCGCCGAGGGCTCTGCAGATGTCATCCTGCTGGCCCGTGAGCTCCTGCGTGAGCCACACTGGGCCCTTCGGGCCGCCTACGAGCTCGGCGAGACCGACACGGACCTGTGGCCGGTGCAGTACCGGCGGGCGGCTCGCTGAGGGTGCCGGGCTTCGCCGGCGATCGTCGGTGACCTCTGGTGAGATGCCTCTGTGTCCATCTCGGGCCGTCTTCTGCCGCTGGTGCGGCTGGTTGGCGACCACTTGTGCTCCACGGCCAGGCTTGAGGAGGCTGATTCCACAGGCGATCGGACGGCACAACAGATTGTCGGTGGCCTCTGATTGGCTTCTTCCATGTCGATCTCGGAACCGCCTCCGGCACCTGACGGGGAGGAGTGGCCGCTCCCGTCCGATGAGGATGTGCCGCCGCTCGACGAGGAGTGGCCGCTCCCATCCGATGAGGATGTGCCGCCGCTCGAGGAGGAGTGCCCACCCCCGCCCGATGACGAAGGCCCGTCGCCGCAGGACGGTGGGTCGTGGGAGTCCAGTGGGGAGTTGTTGGAGGCCTTCACCGCCGCGCAACGCCGCGAGGCCCGCGAGCAGGTCCGCAAGATCCAAGTCGCGGTCGACTACTGCGCCTTCAACTCCCCCGACTCCACCCACCCCGCCGCCCGACTCCCCGGCACCCAAGGCACCATGGCCCTGGCCGGG